>JAOPXG010000154.1 GCA_025965275.1 Nocardioides sp.
CCCCACCGCCGCTCGACTGTCCTTCGCCCAGTTGGAGCGGGTCGTGGAAGAAGCGCGGGTCCGGTTCGACCCGGTCGAGGCAGAAGCCCGCCGCCAAGCGGCTGCCGATGGCCGTTGCTTCGACGTGCACACCCACCAGGACTCGTTCGACGGCACCGTCGACCTCCGCGGCACCCACGACCTCGCCGACGCCCTCGACCTCGACGACGCGATCACCACCGGCGCCCAGAGGCTGGCCGACCTCGGCTGCGAGGAGTCGTTGGACGTACGCCGGTCCATGGCCGCCGGCGACCTCGCCCGCCACCAGGGCACCCTGGAGTTCCCGCGCCGGCAGGTCGTGATGAACGTGCACACCGACGGCGGCCCCTTCGCGAAGCTGGAGAACACCCGCAGCTTCCACTCCATGGACCAGGTCCGCGACTGGTGCCAGTCCGCCAGCGTGCACACCCGGCAGGTGATCGACCTCAACGAGCACCGCTGGAACCAGGGCCACGACCCCACCCCGCTCCTCAGGGAGCAGATGATGCTCACGCACCCGACCTGCGTCTTCATGCACTGCACCCGACCCTCACGCTCCTGCGACGGCGACCACATCATCGACTTCGACTCCGGCGGACCGACCTGCTCCTGCAACCTCGCACCCCTGTGCCGGCACCACCACCGGTACAAGACCCACGGCGGCTGGACCTACGAACGCATCGCACCCCGCATCTTCAAGTGGACCAGCCCGCTCGGACACGTCTACATCAACGACCTCACCCACCAACGACATACCTGACCACCCGACCCCGCCGGCTACGGCCGGCGGGGCCACACCCATGCTCACGCCCGAACAGGTAGGCGGCGGCTCGGCTGCGGGGGTTTCGACAGGCGCTGCGCGCCTTCCTCAACACCGTGACGGCCACCCACGGCCCGTGCGACCTGCACAGAACCTTCACGAATCGTCCCCGGGGACGAGCCGGTGATCAACCAGGCGGTCACCGACCGCCTGCGCGACTCGGGCTACGAGGTCGTCCACAACCTGGACCGGTACGACGAGACCGGCAAGGTCGACTGGTACTACCTCCAGGGACTCTCCGACGACGCCGTGCCCGTCCTCGCCACCCTCCCGGACGACGTCTGTGTGAACCGCTGACCGGTCAGGCGCGCGGCACCGACTCCTGCGCGGTGAGGGCCCGGGCGACCGCCGCGGCCTGGGCGCGGATCTCGGGGATCGCGGTGGACTCGTAGAGCGTGCCCTTGCGGGGCGGGCCGACGGCGTAGACCCGGGGAACGACCTCGCCGGTCTCGTCGAGCACCTCGCCGGTCGGCCGGCAGCTGAGCCCGAGGCGCAAGGCGTCCGGAGCCACGAGGGAGCGCTCGCGCAGGTTGCGCAGGAGCGGGTTCCGGCTACGGGTGATGTCGGTCTGCGGGCCGGTGCAGCTGACCACGGCGTCGACCCGCACCTGCTGCCCGTCGGCACCGAAGCGCACCTGGCAGGAGCCGTGGCGCGCCGACAGCGCGGTGATGCCGCCCGTCGTGAGCCGCAGCCGGCCGTCGCGGCGGTAGCCGTCGAGCCGGGCGGCGATCTCGGGGGCCATCCGGTGCCGGCGGACCTCCCAGTGCCGGGCGTAGCGGGACAGGAAACGGCGCCGTTCGTCGAGGTCGAGCCGTAGCCAGATGGACTGGGTCGGGGCACGGAGCCCGTCGACGACGGCGCGCCAGTCGACGTCCTGCCGGCGCGCGGCCGCGACCTGGTCGTCGAAGAAGGCGGCCAGCTGGTCAGCGGTCAACGGGCCCTCGGGGACGCGGCTGACCCAGGCCGTCGACTGCTGCTCGACGTGGGCCTCGGGCAGCAGTCCGTGCCGGCTGGTCATCACGACCCGGCGCCCGGGGGCGCCCTCGAGCACGGTGATCGCGGTGTCGATCGCCGTCAGGCCGGTGCCGACCAGCGCCACCACCGCGTCCTCGGGCAGCCGCTCGATCCAGGTGAGGTCCCACGGGTTGGGGACGTGCCAGGTGGCCTCGGGCAGCGCGTCGCCATCCACCGTCAGCGGGGACGGCGCGGAGTTGCCGTAGGCGAGGACGACGGCGTCGGCCTCGGTCGGCTCCACCCCCGCGCTGTGCACCTCGTACCGGCCGCCTGTCGGCACCACGTCGTCGACGCGCCCGACGAACGCGCGCAGCCGGTCGTCGGCCACGTCGGCCAGTCGGTCGCGCAGGTAGTCGGCGTACTCCCGCCGGGGCAGGAACGCCTGCGGGTCGATGGCGCGCCCGGTCGCCCGGTACCAGTCGATGAGGTCGGACGGCGTGTCCGGGAAGGCGCTCATGTGCCGGGCCCGGACGTTCAGCAGGTGCCGCGCGTCGGTGGTGCCGTAGGCGATGCCGGCGCCGATCACCGGGAGCGTCTCGTGGATCGTCACCCGGAGCCGGGCGTCCCCACCGGCGAGCAGGTTGACGGCGGTCAGCACCCCACTGGCGCCGCCGCCGACGATCGAGACCCGAAGGTCGTTGTCGGTGCGTATCGGCGCCGTGGTCGGCGCAGCGGTCGTCATGGCGTAAGTCTAGTGACTCGACCTTCTTAGAGGACCAACCGGTCGATCGGTGGCGGCGTGTCGAGGATCGTAAAGCCCGACTCGGTGTTAGACCGAGCAGGTGGACGTCCCCTCCTCGACGCTCGAGGGCATCGAGACCAGCGCACAGGGCCGGCTGGCGATCTGGAGCCGCCGCGGCTTCCTCGCCCTGTTGCTGGTCTTCGTGCTGGCCGGGCTCGCCGGCTTCCTCGGCGTACGCACGGCCACCGAGACCGACGAGGCGGGTGGCTACCGACTCTCCTTGCGCCACGCGACGACGGCCCGCGCGGGCGACGACGTGCCGTGGCAGGTCACCGTCACCCACGAGGGCGGGTTCGGGAAGGACATCACCCTCGCCGTGACCGGCGACTACTTCGACATCTACGAGACCCAGGGCTTCGCGCCGGACCCCTCCGACGCGACCCGCGACGGCCACACGCTCTACCTGACGTTCGCCGCGCCGCCCGGCGACACCTTCGTCGTGTCGTACGACGCCTACATCCAGCCGTCCAGCCAGGTCGGCCGCGACGGCACCCTCAGCGTCCTCGAGGACGGCTCCCCCGTCGCCTCGGTCGACTTCGACACCCTGCTGCTGCCATGAACCCGTCCGAGCGGAGGTCCCCGTGGAGATCGTGATCCGAGCCCTGGTCGTCTTCGTCTTCCTGTGGCTCGTCACCCGTGCCGTCGGCCGCTCGACCCTGGGTGAGCTCAGCACGTTCGAGCTGCTCCTCTACGTCACCATGGGCGACCTGGTGCAGCAGGCCGTCACCCAGCAGGACTACTCCGTCACGGCCGGCCTGCTCGCCGTCGGCACGTTCGCGCTGCTGACCGTCGCGCTCTCCTGGGTCCAGTGGCGCTTCCCGAAGGTCCGCCCGGTGGTCACCGGCCGGCCGGTGCTCGTCTTCCGGGACGGTCAGCCGGTCGAGGAGGGCATGCGGCGACAACGCCTCTCGGTCGCCGACCTCCTGGTCGCGGCCCGCGAGCAGGGCATCCGGCGCACGTCCGAGATCGAGTACGCCGTGCTCGAGGCCGACGGGCGCATCTCGTTCTTCACTCGAGACCCGGAGGACGCCGGCGCCCCGGAGAAGCCCGCGGGAGGCTGACAGTGGTGGCAAGGTCCCGGGACCGCACGCACTGCGTAAGGGGAGGCCCCGGGACCTGCCAGTTACCTGACTCCTTGGTACCGCCCCGGGGCAGCCGACGAACCACCCATTCCGGGTGATCTGCGGGCGCGACCGCTGCAGTGCCGTGCGGACCGACCGGACGCAGGCCACCGCATGGGAGCCGTCGCCCAGGCGTGGCGACCGCGAAATGTTCCCGGCGATCTGCTGCTGCGCGCGGCATTCTTCTGCCATTCTGCAAACGGACGCGGGTGTGCGTCCGACCCGAGGAGGCGCTCCATGCTCAAGCGGCACTCACTGATCGCGACGACGGCC
>JAOPXG010000211.1 GCA_025965275.1 Nocardioides sp.
ACAGGGGCCGGGGTCGGCAATCACGTCGAATTGGACTTCGGAAACACCGCTGTGCAGTTCGCCCCTGACTTCCGGCCGACCCGCGCGTCAGTATGCCTTAGTTGCGGGGGACGACGGCAGCGGAGGCGGACGATGGTCCATGGCGCGCTCTCGTCCCCACCGGGAGAGACACGGACCGTTGTGTCCGGGAACCCGGGGCGGTCTGGGCTTGTTCGCGTCGGGCTCGACGACCTCGACCCGGTCAGGTGCGGCGAAGCAGCGTTGCGATGCCGGCGACGACGAGCGTGGGGCCATTCACCGTAGTGTCCATCGTTCCGACTGGGTGAGCCGGAACAGGTAGGCAAGAGCCGGGAGCACCAGCACCACCGCGAGCCCGACGGCGACCAGGAGTGCGACGAGGGTCGCGTCGGCCCCGGCACCGTCGTCGATGGTCACCTCGTCGACGAGCATCCACGGGTACTGCGCGACCCCCCAACCGAGCAGCACCGTGGCCACCGCGACCAGGGCGCTGAGGCGTGCCGGGGAGAAGCGCCTCATGAAGACCAGCACAAGAGTGGCGGCCCCAGCGAGCCCCGAGATGACGACGAGTGGGGCGGCACGCCCGGTGAGGCCGTCGCTCAAGGTGGTCGCGTCACGCGTGATGGGCACCAGGGCGGCGAAGACGACAGCGCCAGTGGCCAGCCCGACCGCGAGCGTCCGGCGTCGCAGGGTCGAGGCGAGCTCGGGGTGGCCGGAGCGATCGGCGTCGGCGGTGAGGAAGACCCCGGCGAGGAACGAGCACGTGCCGACGGCGATGACTCCGCCGAACAGCGATGTCGGTGTCAGCCAGGACGCCCATAGGTCGCCGTTGCCGTCGGCGGGTACGCGACCCGAGGCGATGGCGCCGGCGATGGTGCCGAAGAAGAACGGCGCGATGAGCGATGACCCGGCGAACACCGCACCGAAGAGACGTGCTTGGGCCAGCGTGCCGGAGTACTTGCGGAACGCGAACGCGGCCCCGCGCAGGACGATGCCGAGCAGTGCCAGCAGGAACGGCACGAAGAGGGTCTTGGTCGCTGCGGCGAAGGTCGTGGGAAACGCGGTCCACCAGGTGACCAGCACGAAGATGAGCCACACGTGGTTCGCTTCCCACACGGGCCCGATGCTGTGGTCGACGAGGGTGCGGAGCTCGGCGCCGCGGGTGCTGCTCCCGGCGGTCAGGTCGAAGAACCCCGTCCCGAAGTCCGCGCCGCCGAAGAGCCCGTAGGCGATGACCCCGGCGAACAGGGCGGCTGCGACCAGCACGGGGAGGGTCATGCGTCCTGCCTCTGTGGCCCGTACGGGCTGGGCAGGTCTTCCTCACCGGCGCGCCATCGTCGCGCCATCGACCGGAGCACGACCCATGCGCCGCTGGTCATGCCCACGTAGACGACGCACGCGCCCGCGTAGCTCCACCACAGGCCGGGGTTGTCGGTGGCCGCGTCGGTCGTGCGAAGCACGTGCCAGACGGTCCACGGTTGCCGTCCGACCTCGGTCGCGATCCACCCGCACTCCAGCGCGACGACGGCGAGTGGTCCGGCGATGACAGCGAACCTCAGGAACCAGCGGTTGTCCCGCAGGTCTCGACCCCGCCAACGAGCGAGCCAGAACACGACGACGGCGAGCGCGAGCAAGGAACCGATCCCGATCATCACCTGGAATGCGACGTGGGTGATGTTCACGGGCGGCTGGTCCGCAACCGGGAACGTGTCGAGGCCACGGACGGGCTTGCCGAAGGACCCGCGGGCGATGAACGAGCCCCACTTCGGGATCTCGAGGAACCACCGCGGCTCACCGTCGACCAGGAGACCACCCAGGCGCAACGGTGCCGGCTGTTCCGTGGTGGTGGCGAGCTCGAACGCCGCCAGCTTCGACGGTTGCGTCTGCCCCAGGCGGATGCCGAGGACGTGGCCGACGACCGGCTGCAGCAGCGCGGCAACGGTCGCGAAGACGAACGGGACGGTGAACCCGAGGCGGTGGTGCTCGTCGCGTCGCCCACGAAGCATCCCGGCGGCGTACACGGCCGCGACGACGAACCCGACGACCATGAACGCGCCGACCCACATGTGCGCGAACTGGAGCAGTGTCCCGGAGTTGAACAGCACCGCCCACGGGTCGACATCGGTGACCTGGCCGTTGACCATGCGGAACCCGGTCGGCATGTTCATCCACGCGTTGACCGACACGACGCAGTAGGTGCCGACGACACCGGCGGCGGCCATCGGAAGCAGCATCAGCAGGTGCAGCCGGGGTGGGAGCCGGTCCCAGCCGTAGAGGTAGATGCCCAGGAAGATCGCCTCGACGAAGAACGACAGGCCCTCGAGGGCGAACGGGAACCCGAGGACGTCACCGAACGGTCCCATCAGCCCGGGCCACAGCAGGCCCATCTCGAAGCTGAGGACGGTTCCCGAGACGGCGCCGATGGCGAACAGGACCGCGGAGACCTTCGACCACCGCCTGGCGAGACCGAGCGCGACCGGGTCCGAGCGGACGATGGCGCGACGGTGCATCACGAAGATCATCGCCGGGAACGCCACCCCGAAGCAGGCCAGCACGATGTGCCAGCCCAGGGACAGCGCCATCTGCTCGCGGGCCGGCAGCAGACCCGCCGGGTCCGCCGCCATGACCGGCAGGAGAGGGGTCACGTGCTCGTGCGCCTGCCCGCCGCTCGACGCGCCAGAGCGACGCCGGCCGCGCCGGCCAGGACCCGGGGGCCGAGGACGACGAGCGGGTCGAGCGGGTGGTGGGCGTGCGCCAGACGCCGGATCTTGCCGGACAGCCCCTTCGGTGGGCAGGAGGTCCCGAACACCGGGGTGAGGTCGGCGCCCCACCCGGGGATGCGGGCGCGGAGCTCGTCGGCGGTCTCCGGGAGCGACGGGTTGTCCCCCGTGTACGGCGACGGGTGCGGGGTGTTGGTCATGGCGGTCGTCTTGGTGGTCATGCTGCGTCGGTGACGATGAGGGGCTTGATGCAGTCGTCGGGCTTGGCGGGGACGATGTGGTACCCCTCGGCGATGTGCTCGAGCGGGATGCGATGGGTGATGACATCGGACGGTTTCAGGTACCCGTTCCAGACGTGCTCGAACATGCTTCCGGTCACGAGGGCGGCCGCCGCGACGCCGAGGACACCGGCCGGCGTCCAGATGGTCACCGTGAGGTCGTCCCTCATGGTGCGACGTTACTCAGCACCTTTCGCAGGCCCAACGACTCTCATCTGGGGATCTTTCGCATCCTCGGTGGCCCCCGTTCAGTCGTCCTCTTCTGGAGAGGCGAACGCCACCAGGTCGTCGGCGGACGGCACGAAGTAGTAGCCGCCGGTGAGCGCGGTCGTGTAGCGGGTCAGCGCGTCGCGGACGCCGTTGGTCAGGCCCGCCATGCTGTCGAGCATCGTGGCGAGCGGCGCCTGCTCGGCGCTGAACCCGACGAACATCGTGCCGTGCTCGGTGACGGAGCCGTACGGCGTGTTGCGCCGGAAGATCTGGCCGAACTCGTCCTGGTCCGTGCGGGCCACGTGGGAGCTCTCCGGCTTGTCGTCGAGCTCGACGCTGTCCGCCTTGGTGCGGCCGATGACCTGCTCCTGCTGCTCCTGGCCCAGCGCGGTCCAGGCCGGCGCGTCGTGGACCCACTTCTGGAGCAGCAGCACCGAGCCGCCGGCGCCCGGAGAGCCGGCGGGCACGAGCGCCTCTTGCGGCGCGACCAGGAGGGAGTGGTTCTCGGTGCCGTCGATGAAGCCGGTGAGGTCGAGGTCGCGGTGGTAGGACCAGCTCACGGTCTCGTCGACCAGCACGGCGACGTCCGCGAGGGCCGCGATCATGCCGATCGCTGCGTCGAAGACCACGTCGTACGACCCGCTGGCGATCCACAGCACCAGGTCGCGCTGGGTGGCCGGCATCGTGAAGCCCTCGATGCCGACGACGGGCTCGTCGAAGCCGTGCAGGCCGGCGGGGGAGCGGTCCGGTGCGGCGGCACGCCACACCTCGGGGCGGAAGCCGGCGACCAGGTTGACGCCGCCCATCGTGGTGCGCGGCTCGGAGAGGTCGGCCACCGCCGCCACGAGGGCGGCGGCGTCGGCGGGCTCGCGCAGGTCGAGCTCGAGGTAGGAGTGCGCCAGGTTGCCCAGGGCGAAGATTCCGGTCTGCGGGACGGCCATGC
Organism: Nocardioides sp.; assembly: GCA_025965275.1. Lineage (GTDB taxonomy): Bacteria > Actinomycetota > Actinomycetes > Propionibacteriales > Nocardioidaceae > Nocardioides. Next base: position 4,170 of record JAOPXG010000211.1, read on the forward strand.
CCCAGTTTCCCGCACCCGCGGTGTGTGGGCCGTCTCACGCCGGGATCCGCCGTCCTGGCTTGGGATCGCCCCCGCACCCCTGCGTATGGTCGAAGGGTCCCGGCAATCCGGGACGGCCTCCCGCCCACGCCGAGTCCTGTCCGGCCGGGGGGCCGACCGCAACACGGTTCGGACAGGAACGTGAGCCCCGCCCGGAGGGCGGCTGGTTCCGCAGGTGTCTCGGAGGAATCCCATGATGCGCACGCGCACCCTCATCTCCACGGTCGCCCTCGCGGCGGCCACCATCACCCCGGTCGTCGCGATGAGCGCACCGGCCGGAGCCGCGCCCGAGCGGACGTGGAACCGGATCGCCGAGTGCGAGTCCGGTGGCGACTGGCACATCGACACGGGCAACGGCTACTACGGAGGCCTGCAGATCAGCAAAGGCACCTGGGACGGGTACGGCGGCCAGCGGTTCGCCGAGTTCCCGGACAACGCCAGCAAGGACCAGCAGATCAAGGTCGCGGAGCGGATCCAGAACGGCCAGGGCTGGGGCGCCTGGCCCAACTGCGCCTGACGAGCCCGAGAGGCAGCGACGTGCCGTGACC
>JAOPXG010000222.1 GCA_025965275.1 Nocardioides sp.
CGGCTCGACGGCCGGGTCGTGCCAGAGTCCCTGCTCTTTCGCGTACGTCTCGACGAGCGCCACCTGGTCGGCGTCGCGGCCGGTGAACTTCAGGTACTCGATGGTTTCCGCGTCGACAGGGAAGATCGCGCACGTCGAGCCGAACTCCGGGCTCATGTTGCCGATGGTGGCCCGGTTGGCCAGCGGCACGGCCGACACGCCGGAGCCGTAGAACTCCACGAACTTGCCGACCACGCCGTGCTTGCGCAGCATCTCGGTGATGGTCAGCACCAGGTCGGTCGCGGTCGTGCCCTCGGGCAGGTCGCCGTTCAGCTTGAAGCCGACCACGCGCGGGATCAGCATGGAGACGGGCTGGCCGAGCATCGCCGCCTCGGCCTCGATGCCGCCGACGCCCCAGCCGACCACGCCGATGCCGTTGACCATCGTGGTGTGGGAGTCGGTGCCGACGCAGGTGTCGGGGTAGGCCTGCAGCTCGCCGTCGACCTCACGGGTGAAGATCGTGCGGGCGAGGTGCTCGATGTTGACCTGGTGCACGATGCCGGTGCCGGGCGGGACGACCTTGAAGTCGTCGAACGCGTCCTGGCCCCAGCGCAGGAACTGGTAGCGCTCGCGGTTGCGCTCGTACTCGATCTCGACGTTGCGGCCGAACGCCTCGGGCGTGCCGAAGACGTCGGCGATCACGGAGTGGTCGATGACCATCTCGGCGGGCGCGAGCGGGTTGATCTTCGACGGGTCGCCGCCGAGGTCGGCCATCGCCTCGCGCATGGTGGCGAGGTCGACGACGCAGGGGACGCCGGTGAAGTCCTGCATGATCACGCGCGCCGGCGTGAACTGGATCTCCTTGCTCGGGTCGGCGTCCGCGTCCCAGCCGGCGATCGCCTTGATGTCGTCGGCCGTGATGTCGGCGCCGTCCTCGGTGCGCAGGAGATTCTCCAGCAGCACCTTCAGGCTGAACGGCAGGGACGCGACGTCCAGGCCCTCGCCCTCGACCGCGTCGAGGCGGAAGATCTCGTAGGACTTTCCGTCCACGTCCAGGGTGCTCTTCGCACCGAAGCTGTCCTGACTGGCCACAGCAGTCATCTCCTGATGTCTCGAAGTCTCGTCGTCACCTGATCGCTCCCCCATCCTGCCGCCGCCGGGGAGCCGGGCAAAAGGAAGGCTGCCCTAACCCGAACGGCGTAGCCGCGGAGCGATATCTCTTGACATCAAGATACACGACACCGAGGAAATGTGCTCACCTGGTCAGCGGGGCGACGCACTCCACGTGGTGGGTCATGGGGAAGACGCCGACGAAGCTGAGCGTGAGCGCGGTCCTTTGCCGACAACTGCGTTCATCTGAGGAACTAGCCGCTGACCTGTGAATATGCCGCCTGACGCGCTAGTGGCGTCGGCGCCCCACTGGGCTTGGGTGAGGTCGTGGATGCTGGAGCGGGTGTGGATGAAGTGGCGAAGTTTGCGATTCGTCATCACGGCCGGGCTCAGGCCAAGGAGGAGTCCGCGCAGTACCTGACGGGCGTCGTCGGGGAACATGTCGCTCCTTCGCAGACTGGTCCACACCGCGGCGAGCTCGTTCAGCGAATCGCGGGACATTCCGTGTCCGGCCACCCAGGCGGGCGTTCAGCGCGCCGCAGGAGGTACCCAACAGCAGTCGGGGCTGCCGCCGCGCTCGGCGAGACCTTGCAGCGTGCCCACCTGGACGGCGCCGAGGCTTCCGCCTCCGGTAGCGACGAACGCGGTGGTCATCGGCTGGTTCCATTCACCCCAGGTCGCGCGGACTTCGTCGCATTCAGCGATTCGCTGCTGGCTTCACGCCGGGAGGGGTGGCCAGGTCGGCCAGGGGGATGGCCGGGTTTCGCAGATCGTCGTCGGCTTCACTGCCGATCCATGCCCGGATCGGGTCGATGGCGTCCCAGTCGTTGGTGTGCATACCGGCCACGACGTGGTTGGCTTTGATCCAGAAGGCGGTGGTGACGCGGCTGGCGAAGTCGCCGCGGATCACCAGTTCGTCGTAGCCCTTCGGGCCGACGTGGCCGACGTACTCCATGCCGAGGTCGTACTGGTCGGTGAAGAAGTACGGCTGCCGGGTATAGGGCTCGTCGTCGCCGAGCATGCTGCGGGCGGCGTGACGGCCCTGGTGGATAGCGGTGTCCCAGTGCTCGACTCGGATCCGCCCGAGAAGGGGGTGGTCCTGGTTGGCGACGTCGCCCGCGGCGTAGACATGCGGGTCGCTGGCGCACAGCCGGGCGTCGACCAGAACGCCGTGGTCAGTGGCCAGCCGGGCCGTGGCCGCGAGGTGGTCGTCGGGTTCGGCGCCGATGCCGACCAGGATCAGGTCAGGGTTGAGCTCGCTTCCGTCGGAGAGCCGGACGGTGGTCCGTCCCCGGGTGTGGTCGATCACGGCGACCGACGTCCTCAGCCGGAGGTCGACACCGTGCTCGCGGTGCAGGTCGGCGAAGAGGAGACCGAGTTCGTCGCCCAGCACATGGGCCAAAGGGAGGGCGGCGGGCTCGACAATGGTGACGGTGCCGCCAGCCTGGCGTGCGGCCGCGGCGACCTCGAGTCCGATCCAGCCGGCGCCGACGATCAGGAGATGTTCGGTCAGCCTGGCGTTGAGGGCGAGGGCGTCGTCGAGGGTTCGGAGGTAGACGACGTCTGCTCCGGCGCCGTCGGAGAGCGGCAGGCGGCGCGGCTGGGCACCGGTGGTGAGGAGCAGGCGGTCATAGGGCAGCTGTCGTCCGCCGGCGACGACGTGCCCGGTGTCCAGGTCGATGCCGGTGACCGTGGTGTCGGTGAGGAGGTCGATCTGCTGGTCGGCGTACCAGGCGGTGTCGTGGACGAAGACCGAGTCGGGCTCGGCGCTGCCGAGCAGGAGGCCCTTGGAGAGCGGTGGACGCTCGTACGGCGGGCGGGGTTCGGCGCCGATCAGGGTGATGTCGCCGGGGTAGCCCTGGGTGCGCAGCTCTTGAACTGCGTTGGCGCCGGCGAGCCCGGCGCCGATGACGACGATGTTCATGGCGTGCTCCTGGTGAGGGCGAGGAACTCGGCTCGGCTTCGGGGGTCGTCGCGGAGCCGGCCGAACAGTGCGGAGGTGGTAGTGCGGGCGCCTGCGGCTCTGGCCCCGCGCAGGCTCATGCAGGTGTGCTCGGCCTCGATGACCACGCCGACGCCGCGCGGCTGCAGCTCGCCTTGGAGGTGGTCGGCGATGCGTTTGGCGAGCCGTTCCTGGGTCTGGGGCCGGCGGGCGTAGAGGTCGACCATCCGAGCGAACTTCGAGAGCCCCAGGATGCGCTCACCGGGGAGATAGCCGATGTGGGCGATGCCGACGAAGGGCAGCATGTGGTGCTCGCACACCGATTGCAGCGGGATGTCCCTCACGAGCACGAGCTCGTCGTAGCCCTCGTCGTTGGGGAAGGTGGTCAGCTCGAAGTCCGATCCGCTGGTCATCTCGATCAGCGCCTGGGCCATGCGGCGCGGGGTCTCGACGAGGTTCTCGTCGGTCAGGTCCAGCCCCAGGGCGGTGAGCAGGTCCGCGGCAGCCTGCTCTGCCGCCCCGGGGTCGATCTCCGGCCGCGTATGTGTGACACGCGGTCGCCACCGCCGCGTCGCGACCTGGTCGACAGCCCGGTGCGCAGCCCGGTCGGTGGCGTCGGTGGCGGTGCTGGTCACGCTGCGGCCTTGCCGCGGTCGAAGGCCAGTACCGCGAGGGCCAAGGCGCCGACGAGGAGCCCGAAGTCGCGCAGGGCGATGTCGTAGTACTCGCCCATGCTGACCAGGTTCACGATGATCCCGACCAACCAGCCGGCGACCAAGAGGGCCCCGTAGCGAGGTGCGACGGCGACTGCGATGCCGGCGACGATCTCGATGACGCCCACGGTCAGCATCGCCTGGTGGGCATCCCCGGGGACGATGTCGTTGATCCAAGGGGCCAGGTACTGCTCCCATTTGGTGAGAATTTCAGCGAACTTGTCCACGCCGAACGCGATCGGGGCGATCGTGAACACCGTGCGCAGCAGCATGAAGGCGCGGTCGGCACCGAGGTCGGTATGGGTCGCGCCGGCGGGGGTTCCGGCGGGGGTTCCGGCGGGATTGGTTGTGGTGGCCATGGCTAGTCCTCTCTAAAACAGAAGATACTTTGAATTAGATGCCCCCGGTCCTCTTGTGTCAAGAGAATTCTGTTTTAGACTCCTGCTGTGGACTTGAGTGCGCAGGCCGCCGGCATCGGGGCGCTGGCCGATGACACCCGGCGGGCGCTGTATGAGTACGTGTCCGGACAGGCCGAGCCGGTTGGCCGCGAGCAGGCCGCGGCTGCGCTGGGTGTGGCCGTGCACAACGTGAACTTCCACCTCGACCGGCTCGTGACCGAGGGTCTGCTGGAGGTGGAGTACCGGCGCCTGAGCGGCAAGACCGGTCCCGGCGCCGGTCGGCCGAGCAAGCTCTACCGCCGTGCCTCGCGAGAGTTTGCCGTCTCCCTGCCGCCACGGCGTTACGAGCTGGTCGGCGACATCCTGGCTGCGGCAGTGACGCGCGCCGCCGAGGGAATGCCCCTCACCGAGGCGCTGCACGAGTCTGCCCGCTACGAGGGACTGACACTGGGGCAGGTCGTCGATGGTCTCGATCGGGCCGTGTCGCTCACTGCCCTGGCTGAGGTGCTGAGCACCCAAGGTTTCGAGCCACAGGTCCGAGACGATGAGGTGATGCTCTCCAACTGCCCGTTCGACGTGTTGGCTCGTAAGCACACCGCACTGGTGTGCGGACTCAACCAGGCGTTCGTGCAGGGAGTGGCCGACGGCCTGGACTCCGACATCACTGCCTGCCTGGAGCCGGAACCCGGCAGGTGCTGTGTCAAGGCGCGGGCGGCATCGGCGTCCGTACGCCAAGGCGTCGAGAACCCTGACTTCCCGTCATGACCGATACACACGAGCCCCCGGTGGAGGTGATGAGCCGGTGGGAGTCATCCGGCGGCCACTGGCGTGTGCCTCGCTCTGCGAGGCCAGGGAATCTAGCACCATCGCGTTGCGCGGGTGCTCGCTGCAGCGATTGAAGCGCACGGTGGAGGAACGACAGCGGTAGCTCGACGGGTGCGAGCGGCGCGACTCCAAGGGGCTTCAGGGTATGACTCCCTCCGGCAACACAACCTGGGGCGACCCCCGCGCGTACCTCGCCGAGGCTGGGCCAATCTGCGTGGTCGACTGGGACGAGCTCACCCGTGGGCAAGGGCCTGACCAGCACACACGACGAGCGGCCCCTTGACCCCTCGAGGTGATCCGGGGCGTCCGCTTCCACAGCACCGGGCGGAAGCGCTTCCACCACACTTTCGAAGGCGAGCTCGAGCTGGACTACGAAGCCTTCGAGCTGCCTGCCAACCCTGGCCCCCCGATCGACGTCTACACCGCTCCCCCGGACTCAGCCTCTGCAGAGGCGCTCGCCCTGCTCGCGAGCTGGAGCGTCACGCTTCTCTCGGTCGACGACACCGAGCCGCTCGGCTGACCTCGGAGAGGGCGAGCGGATGACGCGGCGGTCTCCCTCTTGGTACTCCTCGACGCGGATCTCCGGCCGCGTCGGCGGGTTGCCGAGCCAGCTCATCAGCTCGCCCACGAGCGAGGGTCCATTACCACGGACGCCGGGGGTGGTGGTCACGTCTGCCTCCTTCGACTTGGTGGTTGTTCACCTTCCAGCACAGCGCGTCCCGCGGCTGCCCGGCAGAGGACGAGGTCCCCTGGTCGTGGCGCAGTTGGTCCCG
>JAOPXG010000239.1 GCA_025965275.1 Nocardioides sp.
ACGGATCGGTCTCGTGGAGTCAGCCATGCCAGGAGCCTAACCAGTGGCGAGGGACACCCGTGCGACGTGCGTGCCCCGGCTCGCGCGGGGGCACCGTCCCCGCATGAGCCGGACCTTCGGCACCTACATGGTGCGACTGCTTCTCTTCTCGGCGGCGACCCGGGCCGCCGCGACGGCACACGACGACTAGCGGCTCAGCCCCGTCGAGGGGTGCCGTCGCGACGGCGGAGCTGGTCCTCCAGCACCCGGACCCGGTCCTCGAGCCGCATCACGTGGGCGATTCCGGCCAGGTTGAGACCGTCGGCGAGGAGCTCACGGATCCGATGCAGGCGGTCGATGTCGTCGGGGCTGTAGAGCCGTGACCCTCCCGGCGTGCGATCGGGATCGACCAGGCCGCGGCGCTCGTAGACGCGGAGGTTCTGGATCTCCATCGACACCATCGCGGCGGCCACCGAGATCGCGAACACGCCCCGGTGCCGGCTGCGCTTCTCGTCTTGACTTCGGCTCATGCGTTGACTATATAAAACCTGTAACTGCCAATACAGGTCTGGGCCTGAGGGGGCCCGTGACACGAGAACCAGGAGGACATGTGATGTTGCTTCGTACGACCGACCCGTTCCGTGACCTCGACCGCCTGGCCCAGCAGGTCCTGGGCACCACCAACCGTCCGGCCGTGATGCCGATGGACGCGTGGCGCGAGGGCGACCGGTTCGTCATCGAGTTCGACCTCCCCGGCGTGGCCCGCGACAGCATCGACCTCGACGTGGAGCGCAACGTGCTCACCATCCGTGCCGAGCGGGTCGCCCGCAACGGCGACTGGGAGGCGCTGGCCTCCGAGCGGCCGCGCGGCGTGTTCAGCCGCCAGCTGGTGCTCGGCGACAACCTGGACCTGGAGCGCATCGAGGCCGGGTACGCCGACGGCGTGCTGCGCCTGGTCGTGCCGGTCGCGGAGAAGGCCAAGCCCCGCAAGATCGAGATCTCCGTCGACTCGGCGGACGAGCGCCGCGAGGACACCGCCGCGATCACCGCCTGACCCGACCCGAGAGCCCCGGGACGACCGCCCTCACGCAGGCGTGCGGGTCCCGGGGCTTCCCGCGTCAGGAGATGACGGCGTCGATCGTCTTCTTCAGGGCGCTGGGCTGGGACGGCCGGCGCGGTGCCTTCTTCTCGGCCGCGACCATCTCGGCGCCGATGTCCTGGAGGACCGTGCGGCCGAGCGCCTCCCGCACCTTCGGGAACCACTCGTCCTCCTCCTCCTCGATGTGGTGCCGGACGTTCTCGATGAGGACGGTGGTCTTCGCGTCGAAGCGCTCGTCGGAGGGCTTCATCGCCGTCAGCTCCATCACCAGCACGTCGGCGACGTGGTGCTCCTCGTAGGACTCGAGGACGTCGTCCTCCAGGTCCGGGACGAGCTCGCGCACCCGCGGGTACATGACCTCGTTCTCGATGTAGGTGTGCACGGTGAGGAGCTCGATCATCCGGTCGACGAGGTCGCCCTTGGTCTTGAGGGCGTTGTCGCCGGCCTCCTCGAAGTCCTTGAACGTGCGCAGGATCTTCTTGTGGTCGTCCTTGAGCATCACGATGGCGTCCGTGGACATGGGTTCTCCTCCTGTTGCGGCCCCGTCAGCGACGTGACCGGCGGGCCCGGGCGTAGGACGGCTCACGGAGCCGCACCACGCTCGGGTACTGGTCCAGCCCGTCCACCGGGTGGCGGACGGGGTCGAACGAGATGGACTGGTCGGCGGCGCGCTCGGTCGAGACCCGCAGCACCGCGAAGGGCTGCCAGTCGCCGGCGCGGTGCGCCCAGGCGAGCTCGTAGGTCTCGGCCCCCACCGACCGGGCGCCGAGCAGCACCGCGCCGGCCTCGGTGCGGTACGGCAGCAGCGTGGTCATCGGCCGCCCCTGGGGATCGCGGCTCGCGGTCAGCACGAAGCGGCTGACGCGGCCCCACCCGGTGGACGCGAAGAGGACGTCGCCCGACCCGGTCCGGAGGGCCAGCCCGTGAATGTCCGGGAGCCGCGCCGGCAGGCCGACGGCCCGCGAGAGCCGCACCACGACGTCGTCCTCGCCCGGCTCGTCGAGCCACCGGACCCCGGTCGGCACCGCGGACCCGTGGCGGTAGAGCCGGGCCCGCAGGACGACGCCTCGCGGGTGGAGGGGCTTGCGCGCCGGGCGCACCGTCGCCAGCGCACGCGTGCCCCCCGCCAGCAGCGCACCGCCGGCGGAGGCCACGACGTCGCGCCTCAGCTCAGCACCGTCCCGAACCGCTCCCAGACGCGGTGCGCGCCCATGGCCGCGTGGAGCTCGGCGAAGACCGCCGCCCCATCGTCCCCGGTGAGGACACCGGGTGCGCCGTCGACACCGGCGCTCTCGAGGGCGGTGACTCCCGCGCCCCAGGCGCCGATGGCCTTCGCGTGCCGGAAGCTCTCCTGGAGCAGCAGGACCACGCGTGGGTCGAGCACCGGGCCGCCGTCCTCGCCGGCCTTGCTGTCCCGGGCGGCGAGCGCGTCGGGCGCCGGGACCGGGCTGCCCGCGACCAGCACCGCGTCGAACTCGACGGAGCGGGTCGCACCGAACGTGCGCTGCACCGGCGTGCCGTCGGGCAGCTTCCCGCCGTGCGGCGCCACCACGAGCGGCACCATGCCGGCGGCGGTCACCGCGGCCACCACGTCGCCGACCCCGGAGAGGTCACCGGCGGGGTCGACCACGATCCCGACCATCCGGCCGTCGGTCGGCCAGGTCTCGCCCACCTGGGACAGCGCGGGGCTGGGGTCGAGGTCGACGAGCTCCTCGGTCGCCTCGGGCGCGGGCAGCCCCAGCCCGGCCGCGACCTGGGCGCAGAGGTCCGGGTCGATGTTCGCCAGCGCCAGGAGCTGGCGCTCCTTGACCGCCTGCTCGAAGCACTTGGCGAGCTCGAAGGTGTAGGCGAGCACGATGTGCTCCTTCTCGACCGCGGTCATGCTGAGCCAGAACTGGCGCGTCTGGCTGTAGTGGTCGTCGTACGACGCCGGGTTGGCCCGGACCTTGACCGCCTCGGCGACGCGCGCCGGCACGTCGACGAACGCACCGTCCTTGGCGCCGCCCGCGAAGAACGGGCAGCCGCCGTCCAGCGAGTTCGGCTTGTACGGCGCCACCCCGCCGTGCACGGCGCTCTGGTGGAAGCCGTCTCGGAACATGTCGTTGACCGGAGCGTGCGGCCGGTTGATCGGGATCTGGGAGAAGTTCGGGCCGCCCAGCCGGGTCAGCTGCGTGTCGATGTAGGAGAAGAGCCGCGCCTGGAGCAGCGGGTCGTTGGTGACGTCGATGCCGGGCACCAGGTTGCCGACGTGGAAGGCGACCTGCTCGGTCTCGGCGAAGAAGTTCGTCGGGTTGTGGGTCAGCGTGAGCAGGCCGACCGGCTGGACCGGGGCGAGCTCCTCGGGCACGAGCTTGGTCGGGTCGAGTAGGTCGATGCCGGCGAACATCTCCTCGGGGTTGTCCTCGAAGACCTGCACGCCGAGCTCCCACTGCGGGAAGGCGCCGGACTCGATCGCGTCGTAGAGGTCGCGACGGTGGAAGTCGGGGTCCATGCCGGCGAGCAGCTGGGCCTCCTCCCAGGTGAGGGAGTGGACGCCGAGCTTCGGCTTCCAGTGGAACTTGACCAGCGACGTCTCGCCGGCGGCGTTGACGCACCGGAAGGTGTGGACGCCGAAGCCCTCCATGGTCCGGTAGGAGCGCGGGATGCCCCGGTCGGACATGTTCCACATCGTGTGGTGCTGCGCCTCGGTGTGCAGGGAGACGAAGTCCCAGAACGTGTCGTGGGCGCTCTGCGCCTGCGGGATCTCCCGGTCCGGGTGCGGCTTGCCCGCGTGGATCACGTCGGGGAACTTGATGCCGTCCTGGATGAAGAACACCGGGATGTTGTTGCCGACCAGGTCGAAGGTGCCCTCGCCGGTGTAGAACTTCGTCGCGAAGCCGCGGGTGTCGCGCACGGTGTCGGCGGAGCCGCGCGACCCGAGAACCGTCGAGAACCGCACGAACACGGGGGTCTCGACGTCCTTGGCGAGGAAGCCCGCCTTGCTCACCGAACGCGCGTTGCCGTAGCCGATGAACGTGCCGTGGGCGCCGGCGCCGCGGGCGTGGACCACGCGCTCGGGGATACGCTCGTGGTCGAAGTGCGTGATCTTCTCGCGCAGGTGGTGGTCCTGGAGCAGGGTCGGGCCGCGCTCGCCGGCCTTGAGCGAGTGGTCGGAGTCGCGCAGCCTCACGCCCTGGGCGGTGGTGAGGAAACGTCCCTGGGCGGACACGGCCTCGGCGGGGGCGTCGGTAGGGGCGCCGGTCGCCGTGCGGCGCTCGGGGCCGGCCTGGTCCGGCTTCGGGGGAAGCGGCTCGACCGGCCTGGTCGGCTCCTTCACCGTGGGCGTTCCCGACCCGGGGGTCCCGGGGATGTCCGGCCGGTCCAGCTCGGCCAGCTTCTCGGCGACGCGCGCTGCGGCACCTTCGACGGTGGACTTGACGGCCTTCTTGACGGCCTTGGCGGGCGTGCTCGGATCCATGGAGCCTCCTGGGGTAGGACCCTGCGGTACCCCCGCCCAGGACTCCGGACCCCACCCTGACGGGTGACAGTTGCGCACCGGTCCTCGACACACGCCGTACTGTCGACGACATGCACCACCTGAGAGCACCGTGATCCGCCTGGCGATCCTCAACGACTACGAGCTCGTCGTCGCGGGTGTCGCCGCGATGCTCTCCGACGACCGGCACCGGATCCAGGTGACCGCGCTCGATCCGCAGGCATCGAGCCTCGACGGCGTCGACGTCGTCCTCTATGACACCTTCGGCCCGGTGAACAGCTCGATGGACTGTCTCGGCGAGCTGGTGCGCAAGGGCGGTGCTCCGGTCATCGTCTACACCTGGAAGCTGCGTCCCGACGTGGCCCGCGAGGCACTGGGACGCGGCGCGGCCGGCTACCTCTCCAAGGCGTTGACGGGTCCCCAGATCGCGGATGCGGTCCAGGCGGTCCTGCGAGGAGCCATCGTGGTGAGCCCCGACGTCACGCCGCCCGAGACCCAGGTCGGCGGGGACTGGCCGGGGCGGGCCGTCGCCGGCCTCACCGCCCGCGAGGCGGAGATGCTGACGATGATCGCGGCCGGGATGAGCAACCAGGAGATCGCCGACCGCAGCTACCTGAGCATCAATTCCGTCAAGACCTACATCCGAACGGCCTACCGCAAGATCGGCGCGCAGCGCCGGTCCCAGGCCGTCGTCTGGGCCGTGCAGAACGGGTTCACGGCCACGCCGGACACCACCGCGGCGACGGAGCTCGCCCGGGAACCCTAACCCTGGGAGAGCGGCACCTCGAGGCGGTCGGCGAGCTCGTCGTACGAGATGCCGAACGTGTCGGTCACGACCACGCCGTCGGGGGTGATGTCGAAGGTCGCGACGTCGGTGTAGACCCGGTCGACGCACCCCACGCCGGTGAGCGGGTAGGTGCACCCGGGCACCAGCTTGGGGGTGCCGTCCTTGGCGAAGAGGGTCATCATCACGAAGACGCTCTTCGCGCCGATCGCGAGATCCATGGCCCCACCCACGGCCGGGATCGCGTCCGGGGCGCCGGTGTGCCAGTTCGCGAGGTCACCGGTCGCAGAGACCTGGAACGCACCCAGCACGCACACGTCGAGGTGCCCGCCGCGCATCATCGCGAAGGAGTCGGCATGGTGGAAGTACGACGCCCCCGGCAGCTCGGTCACCGGGATCTTGCCGGCGTTGGTCAGGTCCGGGTCGACCTCGTCCTCGGTCGCCGCGGGGCCCATGTTGAGCATGCCGTTCTCGGTGTGCAGCACCACTCCCGAGCCCTCGGGCAGGAAGTCGGCGACCAACGTGGGCTGGCCGATCCCGAGGTTCACGAACGACCCCTGCGGGATGTCCTTCGCGACCAGGGCCGCCATCTCGTCCTTGCTCAGTGCCTTGTCCTGGCTCATACGGCCACGATCCTGTCCACGTAGATCGACGGCGTCACGACCGCCTCCGGGTCGAGCTCGCCGGTCTCCACGACCTCGGCGACCTGGACGATGGTGGTCGCGGCCGCGGTGGCCATCACGGGCCCGAAGTTGCGGGCCGTCTTGCGGTAGACCACGTTGCCCATCCGGTCGGCCCGGTAGGCGCCGACCAGGGCGACGTCACCGCGGATCGGGTACTCCAGCACGTAGGTGCGCCCGTCGATCTCGCGGGTCTCCTTGCCCTCGGCCAGCGGCGTACCCACCCCGGTGGGGCAGAAGAACGCCCCGATCCCGGCGCCCGCGGCGCGCATCCGCTCGGCCAGGTTGCCCTGGGGCACCAGCTCGAGCTCGACCTTGCCCTCGCGGTAGAGACCGTCGAAGACCCACGAGTCCTTCTGTCGCGGGAAGGAGCAGATCATCTTCCGGACCCGGCCCTTCGCGAGCAGCGCGGCCAGGCCGGCGTCGCCGTTGCCGGCGTTGTTGTTCACCACCGTCAGGTCGCTGGCGCCCTGCTCGATCAGCGCGTCGATCAGCTGCACCGGCATGCCCGCCATGCCGAACCCGCCGATCAGCACCGTCGCACCGTCCGCCACGTCCGCGACCGCCTCGGCGGCCGTCGCACAGATCCGCACCGTCACGCCACGTTCTCCAGCACCACGGCGAGCGCCTGGCCGACCCCGATGCAGATCGCGGCCACGCCCCAACGGTCGCCCGACTCCTGCAGCCGCGCGGCCAGGGTGCCGAGGATCCGGCCGCCCGACGCCCCGAGCGGGTGGCCGATCGCGATCGCGCCGCCCTTGGCGTTCACGATGTCCGGGTCGACCTTCCACGCGTCCACGCACGCCAGCGACTGCACCGCGAACGCCTCGTTGAGCTCGATCGCCGCCACGTCGGCCCAGGTGATCCCGGCCCGCGCCAGCGCCCGCTCGGCCGCCTCGACCGGGGCGAACCCGAAGAGCTGCGGCTCCAGCGCCGACACCCCGCGGCCCGCGATCCGGGCGACCGGGTCGACCCCGATCAGCGACCGGCCCGCCGTCTCCGACCCGAGCAGCACGGCGGACGCCCCGTCGTTGAGCGGGGACGCGTTGCCCGGCGTGATCGTGCCGTCCGAGCGGAACGACGGCTTGAGCCCGGAGAGCTTCTCCGCCGACGACCCCGGGCGGATGCCTTCGTCGCGCTTCAGGTCGACGCCAACGACCGGCACGACGAGGTGGTCGTAGAAGCCGGACTCCCAGGCCTCGTGCGCGAGGTTGTGCGACCGGGCCGCGAACGCGTCCTGCCGCTCCCGTGAGATGCCGAACTTCTCCTGCAGCTGCTCGTTGGCCTCGCCCAGCGAGACCGTCCACTCGGCCCGCATCCGGTCGTTGACCAGCCGCCACCCCAGCGTCGTCGACACCGCGGTCACGTTGCCCGCCGGGAACGCCTTCGACGGCTTCGGCAGCACCCAGGGCGCCCGGGTCATCGACTCGACACCGCCGGTCAGCACCACGTCGGCGTCGCCGGACTCGATCGTCCGCGACCCGATGATCGCGGCGTCCAGCGACGAGCCGCACAGGCGGTTCACTGTCGTCGCGGGCACCGAGACCGGCAGCCCGGCGAGCAGCACGCCCATCCGCCCGACGTTGCGGTTGTCCTCACCGGCCTGGTTGGCGCACCCCCAGACCGTGTCGCCGATGGCTGCCGGGTCGAGTGCGGGGGCCTGGGCCAAGGCGCCCTTGATGGCGACGGCGGCGAGGTCGTCGGGGCGCACCTCGGCGAGGGCGCCGCCGAAGCGACCGAAGGGGGTGCGCGCGACGGCGTAGACGAAGGCAGAGCTCATGCCGACGAGCGTAGGCCGGTCTCGGCGATCAAATCCAATACTGAATGGTGCTTGATTGATAACCTCAGTGCATGGAGCTGCGCCACCTGCGATCCTTCACGGTGCTCGCGGAGGAGCGTCACTTCGGCCGGGCCGCGGCCCGGCTGCACATTGCCCAGCCCGCGCTCTCCCAGCAGATCAAGCAGCTCGAGCGCGAGCTCGGCGTCGCACTCTTCATCCGCTCGACCCGGCGCGTCGAGCCGACCGAGGCCGGCACCCGGTTCGCCGAGCACGCCCGCAGGGTGCTCGGCGACGTCGCCCGCACGGAGGCCGACATGGAGCAGCTGGCCTCGGGGCACGCCGGGCGGGTCTCCGTCGGTTTCATCGGCACCGCGACCTACGACGTCCTCCCTCGCGTGGCGAGGGAGGTGCGGCGCGAGCTCCCCGGTCTCGAGCTCGACCTGCGTGGGGAGCTGTTGTCCCCCCAGCTCGTCGACGGGGTCCTGAATCACACGTTCGACCTGGCGCTGCTGCGCCCAGACGCGGTCCACCGCAGGGATCTGAGGATCCGACCGCTCCGCTCCGAGCCGTTGGTCGCGGTACTGCCGACGAGTCACCGGCTGGCCCGGCGGCGTCGAATCGACCTTGCCGCGCTGTCCGATGAGGCGTTCGTGATGCACCCGTCGGGACACCGTTCGTCGATGCACGACCAGGTCCTCGCGGCCTGCGTGGCGGCCGGATTCGAGCCGACCTCCATCACCGAGGTCGGCGAGACCGCCACCCTCGTCGTCTTCGTCGCGGCCGGCCTCGGCGTGGCACTGGTCCCCGAGCCGGTGCGCAGCCTCGGCCTCGACGGCGTCTCCTACGTCGCCCTCACCGACCCGCCCCGGGTCGACCTGGCCCTGGCCAGCCGCTCGGGCGACGCCTCGCCCGCCGTGCTCCGCGTCGCCGAGATCGTGGCCAGGAGCGTCACGGCCGGCGGGCCGAGGCGGTAGTGCCGGCGGTCAGGACCCGGCGGGGGCGAGCACGATGTCGAACCGCGTTCGCGACCAGGTCCTGCCGCCGAGGTCGCGACCGTCCGGCGTAGCGGCGTCGGCGGGCTGCTCGACGAACTCCTTGACCAGTGACTCCTTGACACCGAACACGCTGTCGCTGCTCAACAGGTCGTCACCGCGCACGAAGATGTGCGTGACGAGCGTCCGCAGTCCGGGCGCTGTCACCATGAAGTGGAGATGGGACGCACGCATCGGCGAGCGATGGGTGGCGGCGAGCATCGCTCCGACCGGACCGTCGTGCGGGATCGGGTACGGGGTCGGGGTCACCGCCCAGAACCGGAACCCCCCGTCGTCGTCGCTGAAGAGGTGCGCCCGGCCGGCCGTGCGTCCGTCGTCGTACTGGACGTCGTAGAAGCCGTCTTCGTCGGCCTCCCACACCTCGATGCGGGCCCCCGGGACGGGCCTGCCGTCGGTGTCCCGCACCGTGCCCTCGACCCAGCAGGGCTGACCGACGGCGCCGCCGGCGATGTCGCCCCCGCACTCGACGTGCGGTGCGTCGTCGACGAAGAACGGACCGAAGACCGTGGCCTCCGTCGCGTCGGCGTACGCCTCGTTGTTGATCGCGATCGTCTGCATCGAGGCACCGAGGGTGTCGGAGAGCAGGATGAACTCCTGTCGGCGGTGGTCGGTGATGTGCCCGACCGCTGTCAGGAACTCGATGCCCTGCTTCCACTCCTCCTCCGTCAGGCGCACGTCGCGCAGGAACGCGTGGAGGTGGAGGACGGCGGCCTGCATGATCTGCTTGAGCCGGGCGTCCGGGGTGTCGGCGAAGGAGGCGAGGACGCGCTGGACGAGCTCGTCCTCGCGCTCGTGTTGCTCCGCGGAGATGCGGGCGGGTGCGGCGTCAGCGGTCATCGCGGGTCTGCTCCTCCCCAGGCGCCTCGCAGGAGGCGCTCGAGGTTCTCGTGGGTGACGGTGGTCGGGTTGCTCGGGGGGACGGCAGGCAGGATCGCCTCGACCGCGCCAGCGATCTGGTGCTCCTCGAAGCCGTAGTCGCGCAGGGCTCGCGGCGCGTCGAGCCTGGCCCGAAGCGCCTGGAGTCCGTCGAGCCCCGTGCCGGTACCG
The DNA here is from genome assembly GCA_025965275.1 of Nocardioides sp. Lineage (GTDB taxonomy): Bacteria > Actinomycetota > Actinomycetes > Propionibacteriales > Nocardioidaceae > Nocardioides. The sequence goes on from JAOPXG010000239.1 coordinate 9,897, forward strand.
AACGCGCGGGCGATCCGTGCGTCCGCCTCCGGCGCGGCGGGGGCGTTGAGCGCCAGGACGTAGGGCAGGACGACGGCGTGCGTGGGCGCGTGCGGCAGGTCGTAGCGTCCCCCGAGGACGTGGCAGATCTTGTGGTGCAGGCCGGAGCCGGCCGAGGCGAACGAGACCGCCGACAGATAGGCCCCGTACAGCGCCCCCTCGCGCCCCTCGAGATCGGTCGGGTCGTCGACGACACGGGGCAGGGCGGCAGCCAGGGCCCGGATCCCTTCGGCCGCGAGCGCGACGTCGATGGGGTCGGCCTGCGGCGCCCACATGGAGTCCACGCAGTGGGCGAGGGCGTTCAGCCCGGAGGCCACGCTGAGGTCGACCGGCAGCGAGAGCGTGAGGGACGCGTCGTAGACGATCGCGCGGGGTAGCACCCGCGCGTCGACGCCCGTGGTCTTCTTCGCCTTCTCCGTCAGTCCCCACACATTGGTCGCCTCGGAGCCGGCGTAGGTGGTCGGCACCGCGACGATCGGGAGGCCGGACGAGAGCGCTACGGCCTTGGCCAGCCCCGTCGTCGAGCCGCCGCCGACGCTGATCACCAGATCGACCTCATGCCGGGTCGCCGCCTCACGGGCCCGCTCGGCCACGGCCACGGGGACGTGCATCGCGACCTCCTCGTGGACGAGGACGACCGGCAGGTCGTGGGTGATCCGCTTGGCCAGGTCGGACTCGTCCGGAGCCGCGATCACCATGACCCGGCCGGAGCCGAGCAGCTCGACCTCGGCGGCCAGGGCGTCGGCGGCCCCGCCGGCCGCGAAGTGGATCCGCTGCCCGAGGGTCTCGTGATCGAACTGCATGCTCATGCTGGTACGCCCCTGCCCAGCACCAGGACGAGCGCGTCGCGCAGCGCGCTCTCCGGGTCGGCCGGCATCGACATCGACCGCCAAGCGATGTGCTTGTCGGGGCGGACCAGGAGCACCCCACCCTCCGTGACCTCGCGGAGCTTGGCCCAGTCGTAGTACAGGTCGGTGACCTCACGGCCCGGGCCGATCACGATGGTCTCCAGCGCGATTCCGAACTCGTGCCCGACCTTGTCGGCCGCGCTCTCCCACTGCTCCCCGGCGATGCCGGTGATGAGGGTGAAACGGTCATAGGGAGCCAGGTCCATCATGGCCAACCTGCGGGTGTGGTCGCCGACCCAGGCGTGCGGCAGGTGCGAGCCCGGGACCGTGGACGCCTCGTAGTAGAGGTCGGCGTCCCGGATCGGTTCGGGGCGCCGGGTGCCGTCGGGGACGATCGCGGCCGACTCGTAGAACTGACCGAGCTCGACGCCGTGGGCGTTGAACTCGTAGTTCTTCAGCTCCATCGCCGTGACCAGGGCCTCGCGCTTGGCGGCGCCCTCGGGGGTGTTCGCCTTGCGCTCCTCGATCTGGCGGACCATGTCCTCCTCGGTCTTGGCCTCGGTGACGCCGAGGGCGACGAAGAGGTCGACGAACTCGCGGCCGGACTTGTTGGCGCGCTTGACGATCCGCTCCGCCACGGGCGCTCGTTCGGTCGAGTAGGTATCCAGCAGCGACGGGTCCGCCTGCCCCTTGAGCACGGCGGCGAGCTTCCACGCCAGGTTGTACGAGTCCTGGATGGAGGTGTTGGAACCCAGCCCGTTGCTCGGCGGGTGCCGGTGGAGGGCGTCGCCGGCGCAGAACACGCGTCCGGACTGGAGGTGGGTCGCATACATCTCGTTGTTGCCCCACAGCGAGGTGCCGGTGATCTCCACGGCGAGATCAGGCATGCCGAGCAGGTTCCGCACGATCTGGGTCGCGGCGACCTCATCGACCACGGGCGGGTCCTCGGCGATGTCGTAGCCCCACACGATCAACCACTCGTTCCAGGGACGGACCATGCGAACGAGGCCAGCACCGATGCCACCGACGTTCGAGCCGGGCTGGATGACCCAGTAGAGGACGGAGGGACGGTGGTCGCAGTACGCGGCGATGTCGGCCTTGAAGGTGATGTTCATGGAGCCTGCGATGTCCATGGCGCCCTCGAACGGCAGTCCGATGTCCGCTGCGACCTTCGAGCGGGCCCCATCGGCCCCGATCAGGTACTTCGCACGGATCGGGTACTCCTCACCGGTGAGCCGATCGAGCACCTGCACGGTGACCCCGTCAGCGTCCTGGGTGTGGGAGAGGTACTCGGTGGAGAACCGGGACTGGGTGCCCCGGGCGGTCGCGTTGCGCACCAGGATGGGCTCCAGGTACGTCTGCGGGATGTCGACGGTCAGGCACGGCGAGGCGAGCCGGTAGTCGGCCTCGCGGTCGGGGCGGGTCCCCCACGTGCGGATGCGGCCGATCTCCTCGCCGGCGATCGACGTGCAGAAGACGGTGTCGCCGACCAGCTCGTGAGGCGTGGCGTCGGCCAGGACCTGCCCCTCGATGCCCAGGTCGCGGAAGATCTCCATCGCCCGCTGGTTGGTGATGTGGGCCCGTGGAGTGTTCGCGGTCCAGCGGTACTTGGTGATCATGATGTTCGGAACGCCCAGGCTCGACAGGAACAGCGCAGCGGCCGAGCCGGCCGGGCCGGAGCCGACCACCACCACATCGGTCTCGACCGTGGCCGCGGTCGGCACGTCGGTCTCCCGTTGGCCGTCATCGAACACAGGCATGGTTTCACCTTCCCCGGCCGGTCGTACGCCGGCGCCTCGACGTCCAGTGTCAGCAGCCGCAGATCGGGAGTCGACGTGTGACGGCCATCTCGGCTTGAACGCGAAGTGATGGCCGATCCAGGCACGTCTCGGCCGGGGCTACGAGACAGCGCGGACTCACACGAGCGGGATCGCGCGCGCAGCGATCGCCCGACGGCGCACGTCGCTGGCCCGCTCACCGAAGTGCGTGGAGAAGGCGTTGGAGAAGTGAGCAGCGGAGGAGAACCCGCAGTGATGGGCGATCTCCGCGATCGTCATCGAGGTTGCCGCCGGCTTCTCGAGGAGCTGGTGCGCGGCGTCGAGGCGGAGTGCGAGCACGTGCCTCGGCAGGCTGGTGTCGGAGTCCGCGAAGACGCGTGAGAGATGGCGGGTGCTGATCCCGACCGCAGCAGCCACCTGGACCGCGGACAGGGACGGGTCGGCGAGGTGCTGCTCGATGTAGCTGCACGCGGCGGCGCGGTGGGCGGCCGCGAGGTCGTCCTCGCCCTTCTTGCCCGTCAGAGCGGCGACGAGCTCGAGCAGGCTCCGCTCCTCGACCGGGGTGGGGTCGTGGTCGCGCGCAGCGCCGCCGATCAGCCGGGCCAGCGTGTGGGCGAAGGAGTTCGACCCGGCAGCGAAGTTGACGACGAGCGGGCGCGGCACCCGGTCGATACCGGTGACGTCGGCGAACACGTCACGGGGGATCTTGAGGACGAGCTCTTCCAGACCCTGGGAGAAGCCGCGCATGAACGGCCGGTCCGCGTCGCACATCAACAGCTGGCCGGGCTGGACGGTCCGGACGCCGTCGTCGTGGTAGAAGAATGCCTCGCCGGCCAGGCTGAAGAACATCGCGACCGACTCGGCCGGGCGCTGCCGGATCATGGCGAGGTCGCGCTCGACGACGTGGGAGCTGCCCCGCACCCGCGCCAGGTGGACCCGCTCGAGCTGGACGTTGATCTCGGTGGCCTCGAGAACCGCGGCGGTCAGCGTCCGGCAGCGCAGCCCGATCAGGGCGTTGGCGTTGTGGTTCTCCCACAGGTCGACGCGCTGTTCCTCCGGCAGGCCCACGGTCGAGAACGCCACCGGTCCCGGTCCACCCGCTCGTGGGCCCGAAGTGACCTGCGTCATACGGGTCAGCCTACCTGCGCCTGTTCGACGCCGAGTGCGCCAGCGCCGGGCAGGCGCCTACAGCAACCCCTCGTCGGCGAGCACCTGCTGGGCGACCCGGAACGCCGTGTTGGCGTCCGGCACCCCGCAGTAGATGGCCGTCTGGAGCAGCACTTCCTTGATCTCCTCGACCGTGAGTCCGTTGCGCAGCGCCGCCCGCACATGCATCGCGAGCTCCTCGTGGTGACCGCGGGCGACCAGCGCGGTGAGCGTGACCATCGAGCGGCTGCGGCGGTCGAGACCCGGCCGGGTCCAGACGCCGCCCCAGGCGTACTGGGTGATGAAGTCCTGGAAGTCGCGGGTGAGGTCGGTGGCGCTGCCGGTGGCCCGGTCGACGTGCGCGTCGCCCAGCACCTCACGGCGTACGGCGAGCCCGGCGGCGCGGACCTCCGCCACCGTCATGTCCTCGACGACCTCGGGCGGCGGGACCGGCAGCGGCGCCTCGCCCAGGAAGTGGCTGCGCAGCAGCGCGGCGACCTCGTCGGGTGCCTCGGCCGGCGCGAGGTGGGCGACGCCGGGGAGCTCGACGAAGCGGCCGTCCTTCACACCGTCGGCGATCTCGCGCAGCCCGTCGGACGGCGTCACGGCGTCGACCTCCCCGGCCACGGCGAGGACGGGAGCGCCGATCTCGGCCAGCCGGTCGCGGACGTCGAACTCGGCCAGCGCACCACAGACCTGGACGTAGCCGTCGTCGTCGGTCTCCTGGAGAGCGACCAGCAGTGCGGAGCCGCGCGCGGGCTCACGGTCGAGGAAGTCGGGCCCGAACCAGCGCTCGGCGGAGCCGGCCACCATGACCGGGGTGCCCGAGACGCTGACCTGGCCGATCCGTCCGGCCCACAGGTCGGGGGTGCCGATCCGGGCCCCGGTGCAGAGCAGGGCGGCGGCATCGACGCGCTCGGGGGAGTCCAGGAGCAGCTGGAGGCCGACCGTGCCGCCGACGGAGTCGCCGGCGTAGAAGAAGGAGTCGCCGACCTCACCGCGCTGCTCGAGGATGTCGTCGACCACGCGCAGCACGCCCTGGGCGAGCTCGGCCATCGTGAACGGCTCCTCGGGCACGGACCGGTTGTGGCCGTGGCCGGGCAGGTCCCAGGCGAGCACGTCGAACGCCTCGGTCAGGCGCGCCGCGCACGCGGTCCACAGCGTGGTCGCGCTGGTGCCGAGCGACGGGCCGAGGACGAGCAGCGGCAGGTCGGCCCGGTTGCGGGCGCCGCTCATCCGGACGGCGGTGATGGCCGGGATCATGCGGGCTCCTCCAGCTTGCGTGCGCGGGCGATCACGGCATCGATCATGGGGCCGATGGTGCCGAGGTACGTCGGCGCGGGGTCGTGTCCGGCGACCTCGGCCATGGTGCGCTGCTCGGCCAGCACGTCGTCACCGGCGGCGTCGAGGGTGGCGGCCATCCGGTCGTCGTGGACCCGGAGGCCGTCGAGGAGGTCGGACGTCTGGGAGACGGCGACCAGCGTGCGCCGGACCAGGTCGCGCAGCGGCGCCCACTCGGCGTGCCAGGCTCCGTCGGCGCGGTCGTCGACCTGGTTGGCGGCGGCCAGGTGCAGGGTCGCGGCGAGCTGGGTGGTGGTGAGCGCCGCCCTGCGCACGAGCACGGACAGCACCGGGTTGGCCTTGTGGGGCATCGTCGACGAGCCGCCCCCGCTGCCCTCCGAGAGCTCGCCGATCTCGGGTCGCGACATGGTCAGCACGTCGTTCGCAATCCGGCCGCAGGCGTCGGTGCACCCGGCGAGCGCGTCGCCGATCCTGGTGATCGGCGCCCGAGTCGTGTGCCACGGCAGCGTGTCGACGGGTGGCTCGACGCCGAGCTCGACCAGAGCCGCGCGGGTGCCGGCGGCCCCGCCGTACTGACGGGGGAACGCGAGCCGGGCGACGTCGTCGTCCGCGTCGAGAATCCCGGTCAACCACTGGGCGCAGCGGAAACCGAACGTCGTGGGCACGGCGTGCTGGGTGAGCGTGCGCGCGACCATCGGGGTGTCCCGGTGCTTCTCGGCCAGGCCGGCCAAGCGGGCCACGATGGCGGCCAGGTCGCGGCGCAGGGCGGCGACCGCGTCGGCGGCCATCACCATCAGCGCGGTGTCGACCACGTCCTGGCTGGTGAGCCCGCGATGCAGCCGCCGGGCATCGTCGCCGTCCAACCCGTCGCGGAGCACGTTGACCAGCGCGATCACCGGGTTGCCGCCGAACTCTGCCTCGCGCGACAGCCAGTCCTGGATGTGCGGGACATCGAGGTCACGACCGAGCCAGTCGGCCTCGACGGCCACCAGGGCGGCGAGGAACGACTCCGACGTGAAGTGGTCGCCCGCACGGTCGTCGCCGGGCCAGAAGAGATCCGCCATGCGCTCAGTCTCGCGCGTGCTGGAGGAAGACGGTCTCGCCGTCCCCCTGCAGCCGGATGTCGAACACGAACCCACGGTCGTCGGAGCGGGCGACCAGCGTCGCGCGCCGGGCCGGGTCGACCGACGACAGCAGCGCGTCCTTGGCGAGGACGACGTCGTTGCCGGGCAGGTAGGCCCGGCTGAACAGCCGGTCCAGCAGTCCGCGGGCGAACACCGTCACCGCGAAGTACGGCGCACCTCCGGGAGTCGTCGCGCCGGGCACCAGCGTCGTGAACTGGTAGTGGCCCGTGCGGTCCGTCGATGCGCGCCCCCAGCCGGTGAACGTGTAGCCGTCGCGGCGCAGCGAGCCCTGCTCGCGGGGGACCACGCCGTCGGGTCCGGCCTGCCAGATCTCCACCAGGGCGTCGGGCACCGGGTCGCCCGCGCCGTCGAGCACCCGCCCGTGCAGGCGGATCGAGCTGGCCCACGCGCGCGGCACCAGCTCGTGGTCGCCGTCGTACGGCAGCGCGTAGCCGAAGAACGGTCCGATGGTCTGGCCGGGGGTCGGGACCAGGGCGCTCATGCTTCTCCCTCCACGTCGGACTCGAGCGGGGTGCGGTGGGTGCCGGTGAGGACGATGTCCCAGCGGTAGCCCGTGGACCACTCCGGCCGGGTGACGTCGTGGTCGTACGCCGCGACCAGCCGGTCGCGCGCCGCCCGGTCGGTGATGGCCTGGTAGATCGGGTCGAGCGCGAAGAGCGGGTCGCCCGGGAAGTACATCTGGGTGATCAGGCGCTGCGTGAACTCGGTGCCGAACAGCGAGAAGTGGATGTGCGCCGGGCGCCAGGCGTTGCGGTGGTTGCGCCACGGGTAGGGCCCGGGCTTGATCGTCGTGAAGGTGTAGACACCGTCGCCGTCGGTCAGGCAGCGGCCGGTGCCGGTGAAGTTCGGGTCGAGCGGGGCCGGGTGCTGGTCGCGCTGGTGGATGTAGCGCCCGCCCGCGTTGGCCTGCCAGATCTCGACGAGCTGGTGGCGCACCGGGCGGCCCTCGCCGTCGAGCACCCGGCCGGTGACGATCATCCGCTCGCCCACCGGCTCGCCGCGGTGCTGGATGGTCAGGTCGGCCTCCAGCGGGTCGACGTCCTGGTGGCCGAAGACCGGTGCCCACAGCTCGATCCCCTCGGGGTCGGCGTGGTGGAGGTCCTTGGTCGGGTGGCGGAGC
>JAOPXG010000318.1 GCA_025965275.1 Nocardioides sp.
CATGCCGCCCTCGCCGAGCTTGCCGAGCAGGGCGTAGCCGCCGACCGTCCGGTCCGTGCCCCCCGGCGGCCCCGACGGCACACCGGATCCGGAGGGCATCGACACGGTCCGAGGCTACCTGCGCGCCGCCCGGAGCCCGGCCGACGGGCCAGCGTGGCACCAGCCTGATCTGTCGACTAAGGTAAGCCTTACCTTCCTTCACTCCGGATCCGAGGACGTCCATGACCGCGACCGTGTCGGCGCCCGCCGGCGCACCCCCGGGGCGACCCGACGTACGGCGCGGCACCGTCCGCGGGATCGTCGGGCTCGCGCTGCTGCTGGCGTTCACCGCCCTGCTCAGCCTGGCGATCGGCAGCCGGAGCATCCCGCTGACCACGGTGGTCGACGTGCTGTTCCGCCCCGACGGCTCCGACGCGTCCACGATCGTCCACGGCCTGCGCATCCCCCGCACCGTGCTCGCGATCGCGGTCGGCGTCTCCCTCGGGGTGGCCGGCGCGCTGATGCAGGGCCACACCCGCAACGCGCTCGCGGACCCCGGGCTGCTCGGTGTCGAGGCGGGCGCGGCGTTCGCCGTGGTGATCGGCATCTTCGTCTTCGGCGTCACCGACCTGACCGGCTACGCGTGGTTCTCCCTGGTCGGCGCCGGCCTCGCCGCGGCGGCGGTGTTCGCGATCGGGTCGACGCGCGGCGGGCCCGACCCGGTCTCCCTGGTGCTCGCCGGGGCCGCGGTCAGCGCGCTGCTGCTCGCCCTCACCCAGGCGATGGTCCTCCGCGACATCGACACCCTCGACGCCTACCGCTTCTGGGCGGTCGGGTCGGTGGCGGGCCGCGGCACGGACGTCTTCTGGCAGGTGCTGCCCTTCATCGCGGTCGGCCTGGCCCTGGCGGCGATGAGCGCCTCGACGCTCAACCTGCTCCAGCTCGGTGACGACGTCGCCGCCTCGCTCGGCCTAAGCCCGATGCGGCACAAGATGATCGGCGTCCTCGGCGTGATGATGCTGACCGGCGCCGCGACCGCCGCCTGCGGCCCGGTCGGCTTCGTCGGCCTGGTCGTCCCCCACGTCGCCCGCTTCCTCGCCGGCGTCGACTACCGCTGGGTGATCCCCTACTCGGGCCTCATCGGCGGGCTGCTCGTCGTGCTCGCCGACATCATCGGCCGGGTGGTCGTCCGCCCGGCCGAGCTCCAGGTCGGCATCGTGATGGCGCTGATCGGCGGCCCGGTCTTCATCGTCCTGGTCCGCCGCAACCGGATGGTCCGGATATGAGCGCCCTGCCGCACGTCTCCCCCACCCTGGCCGCACCGCTGCGGATCGGCCGCGCCTCGTGGCTGGTCCCGCTGCGCGCCGGCCTGGTGGCGATCGGCGGCCTGGGCGTGCTCGCGGTGCTGGTCGCACTCGACCTCTCGCTGGGCGACTTCGAGATCCCGGTCGGCGACGTGGTCCGCACCCTCCTCGGTGGCGGTGACACCGGCCAGCGGTTCATCGTGATGGAGCTGCGGCTCCCCCAGACCCTGGTCGCGATCCTGGTCGGCGCCGCACTCGGCCTCTCCGGCGCCCTCACCCAGACCTTCGCCCGCAACCCGCTGGCCAGCCCCGACATCCTCGGCGTCACCCAGGGCGCCGCGCTCGGGGCCGTCGGGGTGATCGTGCTCGCCGGCGGCTCCGGGTACGGCGCCGGCCTGGTCGGCGGCACGCTGCAGCAGGTCGGCCTGCCGATCGCGGCCTTCGTCGGCGGCCTGGGGACGGCGACCCTGCTCTACCTCCTGTCGTGGCGGCGCGGCATCGACGGGCAGCGGCTGGTGCTGATCGGCATCGGCCTCAGCTTCGCGCTGGCCGCCGGCACGTCGTACCTGCTCACCCACGCCCGGATCCAGGACGCCGCCAGCGCCCAGGTCTGGCTCAACGGCTCGCTCAACGCGCGCGGCTGGGAGCAGGCGACGCCGCTGCTGTGGACGCTGCTGGTGCTGGTGCCGGTCGCGCTGCTGGTCGCGCGCAGCCTCAACGCCCTCCAGCTCGGCGACGACTCCGCCCGCGGCCTCGGCGTCCGGCTGCAGGTCACCCAGCTGCTCACCCTGGTGGCCGCCGTCGGCCTGGCCTCGGTCTCGGTCGCGGCGGTCGGACCGCTGGCGTTCGTGGCGTTCGTGGTGCCGCAGGTCGCGCTGCGGCTGACCGCCGGCTCGCGGCCGCCGATGCTCGCCTCGATGACGCTCGGCGCCTGCCTGGTGGTCGGTGCCGACCTGGTCACCCGGGTGGTCATCCCGTTCGCCCTGCCCGCCGGGCTCGTCACGGCCGCCATCGGTGCGCCGTACCTGATCTGGCTCCTGCTCCGCACCAACCGAAAGGTGTCGGCATGAACGACGCACCCACCCCGGCCCGGCTCCGCGCCGACACCGTCACCGTCGGGTACGGCGGCGAGCCGGTCGTGCGTGACCTCAGCCTCGCCATCGCCGACGGCCGGGTCACGACGATCGTCGGGCCCAACGGCTGCGGCAAGTCGACGCTGCTGCGGACCATGGCCCGGCTGCTCAGGCCGACGAGCGGCCGGGTGCTGCTCGACGGCGAGCCGGTGCACGAGACCTCCACCAAGGAGGTCGCCCGCAGGATGGCGCTGCTGCCGCAGAGCCCGATCGCCCCCGACGGGCTGCTGGTGCGCGACCTGGTCGGCCGCGGCCGCCACCCGCACCAGCGGTGGTTCAGCCAGTGGTCCCCGGGCGACGAGGCGATCGTCGAGGCGGCGCTGGAGATGACGGACACCACTGACCTGCGCGACCGCGCGCTCGACCAGCTCTCGGGCGGTCAGCGCCAGCGCGCGTGGATCGCGATGACGCTGGCCCAGGACACCGAGCTGCTGCTGCTCGACGAGCCCACGACGTACCTCGACCTCGCCCACCAGGTCGAGGTCCTCGACCTGGTGACCCGGCTCAACCGCGAGCGCAACCGCACGGTCGTGATGGTGCTCCACGACCTCAACCTCGCGGCCCGCTACAGCGACGTGATCGTGGTGATGAAGGACGGCGCGGTCGTCTGCGAGGGCGACCCGACCGACGTCTTCACTCCCCCGATGCTCGCGGAGACCTTCGGTCTCGAGGCCGACGTGTTGCCCGACCCACGCACCGGTCTCCCCATCGTCGTCCCCACCTCCTCGGCGGCTGCTGCCGCTGCCCCCCACCCGGATGACCCCCGACTGAGAGAGCTGGCCCATGTCCCGCATCCCTGACCTGCCCCGACGACGCCTCCTGGCGGGCGGCCTGGCCGTCCTGACCGCCGTGACCCTGGCAGGCTGCGGCGGCACCGACTCCGCAGGCGCGTCGACCGCGCAGGACGACACCACCCCGAGCGCGGGCCCCTGGACCTGGACCGACGACCTCGGACAGACCGTGGAGCTGGACGAGGCGCCGGTGCGGATCGCGGCGTACGGCGACGCGGCGGCGGCGCTGTGGCACTTCGGCGTCACCCCGGTCGCGATCTTCACCTGGATGGACCCCGCGAACGACACCATGTTCGACGACTTCGACCTGTCGGAGACCGAGGTCGTCGGCTCGACGTACGGCGAGATCAGCCTCGAGAAGCTGGCCGCCGCCGCGCCCGACCTCATCGTCGCGACGTCGTACACCGGCGACACCCCGGACGAGATGTACGGGTTCAAGGACAAGACCCAGCTGGCGAAGATCAAGGAGATCGCTCCCGTCGTCGCCGTGGCCCAGGTCGGCTCGATGAAGGACGTCATCGAGACGAACGAGAAGCTGGCCGCCTCCCTCGGCGTCGACACCGGCGAGGGCAGCCAGGTCGCCGAGGACCGCGCGGCGTTCGAGGCGGCCTCGCAGGAGCTCACCGATGCGGCCGTCAGCGGGCTCTCGGTCGTGCCGATCTACGCCGACGCCGACGGGCTCTACGTCGCCAAGGCGCCCGACGACCCGGCGCTGACGTACTACCAGCACCTCGGCGTGAGCTTCACCGAAATCGGCGGCAAGGACTACTACTGGGAGATCCTCAGCTGGGAGAACGCCGACCGCTACGACCCCGACATCTTCCTCAACGCCACCCGCAACTCCTACTCGCCCGAGCAGCTCGGCGAGCAGCCGACGTTCGAGCGGCTCGCCGCCTTCAAGGCCGGTCAGGTGCACCCGTGGGACTCGTCGTCGATGGACTACCCGTCGCAGACGGGCTACATGAAGGAGCTGGCCGGCTGGCTCAGCTCCGACAAGGACGTCGTGTCCTAGCCGAGCGAGCGGACGCATCCACCGAGTTCGTCGACCGACAGCGATGGATCCACCGAAGGCCGGCCCTACCCTGTGCGTCACTTCGCCGCTGTCGACCAAGGACGGACCGACATGAAGGATCTGAGATAGGCGCCCTCAAGGGCGGCCTCGGGGTACTCAGCGGCATCATGGCCGGCTACGGCGTCTACGACGACATCCAGTCCGGAGAACCACCCAGCAGGCCGTCTTCTCCCAGGGCGGCGGACTTCTCGCCGCCGCCGTCGCGGGTGGCGGCACCGGCGCCGCGATCGGTCGGCCGGGTGGTCACGAGGCAGCGGTGCTGCCATCCTCCAACTCATGGTTGAAGCGCAGTCGGGCGACACCGACCTGCCGGCACCCGACGCCCCGGGAGCGAGGTGAGATGCGGAACGACAACGTGTCCGCACGAGCTACCGAGGTTCGCTCGACCCTCGGCGTCCTCGGCGTCCTCGGCGTCCTCGTCGTGCTCATCGGAGTCGTCGGGCTCGGTGTCGCCGCCTTCGGGGTCATCGAGAGGGTCGCGGTCGCCGTCTGGCTCGGGCTGCTCTGTCTCGCCGCCGCATGGCTGCTGCACACCATCTACCTGGCCACCGGGCACGCCCAAGCACGCGTCCACCAGGTCGCCGATGGCGTCGAGGTGCAGCTGGGGTGGCACTTCCCAGCCGCCTGCGCACTGTTCGCGACTTTCCTTGAAGGGTTCTTCCTCTGGGGCGCCTGGACGGTCGATGAGACACCGCCCCGTGTCGCGCTCGTCGCACTAGCAGCCCTCGTACTCGCCGTAGTTCCGGACGCGGTGGCCGCAGCCGTCAAAACCACCCGTGTACTCCTGACGTCGACCGCAGTGACCTACCTGGGCTGGTCGACGGCCGCATCGGTGCAGTGGACGGACGTGGTCGAGGTCAGCCTCGACCAGCGCCTCGCAACCCGTCCCGCCGTCCTCATCCGCGCAGTACCCGGAGCGCCGTCCTACAGGTGGCGGCGACGACGGCTGCTACTCCCGATCGAGCCCCGCCCTGGCGCCGGCGAACTCGTCGTACCGGGCATCGCCTTGGACAAACCGTGGAATCTGCTCGCATTCGCTGAACAACTGGCGAAGCTGCCGGAACCCGAACGGACCCCGTTCCTGACCTCGGTCGGCGTGCCCTTCCTCACCGGCCAGATGACCCACACCTGACGAAGTCGTGCTTGCTCGCCGGTCAGAGGCGAGACGGTGGTCAACCGGTGGCGCCGTTCCAGGCCACGGTGCTCAGCGTTGTGTGAGCGAGTGGCTCAAGTCGAGCGGCACGGTAGTCCCACGCCACGATGGCCGTCGTGAGGTGCTCGCCGCTGTTCCAAGCCAATCCCGGCCACGTGCTTGACCCTCCGGCTGTAGATCGTGATGAAGTCGGCAATGGTCGTGGTGCCGTCTGACACCTCGAAGTCAGCACCTTCTGTGAGGGCGGTTGCCCACGCCGGGGTCGTTGTGTGCTGGAGGGCACCGATGAGAGCCGCTCTGTCCATGAGCGCATCGTCGCATCGGCCGTCCGCACACGCCGCTGTCCGGTGCTCACTCATGCCGATGAGCGCGCTCGCACGTCGCCCGTCGGCCTCGTATCCGAGCGTGATGGATCTGCTCGACGTCGCGAGCCAGGTCGTCGTGCCTGCGATGCGCGCAGTGTTCAGAGATGGCGAGGTCACGACGTCCGACTTGAAGTCGCGGAGGGACAACATCGCCCTGTCTCTCACTGTCGAAGGCGAGACGTTTGAGTTCTCGGTCGTGCAGCGAAACGTTCCTGGTCGGAGTCGAGAGGACTTGCCAGAGAACTTGCGGTTGCTCCTTGTCGACTTCGTCGCCGAAAGCCGCTTCGGTTGGGGCGAGAATCGGGAGCATGGCCCGAACGCCTGAGTGCACGCTCATGCCTGCTGACGACCTCGGGGGGCTGCTGAACTGCCCGCACGTGCCAGGGCCGAGGAGAACGGCGAGGTCTCCTGGCACGTCGACGATGCCGCATCCGTCCTGCGCGAACTCGCTGACGCCGGACGCGTCGTCCTCGGTCTCGATGTGCGCGAGTACGACGAGGGCGGGTCGTTCCTGGAAGTGGCCTAAAGCGTCTACGAGGGAGCGGACCCGATCGCGGCGCGAGAGGCTGCGCTTCGCGCGCTGTCGAGTGGAGGTCTGCCCGGCGACTGGATCCTCGTCACCTGGTGAGGCGGCAACGCACCCTCATGCCGCTGATGGGGCGCAGTCATGCCGATGAGATGTGCAGGCGTAGGACTCAGGCCCGCAGGTCATCCTCGGAACTTGGGTGGTCATCGTCAGATTGGCCGGGGAGGTAGTGCCACAGCCAAACCACCAGAGCGAAGAGCAGGAGGGCTGCCGGTAGGACGAGGACAACTCCCCAGGTATCGCAACTCTCTCCTGTGCCGAGCGTGCGAAATCCCACCGCACTGGTGCAGCGCCCAAGGTCGCCATCGTCCGAACTGCCCGAGGCCAAGACAGGAAACGTCAGCAGCAGGAGCAGTCCCGCCGCGACCGTAGCCATGAGCCAGCGCACGTCATGAGGGTCCCACAGCGCGAAGGCATGCGTCCGTCATGCCGCGAGCAGCGCGGATCTGCCGAGATCCGGTTGCCTGGTGACCCGGGGCATCCCGCCGCCAGTCGGCGCACCGGAGTTAGCGTAGCCCGAGAGCGGATGAGCTTGAGGACGCAACAGACGGCCACCAGCCCAAGCCGATGACCGCGAATGTTGAGCCACTACCTACTGTGAGGCGAGTTCCAGCCACGCAAAGTCGCCGGTGAAGCGGGCCTGAGTCTTCATCGACGTGTTCGCGTTCACCCACTCGGCCAGTGCGGCGTCTGCCGCCTTTGCGTGCTCCTCGGACTCCCACTGGCTCACCGACACCACGCGGTCGTCGAGGAACATAACCCCGTAAGAGATGTAGCCCGGCGTACTGGTGACAATCGGAATCACGCCGGCTCGCGCCTTGGCCTCCAAGGCATCCCTGTCTTCGTCGTGCGTGTAGACAACTACTCGTCCGTACATGCTTGACTCCTCTGTCCGGACTGAGGTCGCGGCCGAGTGACCGTCTCGCCTGGCCCGGTGCTCGGAACGTAGCGTGATCTGGTGCCCGCGGCATCGCCAAGCCTGAGGAACCCTTTGAACCGCGACTTACCGAATCCGTGATGCGCGCGATTGGACGTGCGTCCTTCCGCCGCCTGTGGGCCACTGGATGCCGCACACGTCAGTGCGTGCACGGTGCGGCGCCAGAACGATCGGTGTGAGCGTGGGTAGCCCGGCGCGCCTGACGGCGCGGTGGACTTGGGCGAGCCAGCTCTGTTCGCAGCGGAGGCCTCGATAGCGTCTGGGGGTGGTCAGTCGTCGCCGATCCAGTGCTGGTCGGCGCAGCGCGTCACCTCGCCGTAGCGGGACGAGGCAGCCGCAGCGGCCGTTGCCGGTCGCTGGGCTGGGCGAGCGGCTGTGGGTGCTCGACGTCCCGTACGGGACGCAGGTCGACGGCGCCACCTGGCACTCGGCGGTCAAGACTCATCTGTACGTCGGGCGCGCTGTGCCGGCGCACCTAGCGCCGTACGCTCCGGGGCCGCACACCCTCGGGCGGTTCATCGAGAACTTTGTCAACCCCGGGAGTCCGACGCCCGGTCCCGAGCCGACCGAAGCGCTCGAGCCCCGGAGGATCCAGTTCGAGGCGGCCGACGCCATCGCGGCGCGCGCCGCGGCGGGTGGACGGCAGTTCCTGCTGGCCGACGAGCCCGGCGTGGGCAAGACGATCGCCGCGGTCCTCGGCGCGACGGCGGTGGGCGACCTCCGCGGCGCGCGACGGGTGCTCGTCGTGGCCGACCGGCCCGCCGCGATCACCATCGGCCACTGGTGCCGCACGATCACGGCGCTGGGTGACGGCGGCCTGGAATGGGTCGTGATCACGTGGGACCGGCTCGAGAAGGTCAAGGACCACGAGTGGGACGTGATCATCGCGGACGAGGCCCACGCGCTGCGGCGTACGACGACGAAGCGGTGGAAGCTCTGGGCCAGGATCTCGGGACACGGTCGGGCGCACGACAAGGCGCCGTTCGTCATCGCGACGACCGCGACGCCCGGACACACGCCACTCGAGCTGCCCTACCTTGCTCCCGCCTATGCGCAGGTGCTGGGCGAGCCGATGCGGGAGTGGACCTCGGCAACGCAGCCCGGGTCCGCGTTCGCCACCGCGCTCGAGCGTCATGGTGTCGGGGTGGAGCAGGGCCGCTACGGCCCGACATGGACCAGCGATCCGGCGCGACGCGCCGCGGACCTCAAGCTGGTGCGCGGCTGGCTCGCGGACGAGCGGCCTGCAGCGATGCTGCACCGCGCCGCGCCCTGGGGGCCGGTGCCGATCTCCGGCATGCCGGTGGCGCTCACACCGACGGAGCGGACTGCGTACGAGGCCGAGTGGGGAGAGTTCTGTCGTGAGATGGACCTCGCGCGACGCGGCCGCAGTGTCGCGAAGGGCCGGGCCGCGTTGCTGCGCTTCCGGCAGAAGGCCGGGCTGATCCGGGTCGACACGACCGTCGCCTGGATCGCCCAACAGGTCGAGGCCGAGCGACAGGTGGCGTGCTCGGTCGAGTTCGTCACGACCGCCGCCGACCCCATCACCGACCGGCTGCGGGACTCCGGCATCGACGTGGCCACGATCTATGGCCGCGGCCGGTTCGACGCCGAGGCCGAGCGGCTCCGGTTCCAGACCGGCCAGGCGAAGGTCTGCGTCTTCACCACGGTCGCCTCGATCAGTCTGCACGCCGGCGAGACCCTTGCCGACGGCCGCCAGGCGACCACCGAGCCGCGGGTCGGCGTGTTCCACCAGGCCCGCTTCTCGGGCATCGCCGCACGGCAGGTGACCGGTCGCACCCACCGCGATCACCAGGTCTCGCCGTGGCACATCGCCTACGCCGAGGACACGGTCGAGGAGCAGGTCGGCAGGGTGATGGTGCAGCGGATCGCTGCAGCCTCCGACACGGTGGGAAGCGACACCGCAGGCCTCGCCGACCTCGCCCACGTCCTCGGGGCCGACTGGCTACCGCCCACGACTCTGACCGAGGACGGCACCTGACCGGGGCCGGGCTCAGCTCAGCGGACATCGGCGCCGCCGCGGATCCACCATTCTCATGTCGCCCGACAGGCCACCAGGATGCCGACGACGAGCTCGCGCTGGATCAGCCCCACGATCGTCTCCTGCTGCTTCTTGGCTCGCTGCCACCGCTCGTCCTCGCCGTGCTGGTGCTCGATCAGCTCATCCACGCGGTCGGCCGCCTGCTGCCAGCCCTCCGGAGCGCTCGTCGCGTCGGCGAGCGGCAGCTCGGCGACCACCGAGAGCCCCGTGGCCTCCAGATCCTCCCCCAGCTCGTACCGGCTGGGGAAGCTGTTGCCCTCAGGCTGGTCGGGCAATGACTCGACCGCGCGCGTGTAGACCAGCAGTCCCACGGGGCCACCAGGACTGACGACCCGGCGGAGCTCGGCGAGGTAGGCGCGCTTGTCCTCGATCGTGCACAGCACTCCCAGCGACCAGGCGGCTTCGAAAGCTCCGTCCGGGAAGGGCAGCCGCGCGCCATCGGCGACCACGACGGGACGGCCGAAGAGATCGCGGGCAGCTCGGCAGGCGCCCGCCATGGGCTCGGCCAGGATGGGCCGCACGCCGCACGTCCGGGCGGCGTACTCACTGGGACCGCCGACGCCTGCGCCGGAGTCCAGGAGGCGAGTGCCTCCGTGTAGTCCCATCGATGCCGCCAGCCAGTCGAGCGCGGCCGGGCTCCCGCTCCCCCGGCAGGCAGCGGGCAGCGCGTGATCCTCGCCCAGCTCGGCGACTGCCGCCGAGGTCCACGACGCAACCGTGTCGAACTCGTCGACCATCGGCTCGGCCTCGCTCATCGCCCCTCCCGGATCCGGTGCCCGATCTCAGCCTTGACCTGTGCCCCTGCCGAAGCCCCGGCACCCGAAGCGAGCCCGGACAGGTTGACCCCGACCACTCCCTCGACCGCCAGCAGCGCACGAGCCTCGCTGACTGCCATGTCGATGCCCGCCGAGCGCACGTCCGACGCACCCAGCACCTGGGTGAGCTGGTCAGCGTCCACGTGGAGACCCGGGAAGTTCTGGAGGACCGTGGCAGAGCGCTCGTCGGTGTAGACGGCGACCGCCGCGATCACCGGGATGGTCAGGCCGAGTGAGCGCGCTGCCGCCATGAAGGCGGCGACCTCCCCCGCCGTCCTGACGTGGTTGAGGACGGCCAGATCGGCCCCAGCTCTCTGCTTCTGCACCAAGCGCGACGGGCGGAGCGCCTGAGGGAACGCCGACGGGGCCTCGGGGACCGCGACAGCGTGTCCGGCCTCGCTGGCCATGGCCGCGAGCCGCGTCCCGTCGAGGTCGAAGACCTGGGTGACCTCGGGTCGGACACCCTGCGCCCGACCGTCCCCGGTCACGCACAGCACCCCGTCCACCCCGGCCACGGCGAGACCCGCCAGCTCCTGCTCGAGCACCAGACGGTTGCGATCCCGGCACGCGAGCGTCACCCACGGCACGCCCCCCGCCTCGGCCACCAGGGCCGCCATCAACGTCGGCGGGAAGTCCGGGCGGTTCTGGTGCTCTCCGACCAGGACCGCGTCGCAGGAGCCCCGCAACGTCTCCACGACGGCTGCGAGACCGGCCGCGTCGAAGGGCGGGATCGTCAGATCGGTCAGGACGGTAGGGCCCTGCTGCGCTGCACTGAGCAGCACGCTAGCTGCGGACGCGGCGCGGGGCGGCGCCACCTGCTCCCAGCGCACCGCTTCTGCTCCCGGCACGGCGAAGGGACACGGTCGAGGATCCAGCTCGCACGTCGCATCGTCACGTACTCCACCGCACGGCCCGAACATCATCGCCTTCGGACAGCCGACGTCACCTGTTGCGTGAGGATCCGGGTCGGAGCGCACCTGCGGGAGTCTAGATGGACCCGGCCATCAGGTTGGTCGCAGTCGGCTGGGACAGTTCCTCGTCCGCTGAACGGGAACGCCTCGCTGCCCTGTCCGACGATGACAGCGCCGCGATCCAGTCCATCGATGCCAACCCCAGGATTGTCCGGAAATCCATTGCGTGGATGGCAGATCGACAACTGGCCCGCGCCCTGCCCGGCACAGATGACTGACGGCTTGGGAGTGCTGACCGACCTGCGAGGTGCCGGCGGGGTGCGTCCGATGTCCAGGGTCGGATCGCCGCGTTGAGCGACACGTCGCACGATAGCGTTCGGCGGCAGCACGAATCTCGCCTTCGGAAGTCCCGAAATCGACGAAGCCGCAGGTCAGCGAGCTGACTGCGGCTTGATCGGTGTGCGCGCCTGTAGGGATTCTGCCAGGCGGAGCGCGCTCAAATGCCGCGACAGGGAACGACCAGCAGTCGGTAGCGCACAGCTAGACCCCTAGCCATTCCGCCATCGCAGCCGGATTGAGTCGCTTCTGGTACCGCAGCCTCTTGCCGGCATTGAGCTGCTTGGCGAGGTCTGCAAACTCAATGGGGCTTGTGCCCGGCCATTCCTGTCGGATGGCTTCAACAGCGATCTGTTCGGGGACGATCCGGTGACCGTGGTCGCGCATGAAGGTGAGCGCCTGGACGGCAGTCGACCGTTCGCGAGAGTCAATGAGGCCTTGATTCAGCACGGCCGACATGGAGATTCCATCGACCATCGCCTTGATAGCGGCGCTCGCTTCCGGAACCAGTGCGACCGGTTCACCCCCGAGGAACTCAGCGTCGTGTGCGGTGATCCACGGAGCGTGGGTCTTGTATCCCCGTACGAGCACCAAGCCGTCGAGGCTGGCCTCCTCCTCGAGCTCCAGGATTTCGTCCAGGTGAAGGCACCACGCAATTACCGTTCCCGCCCGGGGGCGGGCACCGAAGCGGCTGTGACGGTTTCCCATAATCCCGATCGGCAGGCCTGAGCCCACCAAGAAAGGCGACTCTTCGATAGCGCTGGTGCTCGGCCCGACGACGGTGACGATGCCTTCCTCGACAGCCCATCGCTTGGCAAGGCGGAAGGACTGGTGCAGGTCGACGTGCGGATCGTTATAGGCGCGGCGCACGCCCTGAACCTAGACCGAGCCTACGACAGTGCGCCGCCTCTCGGCGCGAGCTGAACGCGCACTCATCCACCGAGACCGGTTGCCTGACGAGATCGGGCATCTCGCCGCGTGGGTCCCGGTCGCGTCTGCGGACCCGCAGACCCGACGACGGACGCTCAGAACGTGTCGGGACCGGGCAGCACCCTCGGCACATATTCGACCAGCTGGATCTGGCCGTCGAAGGTGCGGCTGTCCACCATGTCGAGAGCGACGTCGGGGTAGCCGTCGTAGATCCGTTCCTGGCCGGTGGCGCCGGTGATGACCGGGAACATCACCACCCGGAACCGGTCGACAAGCTCGGCTTCCAGAAGCGAGCGGCACAACGCGAGGCTTCCGATGGTGCGCATCGACCTGTCGCTGTTCTCCTTCATCTCCCGCACCGACTCGGCGGCGTCCCCGGCGACCAAGGTTGAGTTCTCCCACTCCAGCGGCTCGGTCAGCGTGCCGGAGAAGACAACCTTGGACATGCCGCCCAGCACATCCGTCCCCGGCTCGCCCTCCTTCGTGAAGCCGTACATGAGCCGATAGGTGTTCGCTCCCAACAGCAGCAGGTAATCCTTCTCAGGCTGCTCCCCTAGCCATGCGAGGTACTCCGGCCCTTCCAGGCCCCACCAGCCCGGCCAGCCCTCGGCCGACGCGTACCCGTCGAGCGAGGTGATGAAGTCGACGACAAGCTCAGGCATTTCCGCTCTCCTCCCTCTGCGCACCGTCCAGCCTGCCCCGCGCGACAGCCGCCCGCCAACCCGGCGAGAGCCATGAGCAGCCTTTGATCGAGGGCAACCCAGCACACCAAGGCGTTGCCGTCGCGCAGCTCCAGGAGATCACCGCTGAGTCGGCGCGGTCGTCCCGTCGCCCACGAAAGGCGTGCGCTTGGCCTGTCACGGCACGCATAGCTCGCGTCATTCCGCCGCGACACGGCGCCCACATAGACGCAACTCCCGAGAGGGCACTGTGGCCGTTGTATTACGACGCCGAGCTCGAGGCGCCACGATGCTCCTCGACCGCCGCGAAGAGCTCACCAACCCGCTGCCCGCTGGTGTGGACCCGGGTTGATGCAGTCGCGGGAGAGTGACCGAGTCATGGCCCGGTCACCCCCTTCGCAAAGGCCCTGCCCATAGAGGGCGGGGCGCCTACTTGACCGCCACGATCTTGCCGAGGAGACCGTGCGACTCGTCCTCCGGTCCCGCACTGAACAGCAGTTCGGTGGTCTTGGCGGCGTTGCCGTTACCGAAACGCAGCCCCCACAGCCCATCGATGGAGATCGGCCGCCCGTGTGCGTCGCGCAGCTGACCCTCCTTCGCACCAGTCATGGCGTTGAAGGCGTTGATGTGACCGTTGCCGAAGTTGCCGACCAGCAGCGCGCCGCCCAGTCGCCCGAAACCTTCCGGGGCCAGTGCGAGGCCCCACGGTGAGTTCAGGACGCCTCGGGTGACGAGCCGCCTGACAAGGGCGCCGTCGGTGGTGAAGACGTCGACGAAGCCGTGTCCCTGACCGGCGACGTCGTCTTCCAGACGCGCGTCCTGCTTGGCGTAGGTGACGTACAGCTTGCCGGCGAGCTCTTGAACGTTGAACGGCGCGTAGCCCGCGGGAATCCGGGGATCGACGAACAGCCCACCGGGCAGCTCGACCGGGGTGAACGTGTCGTCATAGGCCTCGACCCGCCCGGAGCGGAAGTTGGCGGCGTAGAGATAGGTGTGCCCATCCGAGGCCATGCCGATCGCCAGGCCCTTGTACACGGCGTTCGCGCCGTTGCGCACCGCAACCTCTGTCGTGGTCGACGGTCCTGAGCCTGTGGCTCCCACAGTGGGGTTCCAGCCATCGATGCCACCGTTCTCGGAGTCGAAGATGAACACCGCGGGTGCGGAGTGGCCGGCGTCGTCGTGGACGACAAACCCCGTGGTATCCGTGTTGAACACCTGACCGGTGGGGGCCCCTGAGGCGACCCCGACCTCCAAGACCTTGCTCACCGTCCTAGACGAAGTACCCGCGTACACCAGGGTCTTGTCCGTTTCGGCGGCCGAGACCCACAGCGGCGATCCTGGCGCCGCATCAGTGCCCGGCGAGGCCGACAGGCCCCACGCGTTGACTAGACCCGGGTCCGTCAACCGAGCCACACCCGGCTGGTCGGACACGAGATCTATCTGCCGGAAACCGTTCGAGTGGTGGGCCGACGACGCTGCGGCCGTCACGGACATCCCGGCCACCAGGCCGATGGTCGCTCCCGCCGACACGAGCGCCAGCGACAATCGCCTTGCCCGGGACCCTCCCTGCGAGCCCAGCTGTGTCACGCCTTCCACCGTCGACATCACTTTAGTCATCGGTGCCTCCAGTCCGGCATGCCGCACCAGACCGCCCGGCACTGAGAACATGCCTTCCCCGTTAAACACGTACCGACGGCCATCTCGGTTCATACCCGAGACAACAGGCTTGGGGGCCGGTACGGCTGTAGCCAGACTGACCCATGACCACGGGATGAGCGGGCATCCAGTCAGTCCTACGCGACCGGCACCAGCGAGCACTCGCCCACCGCCACCCCCTGACCTACACCGGGCGGACCGGGCGTGGGCTGCAGAGCATCCCGAAGCCATGCTCGCCGAGGGTGACCGAGCCTGCGCGTGGCTGAAGAACCAGCCGGATGCGCATTCCTCGGACACCGCGACGGGTGCCCCCAGCGCGTCACGCGCGCATCAGAATCGTCTCGAGCTCGATGAGCGCCCGGTCGGCACACCCCTTCCACATTCGGCCGATGACGCTCATGGTGAGCCGAGCCGGCGAGGCCCTCCGGTAGAAGGTCCAGGCCCAGCCGATGCGGGCTCCAGCACCCTCCCGGGTGATAGTCCACACGCCGTCGACGGTGCGCACGAAATGCCAGAGCGGGCCCTCGATCTCGTCGAGAAGGTAGGAGTAGCTGTTCGGCCGGTCGACGGACGTCAGGGTCGCGCGTAGGCGACCGCCATCGGCGAGCACGATCGTGCGAGCCTGGCCGACGATGCCCCATCGTCTGGCTCGTCGGCTACTTCCTGCACCGACGGGAAGGCGGCGTAGCGCCGGGTGAATACGTCCGGCAGCCGAACGACCATCAGCCAAGGTTCTCGCCTTCGGCCCACGCGGAGGGTGCGTCTAACCGCCGCGACACGGCGACCGACGGGCGGTCGACACTTCTATCCGCGCGCGATCTTCGTACGAGCAGATTTTCAGCACCAGGGCAGAGGAGCACGTCTACTCGATGGAATCGCTGCACGTTGTCCGGAAGTTGATGCCCAGCTACTTGATCACGGACCAGGACACGCCAGCGCAGCGGTTCTACGAATCGCACGGGTTTGGCACGACGCTGTCGCGAATCGTGATGACTCGCAGTAATCTGCCACCTCGGTAAGATCGGGGCCGAAACGATCGACTGCTGGTCCAGGATCCGGGTCTGCTGTTGCTGTCTAACGCCTCGAGGACGCCATCCTCGCCATCGGCGAACCTCGGCTGCGCGCCATCGGGACGACTGCGCACGAACGGCTGGTCGTACAACAGGCTGGTCGCCTCGACCGGTTTGTTGAAGACCCCCGTCGCACAGCTGGTTGGCGAAGCTCGCTCCCGCGGCCTGAAGTAGCCGTGTCGCTTCGGGGGTGGACCTATCGGCGCGTGGGTACGTGGAGGTGAAAGCGTCCGACCCTGGGAGGGCCGCATCTTGTCCGATGACAGCGATGACATGGAGCTGTTGAAGCAGAGAGCCAGCAGGCAGCAGGAGAAGTTCGACCAGGCGACGGCGGTGGTCGACCTCGCTCAGACGCGCCTCGACAGTGCCTCTGCGGCGTTCGAGGACGCGGAGCGTGAACGCAAGCGGGTGGCAGCCGCACTGAAGCTCGCCCGCAAACGCGCCGACCGGCTCATGAAGGAGGCGAAGCGCACCAAGAAGCTCGCCAAGGCTGCTGCGGAGGACCGCGACGACGCCGGGTCGGAGCTCGCGGAGGACTTTGCCGCCCGCGACAATCGTCAGGCGAAACTGGCGAAGGCACAGGCAGCGGTGGCCGCCGCCCAGGCGGCTTCCGCGGCAACCGAACCCGTTGCTGCGGTCACCAAGTCGACGCCTGCGAAGTCGGAACCTCCGAAGCGGTCTCCCACCAGGAAACAACCCGCCACGAAGACGTCGCCGGTCAAGAAGGCCGCACCTGCCCGCAAGGCTCCGGCGAAGCGCGCAGCCCAGGCCAAGTCCACACCCGCCAAGAAGACGACCGCACAGAAGACGACCGCGAAGAGGACTTCGGCGAAGAAGGCGTAGCAGGGTCAGGCCCGTATCGGAGGAGGTGTTCTGGTGGCACGTGCGATCTGGACGCGTTCGGTGTCCTTCGGGCTGGTGAACGTCCCCGTGGGGTTGTTCTCGGCGACCTCGGACCACGACGTCCATTTCCATCAGTTCGAGGCGGGCACGTCGTCTCGCGTCCGCAACCAGCGGGTGAACGAGGACACCGGTGACGAGGTCGCCTACGAAGACGTTGTCAAAGGTGCCGACATCGGCGACGGCGACGGCGAGTACGTGATGCTCACCCAAGAAGAGCTCGAGTCCGTCGAACCTGGCCGCAGCCGCAGCATCGACATCTCCAACTTCGTCGACGCCTCCGAAATCGACCCGGTCTACTACCAGAAGTCGTACTACCTGACCGATGCGGTTTCAGTTACCTGCAGCTTCCCGATCAGCCTCACCGTCGTACGACCAGGGCCCGATGGTCGGACGGCGTCGACAGCGATCTGACGGACTGCGCCGGCCCGGGGCCGTGCACGTCGTCGACGTGTCGCCGCGGCCCCAGCGTGCCCGGCGCGTCCTCCCGCCCCTGCCACGCAGAGGTCAGGCCGGGGAGCCGCAGACCGTCGAAGTTGGAGTCGCCCACGGCATGGACGACGTGGCCCTGCGCCAGCAGCTCGCCCACGAGCCGTTCGAGCCGGCACACCTCCTGCGCGTGGCGGCGCACCAGGACCGGTCGGTCCGACCTGTACACCCCTTTGGACTGCACCCCGGACACGAGGTGATAGTCGACCAGGCACACCGTCTGCGGCACGTGCCGGTCGCGGTAAAACGCGACGGTGGCGAACCTCGGCGGCTCCAGGCCCAACATTCGGTCGGGTCGGTCCGCTCGACCGGGAGC
Organism: Nocardioides sp.; assembly: GCA_025965275.1. Taxonomy (GTDB): domain Bacteria; phylum Actinomycetota; class Actinomycetes; order Propionibacteriales; family Nocardioidaceae; genus Nocardioides. The sequence goes on from JAOPXG010000318.1 coordinate 17,483, forward strand.
GCTCAGCAGCCGCCCGCGGCAGCCGAGCAGGTCGAACCGGTCCGCGCGCGCACCGACGGCACAACCACCGAAGAGCGGGATGTTCCAGATATAGGCAGCACCGCGACGGCTCGTACGACTACCCAGCCGGACACCGACGTGGGGGGCAAGTCCGACCGAACCGGTCTCCTGAAGGAGGCGGACCCGGGACGGGTACCACTCCTGCAGTCCCACCAGGTCCGGTTCCAGGACCAGCACCTCGCGCAGAGCCCGACGGGAGTCGTCGGTCCCCAGCGTGCAGAGGACGTTGGCCGTCGCGACGTCGGTGTGCGGACCCACCGTCACAGTATGAGGATCTCGCTCACCTAGATGTGATGCCCAGGCGCGTTGGTCGAGAACTGTCTCCTGTACGAACCGGTGACAGCTACCAACTCGACCGCGACTCCAACTGCATTACGCGCTGCCTGCTTGACCGCGTATCGGCTGATGCAGGCATGAGCAGGACAGCGAACGTCAACGTTGAGGCGTTCACCATCTAGCCAACTGAGCGGTCGTCGCCGCCAGGTCGGAGCGGATCGTGGTGACAGCGGTGGAGACCACGAGCGCATCCAACCCAACGAGGAGCGCTGCCGGGGCTGCTGCACGATCAGGTGACAGTCTGACCTGCCCATACCGCCGCCAATCGGCAACAGATCGCTTCTCTCATGGCTATGGACGGTAGCCGCCAGGGGCACGGGTCTGCTGGTCTGTGTTGTCCACTCAGGTCGCACCAGCGGTGCTTCCTCGGGAAGCAGCCGGTCGACCGTGTCCGCGGTCACATCGGGAGTACCGTCGCGTCCATGGAGACGGTCGAGGTCGATGGCCTCCGCCTCGCCTATCGCCGCACCGGGCACGGACCAACGGTGATGTTCGTGCACGGTGGTATCGAGGACAGCCGCACCTGGACACCACAGCTCGACGCACTCTCCGACGAGTTCACAGTGATCGCCTGGGACGAGCCCGGCGCCGGCGGATCTCAAGACGTACCCGACGAGTTCGGCCTTTCCGACTACGCCGATTGCCTCGCCGGCATGGTCCGCGCGCTTGTCGGCTCGCCGACGGCGGTCGTCGGGCTTTCGTGGGGTACGACCGTGATCCTCGAGGTGTATCGACGCCATCCCGTCGTGGTCCGCAGCATGGTGCTGGCTGACGGGTACGCCGGGTGGCGGGGGTCGCTGGGTGCCGAGGAGGCAGACGCCAGGTTGGCCGCAGTGCGCGCGGCGCTGGCTGAGCCAGATGAGGGATTCGATCCGACCCTGCCCGGGCTCTTCGCGGGTGAGCCACCCGCTCTGTTCGTACCACTCATGGAGGCGATGGCGGCTGACGTCAGACGCCACAGCATGTTGACCGCCCTCACCGCGATGGCACAGGCCGATCTCACCGAGGTCCTGCCAACCGTTCAGGTGGCGACACAGCTGATCTGGGGTGCGCTCGACGCCCGATCGCCACTGTCGGTGGCGCGCGAGTTCGAGCGCCGAATCCCTGGAGCGACCCTGGCGGTGATCCCCGACTGCGGACACGTCAGCAACCTCGAGGCACCGGGACCGTTCAATGAGCTAGTTCGCGCCTTCCTCCACCATCACGGCTGACGGTTGAGCCGCCAAGCATGCGGATCCGGCCACTGCGCGACATCTTCAAATTGGCCTTGGCTCGGCCAAGTCATTGCGCTGCACCGATTGGAGCGCACGGAGCCGCGATCCATGCGACTTGAAGGTGCCCCATTCCGCCGCTTAGGCGCGACTCCGGAACTGCGCCCAGCCGTGGTCAGGCTTTACGCAAGTCCTGGAGACGCGCTGCCAGATCATCCGACACCCGAGCCTTGCTGCCGGTGGCGTAGTCGAAGGTGACGATCAGCGATTCGCCGTCTGCAGCGACCGCGCCGTGATTGTGGCTCACAGCCCGGTACCGCATGACGAACCGGTCGTCGCCCACCTCCCCGATCTGCGCGCCCACGGTCACGGTATCGGGGTGAGTCAGCGGGATCCGGAACCGGCAGCTTGCCGAGTGCAGAATCGGTCCGACGCCGTCCGACTGCTCGATCGAGCCCAGGCCGAGCTCCGCGAAGCACTTGATCCGAGCGGTCTCGAAGTAGCGGAAGTAGACGGCGTTGTTCACGT
>JAOPXG010000325.1 GCA_025965275.1 Nocardioides sp.
ACGGACGCCGGGGGTGGTGGTCACGTCTGCCTCCTTCGACTTGGTGGTTGTTCACCTTCCAGCACAGCGCGTCCCGCGGCTGCCCGGCAGAGGACGAGGTCCCCTGGTCGTGGCGCAGTTGGTCCCGAACCGGTTCGGCATCAAGGTTCGAGGCAGGCAGGGATCGAATCCGTGTTGCCGGTCGGACTCCCGGTGTCTCCTGCCCGATCGAAGATCTTGACCCAGTCGACGGTCGGGAACTGCCGTAGCGTCGGCATGATCTCGCCGGCGACGGACACCGTGGATCCGCCGCTGCTGCAACCGCCGGTGAGCCGGACCTCTGCCACTCCGTCTGAGATGACCAGGTCGGCGAACCCGGTGGCGCGCGACCTCAGCAGCCGCAGGCCATCGGCCCTCTCGCTCCTCACCGGTCCTGCGAAGAGCCGGTCCATGACACCGGTGGCCGGTGAACCCACCCGGACCGGGCGCACCACCGGGGTGAAGAAGGGCCGGACGTGGTCGATGAAGTTGCCGAGGTTGAGGAAGTACACCCGGCGGTCCACGGTGCGGAAGGCTGCCCGGACGTCGATGACGACCCTGGCCGGGTCCTGCAACGTGAACACCTGGAAGTCGGTCCTCTTGGCGAGGCCGATGCCGTACGTCGTCACGCCCTCGAAGTCGCCGGCCCGGACGGTGGTCATGATGTTGGGCAGCGCGAACGCCTTCCGCTTGAGGACCGTCTCCCCCTGCGCGTCATGGGCCACTGCGTCCGCGAAACGCACCTTCAGGATGGCTCGTCCGGCGATCCTGACCCGCCGCCCGGAGCCGTCCGCGATGAGCCTGTCGATGTACCGCACCCGGTAGCTCGAAGGCAGGCCGCCCTCGAACTCGTAGACGATCCGGTCGACGCCGCCCGCCTGGTGGGAGGCCCGGATGGTCACGAGGGTCGGTGTGACAGGAGGCGCCTGGGCGCCGGCGGGCGCGAGGCCGGCCGCGACCACGCCGGCAATGACGAACAGCGAAACAAGACGGAAGCTCTTCATTGGGGTCACCTCGCGGGCCGGTTCCGAGCACCTGACCTTTCCATGGTGGCCACCACAGGTCGCGCCCGCCAGTGCCGAAAGTCCCGGCTCACGACGGGGCCGCCTGCCAGGGCAAACCAGGACGTCTTGTCGGGGCGAGTCGCTCAAGGGTCTGCGGCACGCATGGGGCTTGGAAGCCTTCGGTGAGCGCCCCGTGGACGTCGGCGTTCACCGGGAAGTCGAGCTTGAAGAGACCTCCTCGGCCGACACCACCCGCCCGCCCTCGGGATAGTGATGGGCGCTTGGGGCCAGGAGCCGGGACCCGGCATGGACGATCCCGGTGTCGCGGCTACTCCGGCAGCGGCGGGCCCACGACCTCGAGGCCGTAGCGCGGACCGACCTCGTTCCACCGGGCGATCTCCTCGGCCATCGGAAGCCCGTCCGAGCCCGGCAGCCGCATCGCCTGCGCCGGGATCCCCACCTCGTCGTACAGCCCCATCAGCCCGCCCGGCACGGTCAGCGCCAGGAACCGCGCGGGTGCCGTGCCGCGGACCCGGAACGCGTGCGGGAGGCCCTGCGGCAGGAACAGGAACGCGCCGTCTTCGAGCTCGTGGAGCTCCTCGCCGGCTCGGTAGCTGATCCGGCCCTCGAGCAGGAACAGCGCCTCGGCCTCGCGGGTGTGCCGGTGCAGCGGCGTCGCGGTCCCCGGCGGCTGGGTGACCAGCGACATCCCGAGCCGGCCGTCCGTCTGACCGGCGGCGACCAGGTGCTCGAACAACGACCCCATCGCCCAGGTGCCAGGCCCGGTGCCGGCCTGGTGCACGACGACCTCGCTGGCGGCGGCTCCAACGGTCATGTCAGCTCCATGCTTTGGTCCGAACCTACTTCGGACGAATAATGTACGGTAGGACGCGTGCCCGACCCGGTCAAGACCCGCACCTACCGCTCCGAGCGCCGCCGAGCCCAGGCCGAGGCGACCCGGCGGGCGGTGCTGCTGGCCGCCCGCGACCTCTTCGTCGCCCACGGCTACTCCGGCACCGCGGTCGGTGAGGTCGCCCGGCATGCGGGCGTCTCGGTGGACACGGTGTACGCCTCGGTCGGGCGCAAACCGCAGCTACTCCTCGCGGTGCACGACATGGTGCTGAGCGGCACCGACGAGCCGGTTCCCGCCGAGCAGCGCGACTACGTCCGGGCTGTCCGGGCCGCCGACGGCGCCCGCGCCAAGATCGAGGTGTACGCCGCCGCCCTCGGCCGGCTCCTCCCCGAGACCGCCCCCCTCGCCGACGCGCTGCGGGTCGCCGGCACGACCGACGAGGCGTGCCGGTCGGTGTGGCAGGGGCTGGCCGAGCGGCGCGCCGCGAACATGCGGCTGTTCGCCCGCGACCTGCGCGGGACCGGAGAGCTGCGAGCCGACCTCACCGACGACGAGGTCGCCGACCTGGTGTGGTCGATGAACGGCCCCGAGTACTACCTGCTGGTCGCGAGCCGGGGATTCCGGGCCGAGCGCTACGCCGCGCTCGTGGCCGACGTGTGGACCCGCACGTTGCTGGCCTAGCTCGCCGTGCTCGCCTCCTGGAGGTCGTCGTAGATCGGAATCATGAGGTTTTAGCTGCGTGAGAGCCAGCACCCGGCGGACAGTCATCGCCGGTGAAGCCGGCAGCACCGCCAGCGCGGGCCCATATCTTCCCGGGTCGAACTGCAGTCGGACGACAGCGGTCACGCGGCGGCTGAATGCTCGCTCGCGTGCTCGCGGGGTCACATCGGTGCGGGCGAGTCGCGATCCGCAGGGTCAGCTGACGTCGAGGTTCAAGGCCGCGAGCTCGGTGCGCGAGCTGATGCCGAGCTTGGTGAAGACGTTGCGCAGGTGAAAGTCGACTGCGCGTGGACTGATGAACAGCCGGCCGGCGACGTCCTCGTTCGACAGGCCTTGGCGGACGAGTCCGGCGACCTGCGACTCTTGCGCGGTGAGCTCGGTGGCGACCAGGTCAGCGCCGCGGCGAGCGGTCTCTCCCGAAGCTCGTAGCTCCTGCCGGGCGCGTCCGGCCCAGAAGTTCGCGCCGAGTGTTTCGAAGGTTTCCAGTGCCTCGCGCAGCGGGACGCGGGCGTCGGCGGCTACGCACCGACTGATGACGGCTATCCGCTCGCCGTCCTACCCGGCCTGCTCCTCGTCGCGACCGGCGTGGCCCTGAGCTTCACGCCCACGACCATGGTCATCGCCTCAGCGGCCCCCGAGACCCGGACCGGCCTCGCGTCCGGGCTGGCGAGCTCCGCTACCGAGGTGGGCGCCGCCCTCGGGACCGCCGCCTTCACCGCCATCGCGCTGGCCGCTGGCTACGGGTTCACCGCCGCTTCCAACCGCGGCGGCGGCCGCCGCCCTTGCAACGGCCGGCCTCGGGCTGTCGATCAGCCGCACGTGATGGCGATGCCGGACGGCGTCGACGGAATGGATCAGTCGGACGGGGTCACTTCCCCTAGATTTCCCCGACGAACGGGACACTGCGCTGATCCGCTCAGGACGCTCGATGGTCGGCAAGTTCCAGCGAAGACACTCGCTGGACGTGTTCGTCGTGAAGGTCGCAGCCCCGTCGGCCGGGTCTACCGGATCTGGCGAGATCCGCAGGTTCGGCAACTGAGCCATGAGCCGCGCGTCTCGTTGGGCCAGCCAGGCGTGCCGGGCTGGCGACGGGTGCTCAGCGGTCGATCATCCGTTGCGTGGCCTCCGGATAGCGGTCGCCGACGACGTCCACCTCGGCCGAGGCGCTGTCCAGCTCGGCTAGGTCCTCGGCGGTGACCTGCCCCGGTGAGGAGTCCACGTCCGAGCGGCGTGAACGGCACGAAGCCGATGCCGAGCTCCTCCAGAGCGGGCAGGATCTCCTCCTCGGGCTCACGCCAGAGCAGGGAGTACTCGCTCTGCAGCCGAGCCGGATCGTGGAGGTCCGGGCACCGATGGCGGCCGACAGGACCGGCGGCGAGCCCGACGCGATCCCGGGGACTGCGTGGGTGCTCGGCCACCCAGAACCGGTGGTAGCCGAACGCCTCGGCCCGCACCGCCCGGTCGATCGTCCCGTCAGCGCCTCGGCATCTGGGCGGCCCGCGCGGGTGCGGGACCGGTCGAGCAGGGAGAGCTTCACGTCCGGTCGACGACCGGCCACCCGGCCTGCTTCCCACCGCGACACCTCAGGTCCGCTTGGTCAGCAGCATGTCCTTCGACACGTTGAGGCGGACGGTGTTGTCCTCCACCCCGGCGATCTCGGTGGCGGAGACGTACGCGTCGCGGGCAAACAGACCCTTGCGGTCGACCTTGAGGTAGCCAGTGAGCAGCAGGCGCGCAGCGAACGGGCGCGGCACGTCCGGCATCACGTCCGGGTCCTCGCCCCGGATGCTGATCGCCTGTGGATCACCCAGCTTGACGAACTCCACCTTGCCGACCTCCTCGCCGTTCACGTCCACGACCTTCATGCCCTCGTAGACCTTCTCGATCGGCCCGATCCGGTCGATGGATCCGCGGTGCTCGTCGTGCCGCTGGACGTCGGTGCTGCCCAGCTCGGCCAGCAGCCGCTGCGCCCGGGCCACCTCCTCCTCCGTGCCGTGGACGACCAGCAGGTAGTTGCCGGTGCGGACGAGCTCCTCGTACTTCGGGAGGTGCTTCTTGGCCACAAAGTGTCCGAGGAGGGCGCCGACCGCGCCCCCCAGAAGAGCGCCTTCCGCGGCGCCGACCGCAGCCGCCGCCAGCGGGCCCAGGACGACGAGGGGGCCCAGACCCGGGATGAAGAGCATCGCGGCCCCGCTCAGGACGCCGAACAGCCCTCCCACCCAGGCTCCCGTCGCCGCACTGGGACCCGCGACGTCACCGGTGGTGACGAACCCGCTGATCCGGATCTCGCTCTCCATGTCCTTTCCGACGATCGAGATCCGGTCGACCGGGAAGTCCCTCTTCGAGAGCTCGATGACCGCCTGCTCGGCGGCGGCGAGGTCGGGGAAGACCGCGATGACGGCCTGGTCGCCCGCGCCGACCGGACGGGAGTCGGTGGTGGGTGGATTGCTGCCGAGGGTGCGAGAGGGATCCACCTGCGTGACCAGCCGCGTGCTCGGGTCGCTGCCCCCGGGATCGGCTCCGGTCTGGGTGACGGGATCGGTCATGACGTCCTCCTCGAGTGCTCCGACCGGCCGGCCGGGACGGATCGCCCGGTCACGGGCCGCGCTGTCCCCACCATGTCTCGAAGTGGCACCCCTCGCATCCCGCGATCGGGTGCCCTTGCGACGACATCGACACGTCAGCAAACAAGCATGGCCTCTCGCTTGCCCACCTTGTACGTTCCCCAGCCCGCAAGGAGCCAGGGCCCGGCGACGATGATCGGGTCGAGCGGCCAGGAATCAGCTCGGCCACACCTCAAAGACGGTGACCGAGCGTGACTACATCAACCGCACTGGTGGGTGCCGGACTACCGGGTGGCCACCGAGCGCCTAGCTCCAGGTTCCGGAGCGGGCCACGAGACTGGACCCGCCAAGTAGGCCCGGTTACAGCCGACGCGGACCTGCGGCATCTGAGGGAAGCCGCGCTGAGCGCCTTCCGGGATCACGACTGGCCCCGGAGCCCACCGACGGGCTCCGCGCCGGCCTACAGGCGATTCTCGGCACACCCACGCGTCGCTACGGCTGACGCGCGCCGCGTCACCGCAGGTCAGAATCGGGCACTCTGTGCGCGAAGCGAGCCATCAGGCGCCACACGTCGGAATGGCGGGGTCCAACGGCCTCATCGCGAATCGCGTCACCGCAGGTCAGAGCCGGTCTTCTCCAACAGCGCCACGCACTCCACGTGGTGGGTCATCGGGAAGACGCCGATGGTTTCGAGCGTAGGCGCGATCCTCTGCCGTCGGCTGCGTTCATGAGAGCAAACCGGCCGCTGACCTGCGTCTATGTCGCCTGGGACGCCGATGGCGTCGGGTACCGTCTGCGACCCTCCGCAATTCAAAGCGCGCCCAAACCGCGCCTTTGAACAATCGACTCCGATGGGTCACAAACGACCCCGGAGAGCACCCCTACAGCTCGAGCAACTTGCCGCTGGGCGACGGGCTGCATCAGCCCCAGAACCCTGTCTGAGGAGCATCGTGGCTAGTGATGCACAACGGTCGGCCACGACAAGCACGACCACTCGCCGTCGCGGCGTTCCAAGACGATGACGGTGCCGTTGCCCGGCACACCCCGCTCGACGTCGGCGTAGCCGAGGTTCGCGCACAGGTGCAGCAACCCGGCCACCAGGCATCCGCCGTGGGAGACGATCGCGGCCGTGCCACCGACGTGCTCGTCGGCGATCGCGTCCAGGGACTCGCGCATGCGGCTCACCACGTCGGTCCCGGTCTCGCCCCCCTCGAACGACGGGGAGAGGTCGTCGCCCCGGATCCAGGCCTGGAAGGCGGGGTGCTGGAAGAACTCCATGTTGGTCCCCGGGGTCCCCTCGCGGGTTCCTAACCCGACTTCTCGCAACCCGTCGAGGACTGTGACCTCGCGGCTCACGGCGGTTCCGACGATCTCAGCCGTCTGGCGGGCCCGGAGCAGAGGGCTGGAGTAGACGTGGGCCACCCCTTCGTCCACCAGCGCCAGCCCGGTCGCTGCTGCCTGCTCACGCCCCAGGTCGGTCAACGGAGTTCCCGGGATCTCCGAGGAGAACCGGCGCTGGACGTTGATCTCCGCCTCCGCATGCCGAAGGCAGATGACACGACTGACGGGCGGCGACGTCACCGAACGGGGGGACGATCGAGGATGTCGGCGATCTCGCCGTGCGGGCGTGGGATGACGTGGGTCGACACGACGGTGCCGACGGCTTCGGCTGCCGCCCGCCCCGCAGCGACGGCGGCGCTCACCGCACCCACGTCTCCCTCGACGATGATGGTGATCAATCCACCGCCGGGCTGCTGGCGGCCGACCAGACGGACGTTCGCCGCCTTGACCATGGCGTCGGCGGCCTCCGTGGCCGCGACGAGGCCGTGCGTCTCCACCAGGCCCAGGGAACGCCCAGATGCGTCAACCATTGTCTTTCTCCTCACTACGGCGCTGGTGCGTGTGTTGGGCGAGCAAGAGGCGCAATTGCTCCGCATGGACCGACGAACTGGCGAAACGGCGTACGCCGAGAGAGTGGAGGTCGGTGGCCAGCGCTCCGCCGGATGCGGGCAGCACGACACCGAGCGGGGGTCCGTCGGCGGCGGGCAGGGCGTCGAGCAGCCACGCGACGAGGGGCCAGGAGCTGAGACCTCGATCGGGACGGTCCCCCTCGGGCGTCGGCGCGAGCAACAGGTCGTCCGTCCGACCCTCCACGGAGCGGATCAGTGCGGGCAGGTCTATCCAGAGCGTACGGCCGGACGCGGCGAAGCCCACCATGTCGAAGACCGCGGCGGCGTTCTGCAGCACCGCCCCCACCTCGACACTGGACTGCTCCCCCACCAGCTCGGCGAAACGCTCCAGGTCCTCCGGTGTCGTGACGCCGGCGAGCAGGACGGCGACGTCCGTACGACCGGCATCCGCGACCGCGCCGGCGACACCCGCCAGGCACCGCTCCAGCAGACCGGTCCAGCCGAGGGGTTCGAGCTGCTGCGGAGCCAAGGCCGTCCAGTGGTCGAGCAGCCGCCGGGCGCGCGCCGTGCTGAGCGACGGCATCCGCAGCTGGAGGGGGAGCTGGTGCTGGGCGAACAGGTCTGCGCACGCCTTCCGGGTCTCGGCCTCGATGACATCACCGGATGCGGCACCGTCCGGGCTGGGCTCCAGGACCCACGTGTCCACGGCCGCCACGAAGGGCTCGAGCCGTCCGGTCCACGCCAGGACGTCGACCAGGCCCAGGGTCACGGGACCGTTCCCGCCGAGGGCATCCGACCCCGTGCGCCACACGTCGGCGCGGGATGCGAGGTCGGCCCAGCTGAGGACCGTCTCGAGGGCGAGGGCCTCGTCGCGGCCCCGGCCCAGCGGAAGTGCACCGCGGAAGATCTCCCCTGTGGCACCGTCGACCGACAGCGCGACACCCTCCTCGAACACTTCTGTGCCGATCGTGACGGTCCTCGAGTCGAGGTCCACCTCGATGTCCTCGCAGCCGACGACGCAGGCCTTGTCGAGAGCACGGGAGACGACGGCCGCGTGGCTCGTGGCTCCGCCGCGCTGGGTGACGACGGCCTGGGCGGCGATCATGCCGTGGAGGTCCTGGGGGCTGGTGGTTGGGCGTACGAGCACGACAGGGAGACCCTCGGCCTCCAGGTCGGCCGCCCGGTCGGGGTCCACCACGAGCACTCCCGCGGCGTGGCCGGGAGACGCGGCGATGCCGGTGGTCAGCACGTCGCCGCGCGCCCGCGCCGCGTCCACCTCGGCCTGGTCAAACCGGGGGGTGACCAGGATGGCGACCTGGTCGATGCTCACCCTCTGGAGGGCGTCCTCGACCGAGATCTGACCGTCCTCGACCAGCTGGGTGGCGATGGTGAGGGCGGCCTGCGCGGTGCGCTTGGCCGGACGCACCTGCAGGAGGTAGAGCACGCCCTCCTCGACGGTGAACTCGATGTCGAGGGCATCGCGGTACTCGAGCTCGAGCCGCGCGCCGAGGGCGGTCAGCTGCTCAACCAGAGCGACCCACTCACCCTCGGCGGCGCTGAGGTGGGTGGGGGTGTGCGTGCCGGCCACCACCTCCTCGCCCTGCCCGCCGCTGAGGTACTCGCCGTAGAGCTGGGGGTGACCGGTGGCAGGGTCGCGGGTGAAGGCCACGCCGCTCCCCGAGGGCGTGCCCAGGTTGCCGAAGACCATCGCCTGCACAGTGACGGCGGTGCCCAAATCGTCGGAGATGCCGTGGTGCTTGCGATAGGTCCTGGCCCGTCGGGACTCCCAGGAGTCGAAGACGGCCTCGACAGTCGCGGTGAGCTGGTCCCACGGATCGGTAGGGGCGATGCATCCCTCGTCGCGGAGGTGCTGGACGACGGTGTCCTCGAAGGCCTGGGCCGTCTGCTTGGTCAGCGATGCGGCGGCGGCGTCGCGGGCGCCGCTCACGGCTTGTCGCAGCACCTCGGGGTCCACGTCCAGCACGATGTCGGCGTACATCGCCCAGAACCGGACCCACGTGTCCATCACGAACCCCGGATCACCGCAGGCAGCAGCCAGACGCAGCGCGCCTCCGACGTCGAGGCCGAGGTTGAGGACCGTGTCCATCATCCCGGGCATGCTGATCTGGGCACCGGACCGCACCGACACCAGGAGCGGGACACCGTCGCCGCCGGCGAAGGACTTGCCGGCGCGCTGCTCGAGCAGGTTCATCGCGTCGCGCACGTCGGCCACCAGCTCCGGGGGCACCCCGCCACTGTCGCGACGCAGCACGCAGGCCGACGTCTCGATCACGAACGCCGGGGGGACGGGCAGCTGCATGGCAGCCATCCGGGCCAGCCCGGCCGCCTTGCCCCCGAAGCGCGCGACGTCACGGCCGTCGATGCCGACGACGTCGTGGACCAGGTTGGTGGCGCTCATCCGTGCTCGGCCTCCGCGACGTCGCGAGGTCGCCCGAGCACGGTCAGGATGTCCTCGTGCAGCTCGAACCACACGTTGTGGACCGAGTCGAGCGTCAGGCTGGTGACCCACTCCGTGTGGCCGGCCTCGACCTTCTCCATCGCGGCCTCGAAGCGGTCGACGTATCGCTGGTAGCGGGGCACGAAGCCCACGAAGGAGGTGAGCGCCTTGATCTGGCGGTCGACCAGGCGCAGCACCTTGTCCAGGGCGGCGTCATCCGATCCACTCGTCTGCCAAGCGCTGAGAGTCTTCAGGAACTGGGCGTTGAGCACCTCGAAGCGCTCGTACCAGGTGAGCACGTCCTGGGAGGTGCGCAGGTCCGAGTAGCGCTCGTCGTAGGCCGCGATCGCAGCGCGTACGCCGTCGGGCTGTTCCAGCATCCAGTTGCCGCCACCCACGTCGGCGGCCATGCCCTGGGTCGCCAGGTCATCGAGGACCGAGCGGATCTCATCGGCCGGCATCGCGGTGATGTCATGAAGTACGTCGATGGTCACCATCTTGCGGAGGTAGACACCGTTCAGCACGGCGTACGACTCGTCGGGCAGGTTCATGTCTCTCCTTGGGGTGGGGGGCGCGGCCCGAACCGCGCCCCCGCGTGGATACAGCGGGCTGCGGCTCAGAGCACGCTGTACTTGGACCTGCGGAGATCGGTGCCCTCGGGGAAGGGCAGGTAGCCCGCACCCGAGAAGATCTTCTGCGGCACCGTCACCTGGACGAAGTTGCGCTTGGTGATGTCGTAGTAGGCCTGCGACACGCGCTGGTCGAGCTCCCAGAAGTCGTACTTGGCGCACACCTCCTCGTAGAGCCCGGTGGCCCGGAGGTAGGGCAGCAGCATGTCGATGTAGTAGCTGTAGATGCCGTTGGTGCATAGGATCCGGCGCGACATGCGCAGGGTCTTGTCGTACATCTTGACCGTGGCCTCGCGGATCTTGTCGAGGTGCGGGTCGAGCTGGTCCAGGCCCAGCGGGTGGATCTCACCCATGGGCGTGTCCCACTTGTCCTTGACGAAGATCGCACCGCCGGTGATCGCCGGGATGTAGTTCTTCGGCTGCGTGAACGTCGTGGAGATGTCGTTGACGCGGATCTCCTCGAGGCCGAGCTTCTCGGGGTCGAGCACGACGGCGAGGGTGTAGGAGTAGGGCAAGCCCTCGCAGACGTCGCTCCAGTGGTAGATCTCCTCGTTGACGAAGAGGTCGCGGATGATGAGGATCCGGCCGTCCGGAAGCTCGTAGGGGCCGGTGTCGCCCAGACCCAGCCGGCAGTCGTAGTGGTCGAAGAACGCGAGCAGCTCCGCGGTGGCGTTGAACTGGGTGAAGGCCTTGAACTGGTCCGAGCCCTCCTCGAAGTCGACGACCTCGTTCATCAGCATGTCGATGATGCTCTGGTCGTGGATCGCGCAGCGGTAGCGGTCCTGGGAGTTCAGGATGTAGCCGTCCTGGCGCTTGCCCCAGAGCACGCGCTGCATGAACTTCAGGATCTCGTTGCTCTCCTCGACGTAGTCGTCCGCCTGGATGGTCTCGAGGGCGAGCAGTCCGCAGCGGCCCATGCCGAAGGCGACGGCGCCGAGACACCAGTCGTGCACGGCGTTGACCTTCGTGCCGATCTCGAACTTGGCGCTCGTACCGATGTCCATGATCCCCTGGGCACCGACCTGGTCGGTCATCAGGCGCATGAACTCCGGGTAGCGGTAGAACTCCTGCATGAACGAGAGGATCTCGTACTCCTGGCGCGGGATCATGCCGCTGACACCCTCGGTGGCGCGCATGACCAGCACGTCCCAGATGTTCCATGCGAGGTAGTTGTTGAGGTCGTTCATCTCCTCGAGCGTGAACTGGTCCTTGAGGACCTGCTCCTTGGTGACCTTCTCCATGACGCCGCTCTTGAGACGCTCGCGGATCATCCGGTCGCCCTTGATGCCGTCGGGGATCGGGTCCATGCCGTGGAAGTTGCCCTGGTAGAACAGGTCCTGGAACCGGAGGCCGTCGTCGCCGTCTTCGTAACGCTTCTTGTACGACGCCTTGAGGATGTCGCTGTCGGTCATGTGAATCGTCTCCCGGTTCAGTCTTCGAGGACGACTCGACCGGTGGTCGAGTCGCTGCAGTCGATGGTCACGGTCTTGCCGTCGAGGGCGGCCACAATCTCCTCGAAGTGGGAGTCGGGCGTCTCGCCCGGCACGTAGCGCGACTCGCTGTCGACCAGCTCGGCGGTCATCACGCAGGGGGTCTGGAACTCACGCGAGAGGATCCCGAGGTGTGACTCGGGTGCACCGGACATCGTGATGATGGCCGTGGATCCCATGCTGAGCGCCGGCGCCAGGAAGGTCGTCGTCCCACCTCGTACGAGGAGGATGTGCTCCTTCAGCTTCCCGCCGCGGATCAGTGCCATCACCGAAGCCGGATCAGGCAGGTACTTCACAACCCCCGAGGGCCTGTTGGGGGTCTCAAAGGCGTTGAAGCCTTCTGCAACGACTGACATCAGGTGATGCCTCCTTCTTTGTTTGTGGAAAACCGGTGTCGTGACCGTTGGGTGCGGTCCGGATG
>JAOPXG010000335.1 GCA_025965275.1 Nocardioides sp.
TCTGGCACTCGGGCGACCCGACCATCGCGACGTCCGGCGGCGGCTTCATCTACGGCAAGCGCTGGGGCGCCTACAACGGCAACCTGGTCGTCGGTGCGCTCGCCGGCCAGCGCGCGGTCTTCCTGAAGATCACGGACGCCGCCAAGCTCAAGAAGGTGCGGGCGCCGGCGGCACTGCGGCAGTTCGGCCGGATCCGCACCATCGTCGACGGCCCCGGCTCGGTCATCTACGTCACCACCGACAACGGCGGCGGCGGCGACTACATCCTGGCGGTGCACCCGAAGAAGTGAGCACCGCCTGGCAGCGCGCACTGGTCACTGGTGCGGCCGCGCTGTGCCTTGCCGGTTGCAGCGGCGAGAGCTCGGACCCGACGGCCGTACCTTCGGCGACGGTCGAGCCCCCGGCGCCCTCCGCAACCCCGGGCCCGTCCGAGACGCCCATTTCGGCGATGGCGCGCGACGACCCGCGTCGCCTGATCTCCGAGGAGGACCCTGGTCCCGAGCTGGCACACGCGCTCACCAGTGGCATCCAGCACGTGCAGGACCTGACCGCCGAGATCCATGGCGTCGACGCGGTCGGCCCGTTCACGACGAAGGTCGCGATCGACTACGGAGGCGACTGCTCGTTCAAGGTCGAGGCAGAGCGCATGTCCTACGAGGCGGTGATCCGCGACGGCGTCGCTGTCGAGACGGTCGTCGAGGGCCCTGGCGCTGCCGAGCTCGACGGCCGATGGGTCCGAGTCCCCGACGACAACGCGATCGCTCACCGGTGCGACGACGGTTTCCGCACGCTGATCGATGGGTCGCCGTACGCGACCGGAGCCACCTGGTTGCTCATGTCCGGTCGCCGGATCGGAATGGAGAAGGTCCGCGGGCTGCCGGCGCTCCATGTCCGCCAGGACCAGCCGGACGGTCGTCCGGTGGACGTGTGGGTCGCCGTGGTCGACGACCATCTGCTGCCGGTCAAGATCGCGTGGGGCGTCGACGGCGGCGCGACGGCCTACTACTCGCGGTTCAACGAGAGCACGATCCGCGACATGCCTTCCGATGACCAGATCCTGGATCAGCAGACCGCCCCCGGTTGAGACGAAGAAGTGACCGTCAGGCGGTCCAGCCGAGCGCGGCCGCGCCGCCGATGATCGCGGAGAACCAGAACACCGCGGAGAACACGGCCACCGCCGGCACCCAGCGCGGGTGCGGGGTCCACCAGGCGCAGGCCACGAGCAGCAGGGCCGCCCAGACGACGAGCAGCACGACCACCGCCCACCAGGGCGCGACCAGGCCGCTCGCGGCGTACAGGAAGAACGTGGCGGCCATGCCGACCATGCCGACGAACGGCCAGGGTGAGACGCCCGGCCGTCCTCGGGGGCGCCGGCCGGGTTTGGTCATCCGGCCCTAGTTTTCCGGGTCGTTCCAGTTGGGATCGTTGTCCCACTCCTCGTTGCGCTGCTCGGCCTTGTCGAGGGCGTTCGCAGCCTCCTCCCGGGTGGCGAAGGGCCCGAGCCGGTCGATCGGCGGGCACATGTCCTCACCCTGCTCCACCGTGTGGTGCTTCACGCAGAACCAGAAGTCACTCATGCGCCCGAAACTACACTCGTCGCGTGACTTCCCAGCTCCGCGACGTGCCGTTGTCCATCCCGCGACCGGAGTACGTCGGCAAGGACGCCCCGGCGCGCTACACCGGTCCGGAGGCCAAGGACGCCGACACCGTCGCGCGGATGCGCGTCGCCGGCCGGCTGGCCGCGCAGGCGCGCGACCTCGTGGGCAGCCACGTCGAGCCCGGGGTCACCACCGACGAGCTCGATCGGATCGGCCACGAGTTCCTCTGCGACCACGGCGCCTACCCGTCGACGCTCGGCTACCGCGGCTTCCCCAAGTCGCTCTGCTCGAGCGTCAACGAGGTCGTCTGCCACGGCATCCCCGGCAACCAGGTCGTCGAGGACGGCGACATCGTCAACATCGACATCACGGCGTACCTGGACGGCGTGCACGGCGACACCAACGCGACGTTCCTCGCCGGCGCCGTCGACGAGGAGTCCCGGCTGCTGGTGGAGCGCACGAAGGAGGCGCTCGACCGCGGCATCAAGGCCGTGCGGCCCGGCCGGCGGATCAACGTGATCGGCCGCGTCATCGCGGCGTACGCCGCACGGTTCGGGTACGGCGTGGTCCGCGAGTTCACCGGCCACGGGATCGGGACGGCCTTCCACAGCGGGCTGATCGTGCCCCACTACGACGACCCGGCCCACGACGACCTGATCGAGGTCGGCATGACGTTCACGATCGAGCCGATGCTCAACCTGGGCACCCACGAGTGGGACATGTGGGACGACGGCTGGACCGTCGTGACGAAGGACCGTCGCCGCAGCGCGCAGTTCGAGCACACGCTGCTGGTCACCCCGACGGGCGCCGAGGTCCTGACCACCTACTGAGCAGTGGCCGACGCAACGTTCCCGTAACGAGCGGATGGGTAAGGTCCGGCCATGACGGCCATGTTCGAGGACTACTCCGGCGCCAGCGGCCCGGCGTACGACGAGATGTTCGACGTCGACGGGCTGCGTGCGCCGTACGAACGGCTGCGGTCGTCCCTGCACCACCTGACCGTGCCCGACGTCGCCGGCCGCGTCGAGGCGCTGCAGGCGAGCTACCTCGACCAGGGCGTGACCTTCGACATCGGTGGCGAGGAGCGGGCCTTCCCGCTCGACATCCTGCCGCGGGTGATCGAGACGGACACCTGGTCGACGATCGAGCGCGGGGTCCAGCAGCGGGTGAGGACGCTGGAGGCCTTCCTGGCCGACGTGTACGACGCCGGGCAGGTCTTCGCCGACGGCGTCATCCCCCGCCGGGTGATCGCCACGTCGTCCCACTATCACCGCCAGGCCGCGGGCGTCCGGCCGCCGAACGGCGTCCGCGTGCACGTCTCCGGCATCGACCTGATCCGCGACAACCACGGCGAGTTCCGGGTGCTCGAGGACAACGTGCGGGTGCCGTCGGGGGTGTCGTACGTGATGACCAACCGGCGGGCGATCTCGGCCGCGCTGCCGGAGCCCTTCGCCGAGCACCGGATCCGCCCGGTCGCGGGCTATCCCCAACGACTGCTCGCCGCCCTCCGGGCCGCGGCGCCCGCCGGCGTCGCCGACCCGACGGTCGTCGTCCTGACGCCCGGCGTCTACAACGGCGCCTACTTCGAGCACGCGCTGCTCGCCCGCACCATGGGCGTCGAGCTGGTCGAGGGTCGCGACCTGGAGTGCCGGCGCGGCCGGGTGATGATGCGGACCACCCAGGGCCTCGAGCAGGTGCACGTGATCTACCGGCGCGTGGACGACGAGTTCCTCGACCCGGTGCACTTCCGGGCCGACTCGATACTCGGCTGCCCCGGGCTGATCGACGCGTCCCGGGCCGGCAACGTCACGCTCGCCAACGCGGTCGGCAACGGGGTCGCCGACGACAAGCTCGTCTACACCTACCTGCCCGACCTGATCCGCTACTACCTCCACGAGGAGCCGGTGCTCAAGAACGTCGACACCTGGCGGCTCGGCGACGACGACGCCCGGGAGGAGGTCCTCGACCGGCTCGACGAGCTGGTGCTGAAGCCGGTCGACGGCTCGGGCGGCAAGGGCATCGTGATCGGCCCTCGCGCCACGAACGCCGAGCTCGACGAGCTCCGGGTCAAGGTGCTCGAGGACCCGCGCTCCTGGATCGCCCAGCCCGTCGTCCAGCTCTCGACCGTCCCGACGTTCGTGGACGGCAGCTTCGGGCCGCGCCACGTCGACCTGCGGCCGTTCGCGGTCAACGACGGCAACCGCGTCTGGGTGCTGCCGGGTGGTCTCACGCGGGTCGCCCTCGCCGCGGGCGAGCTGATCGTGAACTCCTCGCGCGGCGGCGGGTCCAAGGACACCTGGGTGCTCGCGGGGCCCGGTGCGCTCCCCCGCCATCTCGACGAGCAGCCGGCGTCGGTCGCCACCACCCCCCAGAGCGCCGGTCCGGCCCTCACCGACCTGGGCAGCGGCCAGGAGCAGCAACAGCAGCAGGGCCGATCGGAGGTCGAGTCGTGCTGAGCCGGATCGCGGAGTCGATGTTCTGGATCGGGCGCTACGTCGAGCGCGCCGAGGACACCGCGCGGATCCTCGACGTCCAGACCCAGGTGATCCTCGAGGAGAGCACCGCGGAGGCCGAGGCGACCTGCCGCACGCTCCTGTCGATCATGGGCGTCGAGGAGATGCCCGAGCGGGCCGACCTGTCGCTGGTCCTGACCCAGCTCGCCTACGACCCGGGCTCACCCGTCTCGATCGCCTCCGCCCTGGGGGCGGCCCGCGAGAGCGCGCGCCGGGCCCGCGAGACGCTGTCGGTGCCGATGTGGGAGGCCATCAACACGACGTACCGCGCCATCCCGTCCGGCCACTTCCGGTCGATGCGCCCGCCGGCGATCTTCCAGTGGGTGCGCGAGCGCGCGGCGCTGGTCAACGGCACCGCCGACGCGACCATGACCCGCGACGAGGGCTGGCACTTCCTGATGCTGGGGCGCTGCATCGAGCGCGCCGACATGACCTCGCGCCTGGTCGCGACGGCGTCGGTGACGCCAGGCACCGGCGCGCCGTGGACGAACACGCTGCGCGCGTGCGGCGCGTACGAGGCCTTCCTGCGCACCTACAAGGGCCTCGAGACGGAGCGCGGCGCCGCCGAGTTCCTGCTGCTCGACCGGCTCTTCCCGCGCTCGGTGGTGTTCTCGCTCAACCGGGCCGAGCAGTGCGTCGACAACCTCGAGGCGTCCGGGCTGCGCGCCGGCTTCCAGAACGACGCGCAGCGGCTGCTCGGCCGCACCCGCGCCGAGCTGGAGTACCGCTCGCTCAGCGACGTGATGGCCGACCTCCCGACCGAGATGGAGCGGCTCCAGCGCACCTGCGCGCTGGCCACCGAGGCGGTCGCGCGGCGCTACTTCGCCGGCGCCGAGGCGCTGACCTGGCAGGGGGTGCTCCAGTGAGCGAGCGCAGCGAGCGAACCATCCGACACAGCGCATCCGGAGCCTCGTGCGCGCACGGAGCGAAGCGAGTACGCGCATGAGCATGCAGCTGCGGGTCGTGCACACGACGACGTTCGAGTACGACGGCAAGGCGGTCGCGTCGTACAACCAGGCGCGCCTGACGCCCCAGACCACGCCCGGCCAGATCGTGTCGCACAGCCGGGTCGAGGTCTCCCCGGCGCCGTTCACCTACGAGTACCGCGACTACTTCGGCACCGCCGTCACCGCCTTCGAGGTGCTCGACCCGCACGACGCGATGACGGTCACGGGCACCTCGACGGTGCACACGAGCCGCTCGCCCGCGGCGCCGCCGACGATCGGCTGGGACGACCTCGCGGCGCCCGAGGTCTCGGACAAGTGGACCGAGTACCTCGTCGTCAACTCGCTCGTCGCACCGCCGGCCGACCTGGCCGCGCGCTTCGAGTCGCTGCGGGACGGCGCGCTGCCCGGCCAGGCGGCCCGCGCGGTCTGCTCGCTCGTGCACGCCGAGGTCGAGTACCGGACCGGCTCCACCGACGTGCACACCAAGGCCGCGGACGCGTGGGAGCAGCGCGCCGGCGTCTGCCAGGACATCGCGCACCTCGCGGTCGGCGGGCTGCGCAGCCTCGGCATCCCCGCCCGCTACGTCTCGGGCTACTTCCACCCGCAGGCGGAGCCCGTCGTGGGCGAGACCGTCCCCGGTGAGTCGCACGCGTGGGTCGAGTGGTGGGACGACGGCTGGCACGCGTTCGACCCGACCAACGACACCGAGCCGGGCGACCGCTACGTCGTCCTCGCCGCCGGTCGTGACTACGGCGACGTGAAGCCGCTGAGCGGCATCTACTCCGGCGCCGCGACGTCGTCCATGGCGGTCGACGTCACCATCACTCGTCTGGCGTGAGCAGCTGCTCCACGCGGAGCGCGGCCAGTCCGTGGTCGGGGTCGCCGGACATCACCGCGGCCAGCCGCAGGTGCGGGAGCGCCTCGGCGAAGCGCGACTGACGCTCGAGGCAGCGGCCGAGCGCGTGCCGCGACCAGTCGTCGGCCGGGTTCTCCTCGACCAGGCGCTCGAGCTCGGTCTCGGCGCGACCCAGCCGGGCCTGCAGCAGGTAGGCCCAGGCGCGCAGCGTGCGCAGCGCCGTGTTGTCGGGGTCCTCGGTCAGCGCCGGCTCGATGAGGTCGAGCGCCTCCTTCGGGGCGCGACGCGCGAGCAGGTCGAACGCGGTGCGGTACGCCGACTCCGGCGCGTGCTGGCCGGGGAAGACGACGGGCGGGGCGGTGAGGTTGAGGTCGTCGTTCACACCACCTCAACAGCCGCTCAGGGGACGGGATTCCCGGCCGGGCGGTCGTGCAGGATGCGCTGGAAGAGCACGTGGTCCTGCCACTGTCCCGCGATGTAGAGGAACTTCTCGGCCATGCCGTACTCCGTGAACCCCGCCCGCCGCAGCACGCCCTGCGACGCGACGTTGTCGACGATCGTGCCGGCCTCCACGCGGTGGAGCCCGATCGCCTCCGCCCCCGCCACGGCGTGCTCGGCCATCGCCGTCGCCAGGCCGCGCCCGAGGTGCTCGGCGTCGGTCCAGTAGCCGACCGAGCAGCTCTGCAGGACCCCGCGGATGATGTTGTTGAGGTTGACCCGCCCCACGATCTCGTCGCCGTACGCCAGCACCCACGACACCCCCAGCCCCCGCTCGATCACCTCCAGCCGGCCCTGCACGTCGAGCGCCTGGCCCTCGTCGGTGTAGAAGCTCGCCGGCCGGATCGGGTCCCACCGCGCCAGGTGGTCCCGGTTGCGCCGGAACGCCGCCGCGAGCGCGGGCGCGTCGTCGATGGTCAGGTTCCGGATCTCGTAGCCGTCGGGAAGCACCGAGACAGGCTAGCCACGGTCCCCGACCCCACGTCCTCCCCGACGCGAGGGACGTCGTCAACGCACGGACCGACACCCTCCGGCGGTTTGCCCTAGGCTGATCCCGCGGAAGGGCTGGCCGGGCGACCGCGTTGTCGTCTTCGGACGGCACCGAGGAAGGTCCGGGCTCCACAGGGCAAGGTGGTGGGTAACACCCACCCGAGGCAACTCGCGGGACAGTGCCACAGAGAACAGACCGCCTGCACCGAGCTTCGGCGAGGCGCAGGTAAGGGTGAAACGGTGGAGTAAGAGACCACCAGCGACCGGGGTGACCCGGCCGGCTCGGCAAACCCCACCTGGAGCAAGATCAAGAAGTTCCGTGCTTGCACGGGACGCGCGTGCGTTCGAGGGCGGCCCGCCCGAGCACGCGGGTAGATCGCTGGAGGGTGTCGGCAACGGCACTCGTAGATGGATGGTCGCCACGCTTCGGCGTACAGAACCCGGCCTACAGGCCAGCCCTTCCGCACTCCCGGCACAATGGCGCCATGGCATGGGCGCACTGCACCGAGGGGCACTCCCACTGGGGACCCCGCGGCGCGGCCGGGCTGCTGCTCGCCGAGGGCGGGCGGCTGCTCCTGCAACTGCGAGCGGGCTGGGCCCACCAGGGCGGGACCTGGTCGGTGCCGGGCGGAGCCAGGGAGCGCGGCGAGTCCGCGGTCGAGGCGGCCCTGCGCGAGGCGCACGAGGAGCTCGGGCTCGACGTCGGCGCGGTCGACGTGCGCGGCTCGTCCGTGGCGCTGTGCGGCGGCTGGTCCTACG
>JAOPXG010000341.1 GCA_025965275.1 Nocardioides sp.
TGATCCCGGCGAGCGTCGGCCGGACCCGCCGGCGGAGGGGACCGATCCCGGCCGACAGGACGTCGAGGGCATCGTTCATCCGACGGCCACCGGGGACGGGAGCGGCAGTGCGTCCAGGAGGGACAGCGACTCGACCGCAGGCAGGCCGGGGGACTGCCGCGGTCCCGACATGGCCCGCACCAGCGCGTGCCCGAGCCCGACCGCGTCGCGGGCCCACGGCACCAGTCCCGACTCCTCCAGCGCGGCCGCGTTCGTGGCGCCGTGGCCCGGGAGGCAGCGGTAGCTGATGACCGGGACCCCGGCCGCCATCGCCTCGAGGCTGGTGAAGCCGCCAGCGTTCTGCACGACGCAGCTGCTCGCCCGGATGAGGTCGGGCATGTCGTCGCGCCAGCCGAGCGCGATGATCCCGGGGCGCTGCTCGAGACGCCGCCGCAGGGCGTCGTTGTGGCCGCAGGCGACGACCGGTCGCGCCAGACCGGTCGCCGCGATGTCGACCGCGGCCGCTTCGAGGTCGCCCACGCCGTGCGACCCGCCGACGACCAGCACGAGGTCGTCCTCGACGGGCAGACCCAGGTGAGCCCGCAGGTCCCACACCGACCGAGGGAGCGGCTCCCGACAGGCTCGGGGGACCAGCGGCTCGACCACCGTGGTCGTACCGCCGAGGGCCCGGGCCTGGCCGGCCGCGACGTCGTGCAGCGCAAGGTGGAGGTCCACGCCCGGGTTGACCCACACGGGGTGGACCGACGCGTCGGTGAGGTAGGTGACGACCGGGACGTCGAGCCGGCCGGTGCTGCGCAGCCGGCCGAGCGCCTGGCTCGCGAACGGATGGGTCGAGATGAAGAGCACCCCACCCTCCGCGGCGATCCCGCGGATCCTCCGCCCCGGCAGCGCGAGGAAGCGCACCGCGACCCGGTAGGCGAGTCGGCCGGGCTGGAGCCGGTGGAGCAGCAGCCCCCAGGAGCCGGGGCTGAGCCGCAGCTGCACGAAGTACCCCCACCGCAGGAGTCGTCCGATCCCCGCCGGGAACAGGCCGACGACGTCCCAGCGGCGTACGACGTGTCCGGCGTCGGTCAGGCGCAGCTCGATCTCGCGTGCTGCCGCATCGTGGCCCGCGCCGTAGCTGCCCGAGATCACGTGCACGGTCGCCGGCTGGGGCACAGGCCGGTCCGGCAGCCCGGTCGGTGGCACGAACACGAAGCGGCGGTAGGACCAGTAGCGGAAGGCCGTGCCGAGGGCGAGGCCGACGACGTTCGCGGACAGGTTGTCCGCCAGCCTGCTGGTCATGCCGAGCAGGTCGTGGGTGAGGGCGAGGAGAGCCACCGAGATGCCGAGTCCGACCAGGTTGAACAGCACGAACAGCGAGATCTCCCGGCGGCGCTCGGCACGGGGGCCCTCGTCGCGCCAGGTCAGCATCCGGTTGCCGAGGTAGGTGACGACCATGGCCGCGGCCACCGCGAGCACCTTCGAGACCGTCGGGTCGAGACCAGCGAGGCCCGGCTGCACGCGCAGCCAGTTGAACGCGAGCACGTCGACGACGTACCCGGCCCCGCCGACCGCGAGGAACGTGAGCACCTCGCGGCGCCGGTCAGGCAGCACGACGGGCTCCCGAGACCCGGGGGTCGCGCAGCGTCGCGAAGATGTCGTCCTGCAGCGGACCGTCGGGCGTCCGCCCCACCTCGCGGAACCACTCGCGGCCGAGGACGGCGCGGGCGAGGGGGCGCGGGAGACGCAGCAGGAGGGCCAGCGTCCGCGGACCGCCGCCGGTCTGGCTGTGGTGGGCGGCGAGCGCGGACCGCTTGGCGTCGAGGTGGCGGCGTACGTCGACCTCGTGCGTGAGGTCGGCGCGCGCGGTGAAGGCACCAGCGGTCTCGGGGAGCTCGGGCATCGGGACGACCCGTGCCAGGTGTCGCAGGACCCGGACGACGCGCTCGATCCGACCGCGGTCGACGGTCGCCTCGAGCACGAGCGGGGTGCCGGCGATCTCGGCGGCACGCAGGCCGACGCGGTGCACCTGGACGTGGTCGCGGTGTCCGTACCCCCCGGCCGGGTCGTAGATCGTGATCGCGTCGGCGCCCTCCTCGTCGAGGATCGCAGCCAGACGGATCGCGGCGACCTCGATGTCGACCGCCGCGAAGGAACCCGGCGCGAGGGGGCCTCGCGAGCCCGAGTCGGCGTACCCGAGGAGCTCGACGCGCGCGGCTCCGATCGCTCGGGCGGACGCGTCGAGCTCCTGCGACCGGCGCCGCCCGAGGGTGGGACGGTCGTCGTCCGGGGCAAGCCCGGCCTCGCCGGCGGTGGCGACGACCAGCACCACCCGATGTCCGTCCGCCGCTGCCCGGGCGAGGGTGCCGCCGGTCAGCAGCGCCTCGTCGTCGGGGTGGGCGTGGAAGGAGACCACGGTGAAGGTGCCGTCCGGTCGGGCCGTCATGACGCGCCCGCGAGAGTGAAGGCCGAGCGGGCCGGCGCCGTCGCCGCTGCGGCGAGGTAGAGGTCCTCGGTCCGGCGGCAGGCCTCGGCCCAGTCGTGTCGTGGCGGCACGGCCACGTTGTGACGCGTGATCGCGGCCCGCAGCGGTCCATCGGTCACGAGCCGGGCGACGTGGGTCGCGAGGGCGTCGTCCGAGGCGCCGAGCAGGCCCTCCGTCCCGTGCGTGACGAACTCACCGACCCCGCTCTGGCTGCTCGCCACGACGGGCAAGCCGACCGTGCGCGCCTCGAGGGCGGCGATCCCGAACGACTCGAGCTCGGCGGGCGCGAGGTAGACGGCAGCACCGCCGAGCGCGCGGCGTACCTCGGACCGGTCCATGCGCCCCGCCACCTCGACCCAGGCGTCCATCCGGTGCCGTCGGAGGTAGCGCTCGAGCGCGGGTCGCTGCGGCCCGTCCCCGACGACGAGTGCTCGGAGCGGCTGCTCGCCAGGGACTCGTCGTCGTACGTCGCGCAGGATCCTGGCCAGGGGAAGCGTCCGCTTCGTGTGCGTCAGGCGCATGACGCTGATGACGGTCGGGACGTCGGGCGCCAGGTCGGGACCGCCGCCCTCGCGCCACCGGGTCGGCTCGACCGCGTTGGGCAGGACCCGGACCGCGATCTCGGGCCCGAGCATGGCGCGCAGCGGCTCGGCGGCTCGCTCGCTGACAGCGGACCAGCTGATCGACCAGGAGCGCAGGCGCAGCAGGGAGCAGGCCGTCGCGGGCAGCGGTCCGAGCCGCGACCACATCGAGTGCACCGTCACGGCCGTGGGCAGACCGAGCGACGACGTCCGCCAGGCTGCCGCGGTGGCGAAGGGCGAGAACACCGACACGTGCACGTGCACCACGTCGGGGTGGGCCTCGTCGAGGACGCTGGCCAGACCGGTCCTGGCGTCGACCCGCCGCACCCAGGGGTCGTCGGGCGCCCCGTCGGGCGGAGGTGGGCTGGTCGTGACCACGCGGGCGTCGTGCCCGGCAGCACGCTGGTGCACCACCAGGTCGCGCAGGTGCATCTCGATGCCGCCGAGTCGCGGCCAGTAGCAGTCGCTCACGTGGAGGATGCGCATCACGCCACCGCCGCCTGGGGGTCCCCGCGTCGGGCCCAGAGCCACGCGGCCAGGCCGAGGCCGCCGACCGGGATCTCCAGCCCGAAGGTCAGCGCCCGGTAGAGCAGCACCCCCGCCACGACACCCGCGGGGCTTCCGCCCAGCGCGAGCAGTGCGCCGGTGAGCCCGACCTCGACCACCCCGGCACCGCCCGGCGTGATGCCCGCCAGGGTCAGGAGACGCTCGACCGCGAACCCGGCCAGCACCGCGGCGGGGGCCAGACCGGTGCCGGTGACGTTGAGGCACGCCCACAGGAGGGCGAAGAGCAGGACGGTGTAGAGCAGCATGCCGATGCTGAGGCGCACCCACCGCGTACGGACCACGTCGCTGCAGCTGCTCTGCAGGGCGACGAGGGGAGCTCGGAGGCCGACGTGCCTCGTCGAGCCGACGATCCGCAGTGCGCCTGCCACCACCCGGTCAGCGGCGCTCCCGACGAGGTCCGCGGCCGTCGGCCGGGCGAGCACCACGCCGGCCAGACCTGCCACGAGCGCCAGTCCTGCCGCGGCAGCCAGGGACGGGCCGAGGAAGGGGCCGACGGCCACATCGGCGACGAGCGCCAGGGTCGGCACGGCGACCAGCGGGAGGGCGAGCTTCGCGAGGACGTCCCACGCGTTGGTCACCACGGTGTACGTCGCGAACTGGGCGCCGGTGAAGCCCCAGTGCCGGGCCATCCGGTAGTTGACCGCGATGCCCGCCGCGCCGCCCATCGGCAGCACGTTCGCCACCGCGCTGCCGGTCAGGCTCATCGTGAGGGCCCGGCGGTGGCTGAGGCGCGGGAGCGCCGCGGTGAGGGTCACGGTGTGGGTCAGGAGGCCCACCGCCCAGAGGGCGACCAGCGCGGCGAGGTCGGCGGCGGGGACCCCGGCGACCACGGACCAGACCCCGGTCCACGGCACCCCTGCCGCGGCGGGAAGCGCGACCAGCAGCAGCGCCAGTCCGACGCACGAGCCGAGGACCCAGCGGCTCCTGGCCGCCAGCGTGACAGTCGGCTGCCTCGGGTGCGTCAGGATTGCGCTCACGGAACCAGAGTCGGAGGCGGTGCCTGCCAATGACCTGACCGTCTTCGCCGGTTCGTTCAGGAAGAGTGCAGGTTGCGGGCGGGATCCTCACGGTGTGTTCGACTCGGTCCCCTACATCGCCGGCTCCCCGGTCGGCGACGACGGCTCGGCCGACGTCGAGCCCGGTTCTGGCTGGGTGATCCGGGTCTGGCTCGTCGTGGCGGTGTTCGCGGTCGTCACCGGCTGGCGCTCCGTGACCGTGGGCATCCCGGTGCGCGACCCCGGCGGCGAGATCCTTCGCAGCCGGGTGGCCATCACCGTGGGGGCCTTCGTGGTCCTGGCGCTGCTCGACGCCGTACGGCGGACGCCGCGCGGCCGGCGCAGCAGCCGCGACGTCCTGGTGATGCTGCGACGCCGCTGGCCGGGGCGCCGACTCGCCCTGGCCGCGGGTGGGCTGCTGGCCTACCACCTCGTCTACTTCAGCTACCACAACCTGAAGAGCTGGGACGTCCTGAACGCACCGCGCGACGACCTGCTCACCCGGGTCGACCGGGCGCTGTTCCTCGGCCACTCGCCCGCGGTGCTGCTGCACTCGCTGCTGGGCGAGCACGTGAGCGCGTACGTGCTGGTGCTCGTGTACGAGTCCTTCCCGACCGTGGTGTCGGTCTCGTTCGTCGCTGCCGTTGTCCTCGGCGACCGGCTCCGCGACGGCTACGTGTTCCTCGCGTCGATGATCTGGGTCTGGATCCTCGGCGTCGGGAGCTACTACCTGGTGCCGTCCCTCGGGCCGTTCGACAACGTGCCGCAGGACTTCGCGGGACTGCCGCGGACGATTGTCACCGACACCCAGGCGACGTACCTCGCCCAGCGCGCGCACCTCCTCGCCGACCCGGCCGCGCACGACGCCTTCGCCCAGGTGTCCGCGTTCGCGAGCCTGCACGTCGGCGTCACCACCGTGATCGTCCTGATGCTGGCCTACTACCGGCGCCGGACGGCCGCCGCGGTGATGGCGGCGTACCTTGTGGTCACCGTGGTCGCGACGGTCTATCTCGGCTGGCACTTCGTCGTGGACGACATCGCCGGCTTGGCGATCGGTCTGGTCGCGGTGTTCCTGGGCCGACTCACGATCTATCCGGGCTCGACGGTCAGGTTGATGGCAGACGGAACGCGTGAGCATGATGCAGGTCGCGCCGGCCTTGCCCCGGGCCGGCGCGATCCTCGGAGCCCGTGGAGGAGGGTCCATGATCATCGGAGTCTGTGAGGACGACCCCGCGATCCGCCGGTTGCTGGCGGAGGCGCTGCGGTTCGCCGGGCACGAGACCGTCATGGCCCACGACGGGGGTGAGGCGCTGCGGCGGTTCGGGACGGACAGCGGGGTCGACGTCCTGGTCCTCGACATCGGCCTGCCCGACTCCGACGGACGCGACGTGTGCCAGGCGCTGCGCTCCGCCGGGCAGAACGCTCCGGTCCTCTTCCTGACGGCTCTCGGCGCCGTGCACGACCGGCTGGCGGGCTTCGGTGCCGGTGGTGACGACTACGTCGCGAAGCCGTTCGAGCTCAAGGAGCTCATCGCCCGCCTCGAGGCGCTCGGCCGGCGGGGCCGGCCGCCGCTCGCGACGACGTCGGGCCTCGACCTCGACCCGGCCCGGCACGCCGTCCGCACCTCGACGGGAGAAGCCCTGCTGACACCGACGGAGTTCCGGATGCTGGCCGCGATCACGTCGCGCCCCGACGAGGTCGTGCGTCGGCGTAGCGTGGTCGCCGCAGGCTGGCCGGAGGGAGCCGTCGTGGCCGAGAACACCGTGGACTCGTTCATGCGCCGGATCCGGACCAAGCTGGAGTCGATCGACTCGCCGGTCTCGATCGAGACCGTGCGCGGGGTCGGGTTCCGCATCCGGTGAGACGACCCCGACTTCCGCGCTCCTTCCGCCGGCAGATCGTCGTGCTGACGGCCAGCGTGACCGCCTTCGCGATGCTGCTCCTCACGCTCGTCGTCCAGCTCGTGCTCGCCCACGTCACCACGAACGACCTGAACCGGGTGCTCGAGGACCGTGCGGACGCCGTGGTCGGCTCTGTCGGGTCCGGGCCGACGGGCGAGGTCGACGTCCCGGCCTCTCGACTCGATGCCGGCGTCGCCGTGTACGACGACCACGGGGTGCTCGTGGCCGGCAGCGTCCCGGACGGCCTGGAAGGGATCTACCAGGAGCTCAGCACGACCGACACGACGACGGTGCGCAACGCCGGTGACCAGGCCCGGGTCCTGGCCCGACCGTTCACCACGAGCGACGGCGCGTCGGGTGTCGTGATCGTCGCCGAGCGGCTGGGGCCCTACGAGGAGGCCGAGCACCTGGCCCTGATCGTGAGCCTGGTGACGGGGGTCCTCGCGACCTTGGCCGCCGCCGCGATCGCGGCCTGGACGACCCACCGGGCACTGCGGCCGGTGGCCGAGATGGCGGCGACGGCGACGGAGTGGAGCGAGCACGACCTGGCCCGGCGCTTCGGTCTGGGCCCGCCCGACAACGAGATCACCGCCCTCGCCGCGACGCTCGACCAGCTCCTGGACAAGGTGTCGTCGGCGATCCGGTCCGAGCAGCGGCTGACGTCGGAGCTGGCGCACGAGCTGCGCACCCCGCTCACCACGATCCAGGGCATGGCGGACCTGGTGCTCCTGCGGGACGTGCTGCCGCCGGAGGCCGCCCAGGACGTCGAGGAGATCTCGGCCGCCGGCCAGCGGATGGCCGTCACGATCACGGCGCTGCTCGACCTGGCACGCAACGAGGCGACGGTGCTGGCGGCGTCCCGCAGCTCCCTGGGCAAGGTCATCGCGGACGTCACCAGTGCCATCGACGCCGGTGACGTCGTGCTGAGCGTCGACGCGGCCGAGGCGCGCCTCGACCTGCCCGACGCCCTCGCCGTCCGCGCGATCAGCCCGGTGGTCGAGAACGCCGTCCGGTTCGCCGCCAGCCAGGTGACGATCACCAGCCGGGTGCGCAACGCGGGGTCGGTCGAGATCCTCGTCGACGACGACGGGCCCGGCCTCGATGCGAGCCAGTCCGAGGCGATCTTCGCCCCGGGCACGACGTCGGCGACCGGCACCGGCTCAGGTCTCGGCCTCGCCATCGCGCGGCGGATCGCCCGGACCGTGGGCGGCGACGTGACGGTGGAGACCGGTGCGCCCACGACGAGGTTCGTGATCCGGCTGCCGCAGAGCTGACCCGGGGGACGGGTCGGCGGACGTCATCGACGGGAGAGGGGCAGGCCGAAGGCCCTCGCCATGTCGGGCGCCGTGGCGGCCCGCCGCAGGAGGCGGACGCGGAGCACCTGCTCGTAGAGGCGAGCCAGGCTGTAGTGCGTGAGCGGGGTGCGGACGACGTGCCGGTGCTGGCTCGGGTGGAGGACGATCGTGAGGACCAGGTTGCGCTGGGAGCGGTCGTCCTCGTCCGCCGTGATCACGACCGCCAGGTGGCCCGAGGCGAAGTCGGGCCCGTCGAGGACGGCGCCCACCTGGTCGCGCAGCCAGGCGTCGGCGTCGGCCAGGTCGCAGTCCGCGTCGTGGGCGTCGTGGCAGAGGTCGGGCACTACGAGGCCGGCGTCCGGCAGGTCGCCCGCCGCGACGTCGTCGGCGAGCCGAGCCAGGCCGACGTCGTGCCGGCGACACGACCTGCGCTCGTCGACGAAGTACGCCCACGGGTTGTGCTTGACCGCGTAGCGGTCGCCACCGGTCGCCAGCGCGCAGCGCCGGGGCATCCCCTCGGCGTACACCTCCGCGGTCTTGCCGGCATCGATCGCCTGCCCGAACACCGACGGTCCGTGGATCTCGTGGCTCGCCGGGGATGCGTCGTCCGTGACACCGAACGTGCTGCCGCCCGCGATGGCCAGGTAGTTGGGCAACGACGGGTGGGTGACCGCCCGGTAGCGCGTCGCGAAGCCGTACTTGCGAGCGAGCGCGAAGGTGTGAGGCATCTGTCGCCGCATCTCGTCCCGCGAGTGATTCTCCACCACGAAGACCAGGAGCTTGGTCACCCGCGCGGCGTGGGCCGGGCGGGTGGCGGTGGTGCCGGCGGGCCGCGGTTCGGCCGGAGCAGTGGTCTGACAGGCCGTCAGCACCAGAACGGTGAGCACGAGCCCGGTGATCGTACGACGCGAAATCACGGGAGCTCCTCGGCGCGGGACATGCGGGACATGGTGACGACCTCTCCATCGGACAGCGTCTTCCCATCCTGAACCGATCCACGCGTGGTGATCGAGCGATGCCCGTCCCGGTCAGGCAGCTAGCAGGTTCGGGTGCCCACCATCGGGCCCATGACTCACTCGAACAGCGAGCCGCGCGTCCGGCCGGCAGCCACCGCCCACCACGACGACACCGGGGGTCCTCGACGACGAGCGATGCTCAACAAGGTCCCCGAGGTCGTACTGTTGTTCTGGGTCGTCAAGATCCTGTCCACCACCGTGGGTGAGACCGCCGCGGACTTCCTCGCCGACAACGTCGGTCTCGGTCTGACGGTCACCTCGCTCATCATGGCCGCGCTGCTCGCGGTGGTGCTGGTCGTCCAGTTCCGGACCCGTCGCTACGTGCCCGTCGCCTACTGGCTCGCGGTCGTCCTGATCAGCGTCGTCGGCACGCTGATCTCCGACAACCTCGTCGACAACTTCGGGGTCAGCCTCTGGACGACCACCATCGTCTTCGGGGCCTGCCTGGCCGCGACCTTCGCCGGGTGGTACCGCTCGGAGCGAACCCTCTCGATCCACACGATCGTGACGAGTCGCCGCGAGGCGTTCTACTGGCTCGCCATCCTGTTCACCTTCGCCCTCGGAACCAGTGCCGGCGACCTGGTGTCCGAAGAGCTCGGACTCGGGTACCTCACTGCCCTGGTGATCTTCGGCGCCCTGATCGGGCTGGTCTCGCTCGCCTTCTGGAAGGGGGGCCTGAACGCGGTCCTCGCCTTCTGGACCGCCTACGTCCTGACCCGACCCTTCGGTGCGTCGCTCGGCGATCTGCTCACCGCGGCCCCCGGGGACGGCGGTCTCGGGCTCGGGACCAACGGCACCAGTGCGGTCTTCCTCGTCGTCATCGTCGGTGCGGTCGCCTGGTTCACCGTCCAGGACGGTCACGCGCGCCGGCTCGAGGCCGACCCGGAGACCCTGGCCGCCTGACCTCTCGGTCGGCCGCGGTCGATGCGCCGGGGACCCCGTGTCCTCGGCGCATCCGTCATGTTCGCGCGCTGACGTCACGGCACGAGCGTGGACAGGGGGACACGTGCAGTCAGGTTCGTAGCAGGTCCGATGGCCCATGCTCCGTGCACGCCGTCCGCGCCTGAAGGAGCATGATGTTCGACTTGATCAACGGGATCCCCGTCCACCCCCTGGTCGTCCACGCGATCGTGGTGCTGCTCCCGCTCGCCACCCTCGGCACGATCGCCATCGCCGTCCGGCCGAGCTGGCGGGGTCCGTACGGTCCGCTCGTGGTCGCCGCCGCCCTCGTGGCCACCGTGCTGTGTCCGGTCGCCACCTCCAGCGGCGAGGAGCTCGAGAAGCGGGTCGGGAACCCGGGCGAGCACGCCGAGCTCGGCGACACCCTCGTCTGGTTCGCGCTGGCCCTGCTGATCACGTCGGCAGCTCTCGTCTGGCTCGAGCGACGCCACGGGCGCTCGGAGGGGACCGGCCGGCCGATGATCCTGAACATCGTCGCGGTCCTCGCCATCATCATCGGCCTGGCGTCCGTGGTTCAGGTCTACCGGGTCGGCGACTCGGGGGCTCGCGCGGCGTGGGGTGACGGCAGCGCGTCCGGCCCGGGCGACTGATGGAGGCGCGGTGCGCGACCGTCAACGGTCGTCGGGCCGACCCATCTCGTCCAGGATCCGCTCTTGTTCAGCCGGCCGCCTGGGCCCACACGATCACCTGGGCCCGGCGGTCGAGGCCGATCGTGCGGTAGGCCGCGCGGATGTGGGTCCTCACCGAGGCGGTCACCGGTAGCGTCATGGTCGTGCCCGACCCGATCTTCGACGACCCGCGGCTCGCGCAGATCTACGACCCGGGCGATCCCGACCGCAGTGATCTCGAGGTGTACGACGCGGTCGTCGACGAGCTCGGTGCCCGCAGCGTGCTGGACGTCGGGTGCGGGACCGGGACGTTCGCCACGCTGCTCGCCGCGCGGGGGATCGACGTGGTCGGGGTCGACCCGGCACGCGCGTCGCTCGACGTCGCCCGGGCGAAGCCCGGTGCCGACCGGGTCCGCTGGATCCACGGCGACGCGACGACGTTGCCGCCGCTCCAGGTCGACCTCGCCACGATGACCGGCAACGTCGCGCAGGTGTTCGTCACCGACGACGAGTGGCGCGCGACGCTCGCCGGCGTCCGGGCGGCCCTGCGCTCCGACGGACACCTGGTGTTCGAGACCCGCGTGGCGGGGCGGCGGGCCTGGGAGGCGTGGGTCCCGGAGGCGACCCGCTCCCGGGTGGAGCTCGAGGGTGTCGGCGTGGTGGACGCGTCGTGCGAGCTCGTCGCCGTCGCCGAGCCGCTGGTGACCTTCCGGTGGACCTACGTCTTCGAGGCGGACGGGGCGGTGCTGACGTCGGAGTCGACGCTCCGGTTCCGCGAGCGCGACGAGGTCGAGCGGTCGCTGGTCGAGACCGGCTACGAGGTGGTCGACGTCCGCGATGCGCCCGACCGGCCGGGGCTCGAGCACGTGTTCATCGCGCGAGCGCCTCGATGAGCGGGCGCGCGCCCGGTGCCTCCTCGGCCCCCTGCAGGATCACCGTGTCGGCGCCGGCCTCGCCGAGCTCCGCGACCCAGTCCGGGACGCGGGAGGCGTCGGCGACCTCGGTGTAGACGGCGACGTGCGCGGCCGTGCCGACCAGCTCGCGCGCGCGCCGGACGACGGCCGGGTCGACGACCGAGTCGAGGAGCACCCCGTCGGCGACCTCGCCGGCCAGGGTGATCGACTTCGGACCCCGGGCACCGACCAGCAGGCGGGGCGGCACGGTGGGCGGCCAGTCGAGCGCGATGTGGTCGAGCCGGACGTAGCGTCCGGACACGTCGACGGTCTCACCGGCGAGCAGGGACCGGACGGCCGACGTGTGCTCGCGGAGCAGGGTCATCGGGGACTCGACGGCCGCGCCGACCTGGACCATCCACTCCTGGACGCCGTGGCCGAGGGCGACGACCAGCCGCTCGGGGAACAGGCGTGCGACCGTCGCGATCTCCATCGCCGCCAGCGCCGGGTTCCGGAACGGCACCGGGAGCAGCCCGATCCCCACCGTCAGTCTCGACGACCAGGCGAGTGCCGCCGTCGCCGTGGTCAGCCCGCCCTCGAGGAAGCAGTCCTCCCAGAGCCACAGCTCCGCGATCCCGGCCCCGTCGGCGAGCTCGACGACGGCGCGCAGCTCCTCGGGCGGCGACTGGGGACGGAAGACGACACCGACGACCGGACTCATGGATCCACCCTGCCAGGCCACGGTTCCGGGGACGCCAGGACGAGGCGGACGCCTATCCTGACCCGGTGGCGCTGACCCTGAGCTCGATCCACCGGTTCCCGGTCAAGTCCTGCCGGGGGGAGGCCGTGCCGGAGCTGCTCATCGAGCCCTGGGGACTGGCCGGCGACCGCCGCTGGATGCTGGTCGACGAGGACGGCTCGGTCATCACCGCCCGCGAGGTCAACCGAATGGTGCTGATCGATCCCGCGATCACACCGGGGGGTCTGGTCGTGACGGCACCGGACCTGCCGACGCTCACCGTGGCGACGCCGGACCCGGACACACAGACGCCCGTCCACCTGTGGTCGTCGCACCTCACGGCGGCGCCGGCAGGTCCGGAGGCCGACGTCTGGTTCAGCAAGGCGATGGGGCGTACGGCGCGCCTCGTCCACCTCGACGACCCGACCCGGCGTCCGACCACCCCCGACTTCGGCGAGCCCGGCGACCGGGTGTCCTTCGCCGACGGCTACCCGCTGCTGCTGGCGACGGAGGAGTCCCTGGCCGCGCTCAACGACGTCGTCGTCGAGACCTCGCAGGGCGCCCACGACCCGCTGCCGATGACCCGGTTCCGGCCCAACCTCGTGGTCGCGGGTGCGGAGGTGTGGACCGAGGACGACTGGCGACGGGTGCGGGTCGGCGACGCGGTCTTCCGCGCGGTCAAGGGCTGCGCCCGCTGCGTCCTGACCACGATCGACCCGGACACCGGGCTGCGCGGCAAGGAGCCCATCGCCTCGCTGGCCCGGGTCCGGCGGTGGGACGGCAAGACCTGGTTCGGGATCAACCTGGTTCCGGACACCGCCGGCGTCACGATCCGGGTCGGCGACGAGGTCGAGGTGCTCGAGTCCGTGCCGCCCGGCGGCGGACCGATCCGGCCGACCTCCTGAACCTCAGGCGCCGGCCCGGCGGGCCCGACGCTCCCGCACGGTCGTCACGGCCTGCTTGATCCGCCGCTGGTTCTCGGGCTTGCGGGCCTCGTCGTACAGCTTCTTGGCGATGCCGATGTAGGCCGCGGTGCGCATGATCCTCATGGCTCGGCAGTACCCCCCAGACCGGAGGCTCAACCAGTCGTGGCCCGTCGGACCGGGAGCGTCACCGGGCTCCATGGCACGGAGGTTGGTGCCCCGTTCCTGCCAGGAACCTGACTGCTTCCGCTCGGCCGTGCCCCGCCCTCAGGACGCGACGATGTCCTGGCGCACCCCGTCGTCGCGCGCGGCGACCCGGGCCCGGTTCTCCTCGCGCCGGTCGACGAACTTCGTGGCCTGGGCGTCGAGCGCCTCGAGGAACGCCGCCAGCTCGTCGCGCGCCTGCTCGCCCTCCGGGCCGAAGTCGGTGCGGTCGAGGACGTCCCAGTGGCGCAGCACCGGCATGATCACGTCGTCGTGGTGGAGCCGCAGGTCGTAGATGCCGGCCTTGGCGATGATCATCGAGTTGCGCCGGAAGCCCGCCATCGTGGCGCCCGGCATCTCGAAGCCGATCACCTCGTCGGCGATCGCGCGCATCGTCGCGTCCGGCGCGATGTCCAGCGCCGCCGACACGATGTTGCGATAGAAGACCATGTGCAGGTTCTCGTCCTTGGAGATCCGGGCGAGCAGCCTGTCGGCGATCGGGTCGCCGGTGACCTTGCCGGTGTTGCGGTGCGACACCCGGGTCGCGAGCTCCTGGAAGGACACGTAGGTGACCGCCTCGAGCGCGGTCTTGTCGCCGGAGTCGTAGCCCGACGTCATGTAGTCCATCCGGGCCCGCTCGAGCTCGACCGGGTCGACCCCGCGGGTGACGACGAGGTAGTCGCGCAGTGCGATGCCGTGCCGGTTCTCCTCGGCCGTCCAGCGGCCCACCCACGTGCCCCAGGCCCCGTCACGACCGAAGCGGGTCGCGATCTCGCGGTGGTAGGACGGCAGGTTGTCCTCGGTGAGCAGGTTCGTGAACATCGCGGCCTTCGCCGTCTCGGACAGCTCCGACTGCTCGGGTGCCCAGTCCTCGCCGCCGAGGAACGCGAAGTCGCGGCCCTTGCTCCACGGGATGTAGTCGAGGGGGTGCCACTCCTGGGCGAGCGAGAGATGGCGGTCGAGGTTCTCGGCCACCACCGGCTCGAGGTCCTCGAGCAGGTTGGTCGGCGTGCTGGTCATCGTTGCTCCCTCGGTCGCACTGGCCCCCGGGACCGAGGCTACCGGCACCCGCACCTCCCGCGCCGTCACCGGCCCGGAGCCGGGTCAGGGCGCGGGCACCCAGCGGCCGAGGGCTGCGTCGACCGCGGCGACGTCGATGGGCTTCGACAGGTAGTCGTCCATGCCGGCCGCGAGGCACCGCTCGGCATCGCCGACGACCGCTCCCGCGGTCATCGCGATGATCGGCGTGCGCCGAGCGTCGCCCTCGATCCGGCGGATCTCGGCGGTCGCCTGGTAACCGTCCATGCCCGGCATGTGCACGTCCATCAGGACGGCGTCGAAGGTCGCGTCGCGCATCGCGGCGAGCGCCTCGACCCCGCCGTCGACCACGTCGACGCGGTAACCGAGGTGCTCGAGGATGCCGGCGGCGACCAGCTGGTTGATCTCGCCGTCCTCGACGACGAGGACCCGGCCACGCCGCGTGGGGGACGCGGCCACCGGGGGCCGCACCGCCTGCCGGGCGTTGCCGACGACACCCTGCAGCGTCGCCTGGAGCCGCGAGAGCTGGACCGGTTTCGTCAGGCTCGCGGAGATCCCGGCGGCCCGCGCCTGCGCGTCGCCGATGTCGGGACCGGAGGTGAGCAGCACCAGCCCGGTGGTCGCCAGGCCGGCGTCCGCCGAGATGCGTCGGGCGAGGTCGAGCCCGTCCATGTCCGGCATGCAGAGGTCGAGGACCGCGAGGTCGAAGGCGCGGCCGGCGCGGCCGGCCGCCGCCATCATGGTGAGGGCGGTCGCCCCGCTGTCGGTGAGCGCGACGGACAGGCCCCAGGCCTCGAGCTGGTCATGGAGGATCATCCGGTTCGTCTGGTTGTCGTCGACCACGAGCACGCGCAGCCCGGTGAGCTCGTCGGGGCGCCGAGGCGGCGCGGTCGTGGTGTCCTCGGCCAGGCCGAACGGCGCCGTGACCCAGAAGGTGCTGCCCGCGCCGAGCGAGCTCTCGACGCCGATCGTGCCGCCCATGGCCGTGACCAGCTGCTGGCAGATCGCCAGTCCGAGACCGGTGCCGCCGTAGCGCCGGGTCGTCGACGAGTCGGCCTGCGAGAAGGGCTCGAACATGCGCGCCCGGTCGTCCGTGGCGATCCCGATGCCGGTGTCCTGGACCTCGAACCGGACCACGACGCCGGACGGTGCCCGCGCCTCGAGATGGGCGCGGACGACGACCTCGCCCTCGGCCGTGAACTTCACGGCGTTGGCGGTCAGGTTGATCAGCAGCTGGCGGAGCCGGGCCGGGTCGCCGCGCAGCGCGACGGGGAGCTCGGGCGAGCAGTAGGCCAGCAGCTCCAGGTCCTTCTCCTGGGCGGACTCGGCGACGATCTCCGCGACCTCCTCGACCACCCGGACCAGGTCGAAGTCGATGGACTCGAGCTCGAGGCGACCGGCTTCGACCTTCGAGAAGTCGAGGATGTCGTTGATGATCGCGAGCAGCGCGTTGCCCGCGCTGCGCACGCCCTCGGCGTACTGACGCTGGCGCTGGTCGAGGTCACTGGTCAGCAGCAGCCCGGTGAGACCGATGACGCCGTTCATCGGGGTGCGGATCTCGTGGCTCATCGTGGCGAGGAACGCCGACTTGGCGCGTGACCCCTCGAGTGCGGCGTCCCGCGACGCCGCGAGCTCGGCCCGGGACCGGCCCTCGGAGCGCAGCAGCCGGGCCGTGCGGGTGAACGCGATGGCCGCGAGCAGCACCATCCCGACGACCGCCTCGACGGGTCGGACCGGGCTCCCGGAGAGGTCGGCGGCGAGGAGCAGCGCGGGCGGCACCAGGAGCGGGAGGATCGCGATCCCGAGCTTGCCGAGCGGCGCCCGGGCGTCGAGCTCGGCCTGGGTCTCCGGCTCCGGTGGCGCCTGTCCCCGCCACGTGGAGGTCGCCATCAGGACCCCGCCGACGATCCAGCCGACGTCGAGGACCGCGGAGACCGTGCCCGAGACGGTCAGGAGGAGGTAGCCGAGGTCGGACACGAGCCAGCACGCCACCCCGACCGCGAACGTGACGCCGAGCGCCTCGCGGGTGCGCCGCACCGACAGTGCCCTCAGGACGAGGGCGAGGAGGACCGCGTCGGCGACCGGGTAGGCGGCCCAGACGAGGCGGGTGAACGCCGAGACCGAGTCGTCGGCCACGATGTCGTGCACCGACAGGCTCCAGATGACGAGCACGCTGACGACGACCACGGTCAGCGCGTCGATCACGGCGTCGGCGTCGATCCGGGCCGTGCCGTCGTGCCGGACCAGCGTGATGACCAGGATCGCGGCGCCGAGCCCGACGTAGCTGAGGAAGTACGGGATGTCGGCGATCGACACGTCGGGCTCGTTGCCCGCCCAGTAGTAGATGTACCAGATCAGGTCTCCGAGGGCGGAGGCCGTGAGTCCCGCGGCGATCAGGACCGGCACCAGCCGCCGCCCGCGTCGCGCACGCAGGGTGCCGAGCCAGGCGACCACGGGGGCGAGGCCCGCTCCCAGGAGGTACGTCGTGTCGCCGAGAACGCCGGCAGGCTGGGCGAGGTGGCCGAGGACGAGAACTGCCGTCAGCGTCCAGAGTGCGGCCGCGACGGTCCTCATAAGCTGAGAGTACGCCCGCGCCGTGGGTCCTGACGTTGACGAGGGCGTGGCCCGGGGGAGATGTCGGCGCAGGCGCAGGCGTAGGGTGGGTGAGGCAGGTAGCCCGACAGTGCCGTGGGTCCCCTCGGCCACGACCTGCGTGATGGTGCCTTCTCGGGCGAGTTCGGCCCTGCGGCGCCAGTGAGTACCGGTGCGGCACATGGATATTCGCGTACCCCCGGATGACCCGCATCTGCTCTGCCCGCACATCCTCGACGCCGCGGGGTGCGTGATCATCGTGAGCGAGGTCGGAACCGGCGTCATCGTCAGCATGAACAGGGTCGCCGAGCGGGTGACCGGCCACTCCCGGCAGGACATGCTCGGCCAACCGGTGTGGGAGATGACCATGCCGCCTGTCGACCGGGCCACGGCGGCTGCGGCGTACGCGATCCCGGGAGCCGCCGGTGTCCCGCTGGCCTACGAGGGCGATGTGGTGACCAGGTCGGGCCGTGTCCGCCGGGTGTTCTGGTCGAACGCGTTCATCAGTGACGACGCCGGCGTGCGCACCCACATGGTGAGCACCGGTGTGGACGTCTCCGGGGGGCGGGACGCGGTCGGCGTCTTCAGCCTGCTGATGAGGTCGGCCACCACGACCGCCTTCATCGGTACCGACATGGATGCCCGGGTGACGTACTTCAGCCTCGGGGCCGAGCAGATGTTCGGCCGCACGGCGCACCAGATGCTCGGGCGCCCGCTCCCGGACGACTTCTTCGACCCGGACGCGCTCCGTGCGCGAGCCGCGGCGCTGGGCGTGCCGCCTGTCGTCGGCCGGCTGCTGACCCTGATCGAGGGGCCACCCGGTGAGGCCGGGAGCACCGCCAGCCAGCACGACTGGCCGATGGTCAGGTCCGACGGCACTCGGCTGATCGCCTCGATCGAGGTGTCCCCGGTGACCGATGCGAACGGCACCCAGGTCGGATTCCTCGGCATGGTCCGCGACGTGACACACGAGCGAGGGACCGACGCCCGGCTCGCCTCGGCGGTCTCCCGTGAGGAGGAGGCCGTCAGGCGGGTCCGCGAGCTCGAGGGGGCCAAGAGCGACTTCATCGCGACGGTGAGCCACGAGCTGCGTACGCCGATCACGAGCATCGCCGGCTACACCGAGCTCCTCGCCGAAGGTGTCGGCGGAACGCTGAGCCCGCGACAGAAGGAGCTCGTCGACGCCGTACGGCGCAACGGCAAACGCTTGATCGCGCTGGCCGACGACCTGCAGACCCTCTCCGGCTTCGACAGCAACGGGTCCACGCTCGCGTGGGACGACGTCGACCTCTGTGACGTCGTGTCCTCGGCCTGGAAGACCCTGGACCCGCTGGTCGCGAAGCGGCGCCTCGACCTGACGTTCGCGGCACCCGACCGGCCGGTGGTCGTCCGCGGGGACAGGGCCCAGCTCGCACGCGTGGTCTTCAACCTGGTCAGCAACGCGATCAAGTTCACCGAGGACGGCGGCGTCATCAGGTGCGAGCTCGGCGTCGACTCCGGCGAGGCGGTCCTGGAGGTGCGCGACAACGGCATCGGGATCCCGCGTGGCGAACAGGGCAAGCTGTTCACGCGGTTCTTCAGGTCCACCAGTGCGCGCAAGGGCGCCATGCAGGGCACGGGCCTGGGCCTGGCCATCGTGGCGTCCGTCCTGCAGGAGCACGGCGGCACGATCTCGGTGGTGTCGGACCACCGATGTGGCGCACGGTTCGTGGTGCGGCTGCCGCTGGCGGCCACCTCGAGAAGGCCGCGCGTCGACGCCGCCTGACACTAGTGTCGTGGCGTGACGAAGCTTCCCGTGGGCGTGCGCGCCATCGACACGATGTTCAAGGCCAACCCGGGTCTCTCGGTGGCGCGGATGACCGCCGAGCAGCTCGAGAAGGTGCAGACGACGGCCATCCCCGAGACCGGGCCGGCCGCCCTCGTCCTCGGGCGGCTGCAGAAGGGCGTCGGCGTGCGGACCACGTCGTACGCCGCGCCGCACGGCGAGGTCCCGCTCCGGATCTACACGCCGGAGTCCTGGTCGCGCACGCCGCGGCCGGTCGTCGTGAACTTCCACGGTGGCGGCTTCGCGCTCGGCAGCTCGCGCCAGTGCGACTGGAGCTGCAGCATCGTGGCCCGCGACCTCGACGCGATCGTGGTCTCGGTCGACTACCGGCTCGCGCCCACGCACCGCTTCCCGGCGGCGGTCGACGACTGCTACGGCGGCCTGGTCTGGGCCGTCGAGCACGCCGGCGAGCTCGGCGGCGACCCCGCCCGGATCGGCGTGATGGGTGACAGCGCGGGCGGCAACCTCGCGGCCGTCGTCACGATCGCGGCCCGCGACGACGGCGGCCCCGCGATCGGCCACCAGGCCCTGATCTACCCCGCGGTCGACTTCACCGAGGGGATCCGCGAGACCGCGTCGTACCGGGCCAACACCCGCGGCATCGTGCTCTCCAACGCGGACATGGACGTCTTCCACGACCACTACGTGACCGACGACGTCGACCCGTTCGACTGGCGGCTCTCGCCGCTGCACGCGCGCGACCTCTCCGGGCTGCCGCCGGCGGTCGTCGTCGTCGCCGGGCTCGACCCGCTGCACGACGCCGGCGTGCAGTACGCGCAGGCGCTCGCCGACGCCGGCAACGACGTGACGGTCGAGGACTTCCACCTGATGCCGCACGGCTTCGTGAGCTTCCCCTACGTGCTCAAGAGCGGCGCCCGGCCCGCGATGAACGCGGTCGTGGCGTCGCAGCGGGTCGCGCTCCTCTAGGCCTCGGCCCGGCGCATGTGCGCGGGCACCGTCGCGAGAGCCAGGACGGCGAGCAGCGCGGCGCCGGCGAAAACGTAGAAGCCCCACGGGTAGGCGATCCCGGCGGTCACGAGCGCACCGGTGATCGACGGGCCGACGATCGCGCCGACCCGGCCGATCCCCGCGGCGAGACCGAGCGCCGTGCCCCGGATCTGCGGCGGGTAGAGGTGGCCGACGAAGGCGTAGACCAGCACCTGCGCGCTGAAGACGAAGATGCCGGTGAGGAGCACGGCGGCGTACACGAGGTACTCGTTCTGCATCTTGATGCTGAGCAGCGCCAGGAAGAGCGCGGCCATCCCGAACCAGGCGAGCACGGTCGGCTTGTTGCCGCGCGCGTCGGAGATGGTGCCGGCGACGAGCAGCCCGATCACGGCACCGAGGTTGAGGAGCAGGAGCAGGCCGGTGCCGGCCTTGATGGAGTAGCCGGCGTCGCCCATCATCTTCGGCAGCCAGGTGTTGAGGCCGTAGACGAGCAGCAGGCCCATGAACGACGCCACCCAGAGGCCGAGGCTGACGCGGAGGTAGCCACCCTTGAGCACGTCGGTCATCCGGCCGGTGGGCTTCTCCTTCCTCACCTCGAGGAAGGTCTCCGACTCGGGCAGATTGGCCCACATGAAGGGCAGCACCAGCAGGCCCGCGATGCCGCCGATCACGAACATCGCCTCCCAGCCCCAGGCATCGATGACCCAGAGCGCGAGGAGGGCGGTGAGCACGGCGCCCACGTGGTAGCCCGTCATCACCCGGGTCATCGCGGTGCCGTTGCGGTGGGCGGGGGAGTGCTCCGACATGAAGGTCAGCGCGATCGGCAGGCACGCGCCGAGGCCGAGCCCGGCGAGCAGGCGCAGGGTGACGAAGGTGCCGACGTTCGGGGCGAACGCGACCG
Organism: Nocardioides sp.; assembly: GCA_025965275.1. GTDB lineage: Bacteria > Actinomycetota > Actinomycetes > Propionibacteriales > Nocardioidaceae > Nocardioides. Next base: position 20,454 of record JAOPXG010000341.1, read on the forward strand.
CGATGGTGAGCACCGAGAACCACGCGATGCAGGAGATCAGCGTGACCCGGCGGCCGAGCCGGTCGGTGACCGGGCCGATCAGCACGGCGCCGATGCCGACGCCGACGAGACCCATGGTGGAGGCCGTGGTGAGCGACGCGTCGGTGAAGCCGAGGTCGCCGGACTTGCTGATCGTCGGGATCACGGCGCCGATCACGACCAGGTCGAAGCCGTCGAGTGCGACGGCGAGCCAGCAGAGGGCAACCGGCCAGAGGCCGCCCGCGGTCGGCGTACGGCGAGGGCCCACGGCGGGGCGGGTGAAGACGGACATCGTTGTTCCTTCCCGAGACGATGCCCCACCCTGTGCCCACGCTCACAGCTGGCCACAGCCGGGACTTCCACTCAGTGGAACGAGGTCAGACGGCCGTCTCGAGCAGCTTCCGGCGCAGGGTGAGGGTCGCCCGGCTGTGCAGCTGGCTGACCCGGGACTCCGTGACGCCGAGCACCTGGCCGATCTCGGCGAGCGTGAGCCGCTCCCAGTAGTAGAGGGCGACCACGATCTGGTCGCGCTGGGGGAGCTCGCGCACGGCGGCGAGGAAGTGCGGCGGGATGTCGTCGTCGGCGCCCGGGAGGTCGGTGGTGGCGTGCGGGACCTCGTGCTCGTCGAGCCCGGTCTCGAAGCTCACCACGCTGGTGTGCGCCGTCTGGCCGTAGACCTTGCGCAGCTCGGCGACCGACATCCCGAGCTCCGCCGCCACCTCGGAGTCCGACGGGCTGTGGCCCAGGCTCCGCTCGAGCTTCGCCTGGGCGGCGTCGATGTCGCGGATCTTCTCGCGCACGGACCGCGGCACCCAGTCGGCGGCGCGGAGCCCGTCGACGATGGCGCCCCGGATCCGCGACACGGCGTACGTCTGGAACTGCAGCCCGCGCTCCGGCTCGAACTTCTCCAGCGCGTCCATCAGCCCGATCACGCCGTCGGAGACGAGCTCGGCCTGCTCGACGGACGGCGGCAGCCCGGAGCGGACGCGGCCGGCGACGAACTTCACCAGCGGCGAGTAGTGGACGACGAGCCGGTCGCGCGCCGACGGGTCGCCCTCCCGCTTGTAGCGGTCCCACAGGGAGTCGACGGGGTGGTCGGTCTGCACACGTTCCTCCCAGGGGGTGGCGGGGACGTCGATGACGCTAGCGGCCGGTGACGTGACGGTCATGACGCCTCACCGGTGTACTCGAAGTGCCAGGGCTCGGGCCGGCTGCCTCCGGCGGCGGCCCAGTCAGGATGCTGCCACCCCAGCGCCGGCCCGTGGTCGACCAGCCAGGTGTGCTCGGCGCTGTCGAACTGCTCGATGCCGCCGCACAGGTCGACGGCGAGGCCGAGGCCGTGGACGGAGGTGCCCGGGAGAGCGGCGAGGCGCGGCTTCTCCCGGAAGACCTGGTCCTGGCCGGACTTCGAGCGGTAGGAGTCGGTGATGCAGAGCTCGAGCCCGAACGCGTCGGCGTAGGCAGCGCCGAGGAGCCGGTAGGCCACCGCGGCGTCGCAGCGGAGCAGCTGGGCGCCGTCCGGGGTGGCCGGGCACAGCGCGGTGTCGGGCATCTCGCCGTTGGGGTACGTCGGTCGCGGGAGCTCGGGCAGGTCGAGCACTTGGGCCGGGTCGTAGGCCAGGCCGTCGAGCCGGACCTCGAGGTGGAGGTGGGGTCCGCTGGTGTTGCCGAGCGAGCCGACCAGCCCGATCGGGTCGCCGGTGTCGACCTGCTGGCCGGGCACGACGTCGACGCGGGAGAGGTGGGCGTACCACGTCTCGACCCCGCCGCCGTGGTCGACGCGGACCAGGTTGCCGGCCCAGTCCGGATGCTCGACGGTCACCGTGCCGGACCCGGCCGCCACGACGGGTGTGCCCGTCGGCGCGGCGAAGTCGAGCCCGGTGTGCTCGCCGGTCGACCAGCGCTCGCCCTCGACGCCGAAGCCCGCGGTCAGCTGGTAGCTGCCGGCCGCGAGCGGCAGGCGGAGCGGCCCGGCGCCGCTGCTCTCGACGGTCGTGTCCTCGGGGGCGCAGACGCCGCCGGCCGGGGGAGCCGCGTGCCGCGCCGGGCCGAGGCCGACCCGGCGGACGCCCAGCAGGCTGCGCGTCAGGGGGCGTACGGCGGCGACGCCGGTCGTCGGGTCGGCCAGGATCACCTGGTTGTCGCCGACGTAGACGCCGGTCTCGGCGAGGCCGTCGGCCCTGCTGCCGAGGATGACCACGTCGCCGGTCTGCACCGAGCTCGGCCGGACCGTGCGCAGCGCGTCCCACTGGCCCGCCGCGTCGGCGGGCAGGTCGGCTGTCGTGGGCGAGGTGCCCCAGGCGTTGGCCACCAGGCCGCCGCAGGCGTAGGTCGCGGGGGCGATCGCGCCGGGCACGTCGGGTAGGCCCACCCGGCGGAAGGCGTCGGAGACCGCGCGCACCGCCTCGGCCGAGAGCACGGTCACCGCCGGCCGGCCCGCCGGGTCGAGGGCAGCCAGTCCCGGGGCGAGGTCGTTGCGCGCGTCGCGGAGCGGCTCGAGCGGTGCCGCGACGCGCGCCGGGTCGACGAGGTCGGCCAGCGGCGGCGGGACGACCGCGTGGCGCGCGAGTTCGCGCAGGTAGTCGTGCCATCCCCGGAGCGCCCGCTGGTTGCGCCGGTCCTGCGCCGGGTCGGTGACGTCGTACGACGGCAGGAACCGCGACCGGCGGATCGCGGCGTCGGCCGCCTCCGTCGCGCTCCACTCCGCCTCGATGCGCGCCTGGTCGCGCTCGGCCTTCTCCCACACCAGGCGCGCCTGTTCGGTCGCGGCGATCGCGGCGGTCAGTGCATCCTGGGCCATCGCGGCGAGCCGTCGGGCGAGTTCGGCGTTGTCGGCCGCCTCGGCGGCGCGGTCGAGGGGAGACCCGTCGGAGCCGAGGAAGCTGTCGACGGCGCCCAGGAAGCCACCGTCATCGGTGGCCACCTCCGCGCGGAGGCGTTCCGCCTCGGCCTCGGCAGTCGCGGCGTTGGACTGCAACCGGGCTGTCTGGCCGCTCAGCGCGGCGACGCGCTCGTTGGCGGCGTCGTAGGCCGCGCGAGCGGTGTCGACGGCGTGCTCGGCGTCGGGGGTCCGCTGGGGTGTGGTCCGGGCGGGACCGGCGTGGGCGGGCGTGGGCACCGCGAGAGCGACCACGGCGAGGCAGGTGGCAGCCACCAGTCGCCGGAGCGACGTACGGGCGCGCGGTGCCATGGGTCCTGCCTGGGTGGTGAGGGGTCAGTCGTCGAGGAACGCGATCTCCTGCAGCAGCGCCATCGAGTGGCGCTCCGCGGAGTCGGTGGCCTCGGGTGCCGGGAGGGGAAGAGACGGGACGGGCAGGCCGGCGACCGGGATCGCGGTCGGCATGGAGATGCTGGGGACGGCCTGGATGGAGGTCGGGGCGGTCTGGATCTCGACGGGAACGGACGCTGGGGGCGGCTGCCCGGCAGGTGCGGACACCGCGAACACCGTCCGCACGACCGCAGCCATCTCGTGCAGGAGCCGGGCGGCCTCCTCACGGTCGAGCATGGGCGCAGGGTCGCGGGTGACGATCTCCATGCTGGTCAGCTCCTCGGTACGTCGGCTTTGCTAGAAGGGGAGGGACTGCACGGCCACGGTGGTGCGGGCCTCGGTGAGGTGGCGGGCGCGCCGACTCCCCCGAGCTGACCCGACAGAACCGAGAAGGGTGGCGCCGACATCGGGCACCACCCTTCTCCGTAACTAGGCCGCTACGGGATCAGGGGCACCCGGCCGAGAACCCAGACACCAGACCACCGGCGTCGGACTTGTAGACCAAGTACTTGGCGGCGTCGCTGGACGCGGGGTTGATGACGTCGATGCAGTAGACCCCGACGGTGGTCGATCCCTTGACCGCGACGGTGTTCCCGTCGCTGGACGTGAAGCCCGCGAGCGCGCCGGTGCCAGC
>JAOPXG010000120.1 GCA_025965275.1 Nocardioides sp.
CGAGGTGCTCCAGAACGCCGTCGAGCACGGCTACGACGCGACCCACGAGGCCGACGAGGTCGGAAGCATCACCGTGACGGTGCACCGGCTGGTGGGTCGGCTGCACCTGACGGTCGACGACGACGGCCACGGCCTGCCCGAGGGATTCGACCTCGACGGCTCGACGAACCTCGGGCTCTCGATCGTGCGCACGCTCGTGGAGTCCGAGCTGGGGGGTCAGCTCGCGCTGGGACCCGTCCCGCACGGACCGGGCACCAGGGCCGCGGTCGACGTACCCCTGGACTGACTACGCGGTGCGGACGCGGGCCCGGGCGTTGCGGCGCTTGAGCGCGCGGCGCTCGTCCTCGCTGAGACCGCCCCACACGCCGTGGTCCTGACCAGCCTCGAGCGCCCACGCGAGACACTGCTCGCGCACCTCACAGCGTCGGCACACCTGCTTGGCCTCCTCGATCTGGAGGATGGCCGGACCGGTGTTGCCGATCGGGAAGAACAGCTCCGGGTCCTCGTCGAGGCAGGCAGAGCGGTGGCGCCAATCCATGGCTGGGGTTTCCCTCTTTCTTCGAAAACAGGTGGTGGCGGGTCACGCAGACGGGACCCGCGGGTGCTCGGAGGCACCACGAAGTGAACGCGTTCACGAGCGCACCCCCAGCGTGGCAACTATTGGACCGTTAAACAACCCCTCGCCGAGGTCTTATTCGTCACAGCAGTCACTCCGGTTCTGCACACCCGCTCGTCGCTCTCTACGCTTCCCTGGTGACGCTACGCCGCCCCTCCAACCCGCCGCCGCTCGTCGTGGCCTTCTCGATCGTGGCTGTCGAGGGGCTCCTGCTCCTGGCGTACGCCGTGCTGGAGCTGGCCAGCATCGGCACGGGCCGGGTGGCGATGGGCCTCACGACCTCCGTCTTCTTCGCGATCTACGGTGCCGGCCTGGTGGCGTGCGCCTGGGCGGTCAGTCGCCGGCACTCCTGGGCGCGCAGCCCGATCGTGCTCGCGCAGCTGATCCAGCTGGGCGTGGCCTGGAGCTTCCGCGGCGGTGACACCACGCTGGTTGCGGTGGCGATCGCCGTGGTCGCCGTCGTGGTGCTGGCGGGCCTGTTCCACCCGGCGAGCCTCGAAGCCCTCTCGGACGACCCCGAACAGCCCTAGCGGGAGGACTCCTCCAGGGAGGTCCGCAGCTGCTCGAGGGTGCGGTTGAGCAGCCGCGAGACGTGCATCTGGGAGACGCCGATCTCCTCGGCGATCTGGGACTGCGTCATGTTCTTGAAGAAGCGCAGCAGCAGGATCTTCTTCTCGCGCGGCTCGAGCCGGTCGAGCAGGGGCTTGATCGACTCGCGGATCTCGACGTGCTCGAGGCCCTCGTCGTCCATCCCGATGGCGTCGAGCATGGTCGCCGTGCTGTCGTCGCTGTCGTCCGTCGCGTCGAGGGAGAGCGTGGAGTAGGCGTTGCTCGACTCGTTCCCCTCGACGATGTCCTCGACCGTGCAGCCGATCACCTCGGCGAGCTCACGCGGTGTGGGGGAGCGGCCGAGCTTCTGGGTGAGCTCGGCGCTGGCCGTGCCGATCTGCATCCGCAGCTCCTGGAGCCGCCGAGGCACCCGGATCGCCCAGCCCTTGTCGCGGAAGTAGCGCTTGATCTCGCCGATGATCGTGGGGGTCGCGTACGTCGAGAACTCCACGCCACGGTCGGAGTCGAAGCGGTCGATCGACTTGATCAGGCCGATGGTCCCGACCTGGACCAGGTCCTCGAGCGGCTCGCCGCGGTTGCGGAAACGCCGCGCGCAGTGCTCGACGAGCGGCAGGTGCAGGTGGACCAGCGAGTCGCGCGCCGAGTTGCGGCTGGCCTGGGAGGCCCCCTCGTCGTGGAGGATGAGGAAGAAGTCCGCGCTGCGGTGGCGGGTGAGCTCGACGCCGGTGAGACCGCTCGGGTCCTGGTCGTCGTCCCGCGAGGAAGCGAACATGGTCAGATTCCGACGCCGGGATTGCCGGGCTCCATGGAGAGGCTGATCGTGAACGTCCCGTCCGCGTTGTCGGCGGTGGCGCTCGTGGCGAGGGTCGTCAGGACCTGCCACGCGAAGCTGTCGTAGTCGGGCTCGACCGCGCTCTCGACCGTGACACCCACGGCGACCGTCAGCTCGCCCGGCTTCATGTAGAAGCGGCAGATCAGGTCGGAGCCGGGGACGGCCTCGGGGAGCACCGTCGCGCTGGCCTCGCCCACGGCGATCCGGAGGTCCTCGATGTCGTCGATCGGGAAGTCGAGACGAGCGGCCAGGCCGGCGGTGGTCGTGCGGAGGACGGATGCGAAGGCACTGTCGGCCGGGAGCCGGAGCTCCACATCGGCTCGCTGGCCCTCGTGACCGGTGGTCTGGCCGGTCGGTGCTCCGATCGATGACATGGTCGCCGTCCTTGGGGCTGTGGTGGGGCTGGTGAGTCGTACGCCGAGACGTGCCCCGAACAGTAACCGGGACGGGCTCTCGCGTGGTCTACCCGGTGACCAATCCCGTCAACCTTCATGCGGGCGGCCCTCTAGACCGACCCGCATCTCACGACGAGTCGACAGATGCGCGCGGGGTTCTCGTTCTCGAACTACGCCGGCCCGGTCCCGACCTCGCGGCGCATGGCGACGCCGCCGTCCGTACCTCTCGATCTCGGCGACCACCTGCCCCGCCGATAGACCATCGACGCCCCGCGGAAGAAGTTCTGCCGGGTGTGGCCGAAATGAGGTCGACCCGCCCGAGGCTCTCGGGCGGGTCGACGGGTGCTGCGGGTGCTGATCAGGCTTTCTTGGTCTCCCAGAAAATCTCCGCGATCTGGTCGATCTTTGCGAGCAGCTCGTCGGCCTTGCCGGCGTCGAGCTCACCCTTGGTACCGGAGGCGCCGGCCAGCTTGGTCGCCTCGTTGACCAGGGTGTGCAGCTGCGGGTACTTCTCGAAGTGCGGCGGCTTGAAGTAGTCGGTCCACAGCACCCACAGGTGGTGCTTGACCAGCTCGGAGCGCTGCTCCTTGATGAGGATCGCCCGGGTGCGGAAGTCGGCATCGTCGTTGTCAGCGACCTTCGCGATGATGGCCTTGATCGACTCGGCCTCGATGCGGGCCTGTGCGGGGTCGTAGACGCCGCAGGGGAGGTCGCAGTGGGCGGAAACCTCGAGGGTGGGGGCGAACAGTCGCGCGAACATGCGGGTCCTCTCGTCTTCGGTTGTCCTTCGTTCGACTGCGACACTACTCCGCGTGTCAGGCGATGCACGAGGCGTGTCTTCCGGTGAGAAACGGGTACCGGCACTGGGGTTTGCCCGCGTGCGGGGGCGATCGATGGCGCCCACGCTCGCCGACGGCGACCGGCTCCTCGTCTCCTACCGACGCCCGGTCGCACCGGGTGACCTCGTGGTCGCGCGGCTCGCCGACGGGACGGTTGCGGTGAAGCGGGCGACCGAGCGCCGTACGACGAGCGACGGCTCGCCGGCCTGGTGGCTGCTCAGCGACAACGCCGACGAGGGGGTCGACTCGCGGCACCGCGGGCCGGTGCCGGACGTCGACGTGATCGCGGTCACCCTGGCCAGGATCTGGCCCCGGCCTCGACGGCTCTGACGCTGTGCCAGACTGAATGTCGGGGAGACCCCCCGAGGCCCGACGAGTTCCGCGCACCACCCCTGCGCGTCGAGCTGGGCCTTTCTCCCCGCCGTACGTATCTCTTCCGGAAAGCTGATCTGGTCATGGCTGCAGAACATCCCTTCGCCGGGGATCCCGTGTTCGACCTGCACGTCGGCGGCAAGATGGAGCTGCGCTCGACCGTGGCCCTCGACGGCCGCGACGATCTCTCTCTCGCCTACACGCCCGGCGTCGCCCGCGTGTGCGAGGCGATCGCCGCGGATCCGTCGATGACCCAGCACTACACGTGGGTGCCGAACGTCGTCGCCGTCGTCTCCGACGGCACCGCCGTGCTCGGGCTCGGCGACATCGGGCCGGCCGCCGCGATGCCGGTGATGGAGGGCAAGGCCGTGCTGTTCAAGCAGTTCGGCGGCGTCGACGCCGTGCCGATCTGCCTGGACACCACCGATGTCGAGGAGATCATCGAGACGGTGGCGCGACTGGCCCCGAGCTTCGGCGGCATCAACCTCGAGGACATCTCCGCGCCACGCTGCTTCGAGATCGAGGACCGGCTCAAGGCGATGCTCGACATCCCGGTCTTCCACGACGACCAGCACGGCACCGCCGTGGTCGCGCTCGCGGCACTGAAGAATGCGCTCGTGCTGACCGGGCGGGACGCCGCCACGACCCGGGTCGTGATCTCGGGAGCGGGTGCGGCCGGCGTCGCGATCGCCAAGATCCTGCTCGAGGCCGGGATCACGGACCTCGCGGTCACCGACCGCAAGGGCGTCGTGCACTCGGGCCGCAGCGACCTGACCCCGGTCAAGCGGGAGCTGGCCGAGATGACGGCGGACAAGACCGGGCGCACCGGGACCCTGGGCGAGGCGCTCGACGGCGCCGACGTCTACCTCGGTGTCTCGGGCGGCACGGTGCCGGAGGAGGACGTCGCGCGGATGGCTCCCGACGCGATCATCTTCGCCATGGCCAACCCCCACCCCGAGGTGCACCCGGACGTCGCCCACCGGCACGCTCGCGTGGTCGCCACGGGCCGCTCGGACTTCCCGAACCAGATCAACAACGTACTGGCGTTCCCCGGCATCTTCCGCGGCGCGTTCGACGCCCACGCCACGTCGATCACCGAGGGCATGAAGCTCGCGGCCGCCGAGGCCATCGCCGACCTGGTCGGCGACTCGCTCTCGGAGGACTACGTCATCCCGTCGCCGTTCGACCCGCGGGTCGGCCCGGCCGTCTCCGCGGCCGTGGCGGCAGCCGCCCGCCGGGACGGTGTCGCGCGCAGGTGACGGTGGTTGAGGAAGGCGCTCTGCGCCTGTCTCGAAACCACCGGTAGGTTCGAGGCATGTTCGCCGTCTACGCCGACCAGTTCTCGAAGACCGACCCGCTCTCCGGCCTCCAGGTGGGGGAGCGGCCCGACCCGGAGGTCCCCGACGGGTGGACCACGGTCACCGTGAAGGCCGCGTCGCTCAACCACCACGACCTCTTCTCCCTGCGCGGCGTCGGCCTGCGCGAGGAGGCGCTGCCGATGATCCTGGGCTGCGACGCGTCGGGGTACGACGAGGACGGCAACGAGGTCGTCGTGCACGCGGTGATCAGCGACCCGTCGTGGAGCGGCGACGAGACCTTCGACCCGAAGCGGTCGCTGCTGTCCGAGCGCTACCAGGGCACGTTCGCCGACAAGGTCGCCGTACCCCGGCGCAACGTCGTACCGAAGCCCGCCTCGCTGTCGTTCGAGGAGGCGGCCTGCCTGCCGACCGCCTGGCTGACCGCGTACCGGATGCTCTTCACCCGCGGCGAGCTCAAGGCCGGCGAGACCGTGCTCGTGCAGGGTGCGGGCGGCGGGGTCGCGACGGCCGTGATCACGCTGGCCCGCGCGGCCGGGCTGCGGGTGCTCGCGACCAGCCGCGACGAGGCGAAGCGGGCACGCGCGCTCGAGATCGGCGCGCACGACGTGTTCGAGTCCGGCGCCCGGCTGCCGATGAAGGTCGACGCGGTCATGGAGACCGTCGGCAAGGCCACCTGGTCGCACTCGATCCGGGCGCTGCGACCGGGCGGCCGCATCGTCACCTCGGGTACGACGTCGGGCCCCGACCTCGACGACGCCGAGCTGACCCGGATCTTCTTCCTCCAGCTGAGCGTCATCGGCTCGACCATGGGCACCCGTGACGAGCTGGCCTCGCTGGTGTCGCTGCTCGACGCCTCCGGAGCCCGGCCGTTGATCGACCGGACCATCCCGATGACCGACGCCAGGGAGGGCTTCGCAGCGATGCTCGGCGGCGAGCAGTTCGGCAAGATCGTGTTCACCCGTTGACGACGCACCTGGTCACCGGGGCGGGGTCCGGCATCGGGTTCGTGCTCGCCGAGCGGCTGCTCGAGCGCGGTGACGACCTGGTCCTGCTCGCCCGCTCCACCGAGCGCGCCCACCAGCTGCGTGAGGACCTCCCCGGCGCGACGGTCCTGGTGGCCGATCTCGCGTCGCCGGAGTCGGTGGAGTCGCTCGACCTCCCCGACGAGCTCGACTCGGTCGTGCACGCCGCGGGTGTCGTCGAGCTCGGGCCCGTGGCCGACCTCTCGACATCGGCGTGGGCCGAGCAGCTGACCGTCAACCTGGTCGCGCCCGCAGCCCTGACCCGGGTCGCCCTGCCGGCGCTGCGCCGGGCCCGCGGGACCGTCGTCTTCGTCAACTCCGGCGCCGGCCTGACCGCCCACCCCGGGTGGTCGGCGTACGCCGCCTCCAAGCACGGCCTGCGCGCGCTCGCCGACTCGCTGCGTGGCGAGGAGTCGGGCGCCGGGGTGCGCGTCAGCACCGTCTATCCCGGCCGCACGGCGACACCGATGCAGGAGAAGGTGCACCGGCAGGAGGGCAAGGACTACGACGCCGGCGCCTGGATCCGCCCGGAGACCGTCGCCGACGCGATCCTGCACGTGCTCGACCTGCCGCTCGACGCCACCATCTCCGACCTGACGGTGCGGCCCAACTCCTAGGGCTTCGACGTCCAGTTCAGCGCGCCGACCAGCACCATCCGCAGCTGGGTGCGGGAGTGCTCCACCAGCTCCTTCTCGGCGTCGGGTCGGCCGGCGACCTGGAGGATCGCCTCGGCGGTCGACACCATGGCGGTCACGATCAGGTTCGAGAGCACGCGCAGGTCCTCGCCGGACCACTGCTGGGTGCGGGGCAGCCGCGCCAGGTCGGTGGCCAGCTCGCGCTCGAACAGCTCGATCTGGTGCCGGATCGCGTCCCGTACGGCGGGCGGGCCGGCCGCGCGCTCGCGGGCGATGAAGAGGAAGTGCGCCCGCTGCTGGTGGACGTGGTCGACCAGGATGGTGATCGACCGGTCCACGATGTCGGCGAAGCTCGGGTCGCCTCGCCGGATCTCGCGCATCATCGTGCGCAGCGAGACGAACGACTCGTCGACCAGCGCCAGCCCGAGCGCCTCGATCGAGTCGAAGTGGCGGTAGAACGCGGTCGGCACGATGCCGACCTCCTTGGCCACCTGGCGCAGGGAGAGGGCGGCCAGCGTGCTCTCGTCGGAGAGGTCGAGCGCGGCGTCGAGGATGGCGCGGCGGGTCCGCTCCTTGCGCTCCACGCGCGACGTCGGCTCCGCCATGCGTTCAGGCTAGTGCCGTGGGTGGGAACACGTTGTGGTCGGTGCGGTCCGCGACGACACTGGTGCCATGAGCGACCACCTGAGCAAGTCGGAGATCCGCAAGGACGCCGTCCAGGGCACGGTCGAGGCGGCCGCGTCGACGGTCGGACAGGTCACCACGATCATCACGGGCGCGGTGAAGGACGTCGCGTCGGCGATCGGAGGCTTCGCGACCGAGGTCTTCGAGATCCGCGACTCGGCCCGCAAGGCGTCCGCCGAGCACCCGCCGGAGCGCCCCGAGCTCGGCTAGCCCTGCGGCACGAGTTCGGTCGAACGCCGGACTCGCGGCACTTCCCGTCCTACGGTCCCTGTGACCCACATCACAGGCCGACGAACGGGGACTCCCATGTCATCGACGACCAGCGCACTCCGCGAGCGCCGACGCACACGTCTGAGTTGGTGCGCTGCCGTGGCAGTCGTGAGCCTGGTGGTCCTGGGCCTGACCGGCTGTGCGGGAGCGGAGGCCGAGCACCAGAAGTCGCACGCGGCCAGCGGACGGGGCGCACAGGCGAAACCGAAGGAGGCCAAGCCGGCCGCAGCGGTCAAGCAGCGGACGGTGCGCAAGCAGGTGAAGGTTCCGTTCTCCTCGCAGAGCCGATCGACGGACACGCTCAAGAAGGGGGTGAGCAAGGTGAGCCAAGCCGGCAGGGCCGGGCTGCGGGTCACGACCTTCCGCGTGACCTTCAAGAACGGTGTGCAGACGGCACGAAAGCTGCTCAAGACGGTCGTTGTTCGCAAGCCGGTGCCCCGGATCGTCTTGCATGGGACGCACGTCGATCCGCCGAAGCCGACGAGGAGCTGCGACTCGAACTACTCCGGTTGCGTGCCGATCGCCAGCGATGTCGACTGTGGCGGCGGCAGCGGCAACGGGCCGGCGTACGTCTATGGCTCGGTGAAGATCGTCGGCTACGACGTCTACGACCTCGATGCCGACGGCGACGGCTACGGATGCGACTGACGGCGACAGCGGCTGGTTGCATCCCGGTCGCAGCCGAACGTGCCGAACCTGGAGCTCGAACACCTGGCCACGCGAGACCCGCGGCTCAGCCGAAGGACATCCGGAAGTCGGCCTGGCGGAACGACGCGAGCTGGCGGGCGCCGCGCATCCAGCCGAGGGGGCCGTCGGACGCGAAGTCCCACCGGCCGCGGCAGGGGAGCGCCTTCGAGGAGCCCTGGAGGGTCGCGGTGCGCTCCTCGCCGTTCGTGTCCTCGATGCCGGGCTGCCAGGTGCCGCCCTTGAAGGGGATCCGCAGCATCGCGGCCGAGACGTCGGTGAAGTGGGCGCTCGCGATCGGGCGGCGGCCGTTGCTCGCCGACCAGTCGGTCGTGGCGAGCGGGCCACGGTGGCTGGTGTCCAGGTCGAAGTCGCAGAGGCCCTTGGGGATCGCCCAGAGCTCGCGGCCGCCGGCCACGGACGCGGGGGAGTCGACCCAGATGTCGGTGATGCTGACCCGGCGGCCGTGCTCGTCGGTGTCGGCCAGGCGGGCCACCAGCAGCTCGGAGTAGGTCAGCGGGCTGCCGGGCTCGTAGCTCACGAACGCCGCGCCGTAGATGCCGGCGGGCCGCAGCTCGTCGACCGGCTCGCGGAGCTTGAAGAGGGAGAGCCACAGCTGCCCGACCATCGCCCACGGGGCCGGCGGGTAGGCGACGGGCTCCGCGGGCGCGTCGGACTCGGGGCTCCGGTGGGTGCTGGGGTCGGCCATGCGGATCATCCTGCCGTACGGCGGGCCTTCCGAAAACTGGCAGTCGACTGCCAGAATCGTCGTCGTGCAGACCCAGCAGATCACCACTCGCGTGGCCGGCTCCGAGCCCCGCTTCGTCGGCTACCCGCAGGCAGACCCCGACGCCCCGAACGTCGTCATGGTGGTGCTCGACGACGTCGGGTTCGCCCAGCTCGGCTGCTTCGGCGCCGGCTTCGACACCCCGAACATCGACCGCGTGGCCGCCGCCGGGCTGCGCTACAACCGCTTCCACGTCACGTCGGTCTGCTCGGCGACCCGGGCCGCGCTGCTCACGGGGCGCAACCACCACGCGGTCGGGATGGGCGTCACCCAGGAGGCCGCGCTCGGGTTCCCCGGCTACCACGGCCGGATCCCGTCCTCGGCCGCGACGTTGGCGCAGGTGCTGCGCGACCACGGTTACAACACGATGGCCGTCGGCAAGTGGCACCTGACCCCGAAGACCGAGTACTCCGCCGCCGGGCCGTTCGACCGCTGGCCGCTGGGCAAGGGCTTCGAGCGCTACTACGGCTTCCTCGGCGCCGAGACCAACCAGTGGGCGCCCGAGCTGGTGCGCGACAACACCCACATCGAGCCGCCGCGCACGGCCGAAGAGGGCTACCACCTGACCGAGGACCTGATCGACCAGGCGATCCGGATGATCCAGGACCAGCAGCAGGCGGAGTCGCGCAAGCCGTTCTTCTGCTACCTCGCCACCGGCGCCGCGCACGCCCCGCACCAGGTCACCGAGGAGTGGGTGGCGCCCTACCGCGGCCAGTTCGACGACGGCTGGGAGGCGTGGCGGCAGCGCGCCTACGACCGGCAGGTGGCCGAGGGCATCGTCCCGCCGGACACCGCGCTGACCGAGCGGCCGCCGTGGGTGCCGGAGTGGGAGACCCTGTCCGCCGAGGAGCGGCGCCTCTTCGCCCGCTACATGGAGGTGTTCGCGGGGTTCGTCACCCACACCGACCACCACCTCGGCCGGCTCTTCGACCACCTCGACGCGCTGGGCGTCGCCGACGACACGCTCGTGATGATCCTGTCCGACAACGGCGCCAGCGCCGAGGGTGGGCCGACCGGCACGCTCAACGAGGCCGCCGGCTGGCTCGGCCTCACCGAGACCGTCGAGGACGCCCTCGAGCACATCGACGAGATCGGTGGGCCGGACGCCAACAACCACTACCCGTACGGCTGGGCCTGGGCGGGCAACGCGCCGCTGCGGCTCTGGAAGAGGTACGCCTGGCTCGGCGGGGTGCGGACCCCGCTGATCGTCCGGTGGCCGCAGCGGCTGGCCGAGCCCGGCGCCGTACGACCCCAGTTCTGCCACGCGACCGACCTCTACGCGACGGTGCTCGACGCCGCCGGCATCGAGCTGCCGGAGACGGTGGGCGGCGTGCCGCAGCAGCCCGTGGACGGCGCGTCGATGCTCGCCAGCTTCGAGGACCCGGCGGCTGACGAGCACCGGACGCTGCAGTACTTCGAGATGATGGGGTCGCGCGGCATCTACCACGACGGCTGGAAGGCGGTCACCGACCACGTGGCCAACCAGTTCGACGAGCGGGCCAACCTGGTCGGCAGCTTCGACCTCGACTCGGACCGCTGGTCGCTCTTCCGGCTCACCGATGACTTCTCGGAGCACGACGACGTCGCCGACGCCCACCCGGACGTCGTGCGCCGCATGGAGGCGCTCTGGTGGGCCGAGGCCGGCCGCAACAACGTGCTGCCGCTCTTCGAGTTCCCGGACTCGATGGCCCACATGCACCCCGGCGAGTTCCCGCCGCCGACGAGCGCGACCTACCGCCCCGGCGGCGGGCCGGTCCAGGACAGCCAGCTCCCGACCACGATGGGTGGCTTCGTGCTGACCGCCCGGGTCTCGGTGCCCGAGGACGGCGCGTCCGGGATCGTCACGGCGCTCGGCGACCGGCACGGCGGCTGGGCGTTCTACTTGCTCGACGGCCGACCGGTGGCGACCTTCGCCCTGCTCGACCACCCGGTGCGGGTCGCGGGGGAGGCCGCCGTACCTCCCGGTGAGCACGTGCTCGAGCTGCGCTACGAGCCCGGGCGGGCGGCGCGGGTCGTGCTCGGTGTCGACGGCGCGGACGTCGCCGAGGCGCCGCTGCCGGGCCTGATGTTCTTCCCGAACCTCTCCACCGCGGGCGCGGGCATGCTCGTCGGCCGGGACCGGGGGATCGCCGTCAGCCACGACTACCGACCGCCGTTCGCGTTCACCGGCACCCTGCACGAGGTCGAGCTGCGCAGTGGCCGGCCGGGTGCCAGGCCGGAGGCCGCCACGGAGCTGTCGGCAGCCGTCAACAGTGACTGAGCCCGGGCTGCGCGCGCAGCACAAGCTGTCGACGCGGCGGGCCCTCGAGGACGCCGCGCTGGAGCGGTTCGCCCGCGACGGCTTCGACCACACGTCGGTCGACGCGATCGCCGGCGACGCCGGCGTCTCGCCGCGCACGTTCTTCCGCTACTTCGCCACCAAGGACGAGGTCCTCGACATGGGGCGCGAGGAGCGCCAGGCGATGCTGCGTGACACGATCCGAGACCTCGACCCCGACCTCCCGGTTACGGAGGTAGTACGCCGGGCCGTCGTCGCGCTGGCCGCGGGCTTCGAGGACGACCGCGCGCGCGTCGAGCTCCGCCAGCGTGCTGCCGAGTCGTCGCCGGTCCTCCGCGGGCGACTCTTCGACACCTTCGTCTCCTGGGAGCACACGCTCGCGACGGCACTCACCGACCGCGGCGTCGACCGCGCTGCGGCCGAGGCGCTCGGCGCCATCGGCATCGCCGTGTTCCGTACGGCGGTCGCCCGCTGGCTGCGCGAGGCCGACGCCGACCTCCTGGCCCTGGTCGGGGGAGCGCTTGCGGCGTCGGGATGTCGGGCCGGGACGGGTTGACGCGCCCGGGACCGGAAATGCACGAAGAGCCCCGACCGCGGGTGCGGTCGGGGCTCTTCGTGGTGAATCAGGAGACGCGGACGTTCTCCGCCTGCGGACCCTTGGGGCCCTGGGCGAGGTCGAACTCGACCTTCTGGTTCTCCTCGAGCGACTTGTAGCCGCCCGACTGGATGGCGGAGAAGTGGACGAACACGTCCTCGCCGCCACCATCCTGCGCGATGAAGCCGAAACCCTTTTCGGCGTTGAACCACTTGACGGTTCCCTGAGCCATGATCTTGTCCCTTGTTCGTGCCGAGGGCGTTGTGCCCTCGAGCTGCTGAAGACATCCACCTGTGCTGATGTCCAGCGAACCGAAAACCAGGAGTACGAGATACAAGCCGCGACATGGGGTGCGGCCAGGACGGCTACAGAGCCGTCCCTTCAACAGGACCCAGGATAGGGCATCGGTGGCGTGTTCGGGTCTTCGGCGGCACCGCCCAGCGCGCCGCGGGCCGCCGCGCCTCGCCACATGGGTCATTCGGCTGCGTCTGCGTGCCGGCTGGAGCCGTTCACGGGGCGG
>JAOPXG010000344.1 GCA_025965275.1 Nocardioides sp.
GGTCTGGGTGGTCACGGTGACCCGCCACGCCCCGGTCGAGACCGTCGGCCAGGTCCGCATCTTCGCCCGCACCGCGAAGTGCCGCAGCTACCGGCTTCGCTGGGTCGAGCCGGATGGCACGCCGGGCGACACCACCGCCGGCGCCGACCCCGCCGCCGCGATCGCGAAGGCCACGGCGCCCGGGTCGCGGCACGACTATTGAGTGCGGCGGCGCCTACGATTGCGTCGACGATCGCCAACCGGGAGGCGGACACATCATGAGCACTCACGACAAGGTGCGCACGTTCATCGTCGTGGCCCTCTGCGGCTTCATCCCGTTCGCTTGGGGTGTCGTCATCGACGGTGAGAGCGCGGACCGCAGCGAGGGCTGGTGGGTAATCTTCCTCAGCGGGCTGCTGGTCATCGCAGTCGGCAGCATCGTGGTCGAGTCGCTGTACCGGAAGCGCCAGGCCAGGTCCACGGAGGGCGAGTCGACCAGCCGCGACAGCACTCCGAGGTGAGACGACTGCTGGCGAGAGGCTCTGACTAGAGCAGGACGCCTTACGCGATCCTTGGTGAGCATCAGCCATGTGCGTGCGTAACATCCGCACATCGGCAGACATCCGGTTGCTCCAGTGCCAGCAACCTCACGAAGAACCAGCTACAGGCGCCAGGCGAGCATCGCTGCGTCGCGCCAGGCTTCGGTGCTCTTGCCAGAGGTGGGACCTCGGTTGCTCTGGAAAAGCTCTCGCGTAAGTCCGGAGTCGCGCGCTTGACGTGCCTCGCGCCAGCGAGAAGCGCGACGGATCAGACTCGGGGTTCTCGTAGAACTTGGCGTCGCGCAGGAGCGCCTTGACGGTGTCCATCCCGAGGTGTGGTGGCGGGTGACCTGGGGCAGACGCCGCCGAACGTGAGCCCTAGCCGCAAACATGCGGGCGTGACTCGACGTAGTCAGGACAATGCCGACTTGCGGGCAACTCTTTATGGCATGGAGATCGAGGTCAAGGAGGCGTCACGTCGCCTCGGTGTGAACGACTCCCGGGTTCGTCAGCTGCTGCGTGCCGGCTCCTTGCGTGGACGGCGCGTCGGCAACTCGTGGGTCGTCCAGGTCGACGACGTGGCCCGCCTGGAGAAGAACCGCCTCCGCGCCGGGCGACCCCTGGCCGCTCGCCGTGCATGGGCGGCACTAGACCTCCTCAGCTCCGGCCGCGCGCCTTGGCTGTCGGACTCCGCGAGGTCGCAGGTCCGCAGCCACCTTGCCCGCCTGGATGAACCGGGCCCGGAGGTATGGCTCTCCCTGCTGCGCAGCCGCAGCGTTGTCGTCCGCGCGGCCGCTCACCCGGCGGCGTTGAAGCGACTTGCTGACGTCGACGGCGCTCTTCGCGGCGGGGCCTTAGAAGCCGTACATCGCGGCTTCGACCTCGTCTCACTTGGGGACGGTGTCCCGGAGTTCTACGTCGAGGCTTCCGCGTGGCCGCAGGTTGTCCGGTCCCTCGCGATCCGGGAGAGCTCGGAGCCGAACCTCGTCGTCCGGCTTCCACGCGACGTATGGTCCTTCGGCGGGTCGGCCGCGGTGTCTGACGCGGCGCTCGCGGCAGACCTTCTGGAGTCGACCGAACCACGTGCAGTAGCCGCTGGGACGCTCCGGCTGAATGAGCTGTTGGCTCAGTGGCAGCAGGACCGCCGTGTCCGGCACGCTGCTCACCAACCTCGGAAGGACGCTGAGCCCTCGCGTCCGGCGGTCGCGGGTTCTGACCAGGAGCCCCAGCAGTAGTGGATCACGATCGAACTGCCTCCACTGGCTTCCCCTGTCGACCAGCTCTGGCACGTACTCCTCGACCTGGGCGAGTCTCTCGAAGTGCCCTGGACGTTGGTCGGCGGGCAGATGGTGCTTCTTCATGCCCTCGAGCACGGGCAGGTACCTCCGCAGATCAGCCAGGACGGTGACGTCGTCGCCGACATCCGCACCGTCTCAGACGCGCTCACGCGCGTCGTCGCGGCCCTGGAGGAAGTTGGCTTCGACCTGGAGTCGATGAGCACCGACCCGAGTGCTCGCTGCCGAGACTGGAGCGCCGCGGAGGCTTTCCCGTCATCGTCAGATCGGCTGTCGCAGCCGTGGCGGCGCTGCGCTTGCCGGCACTGGAGTTCGCGCGGTCGACTCACGTCGTGGACGGGCGACGCCTTTCGGCGCCGCCCGGACCCACGTCAGAACGTCGTGCACGCCTGCCAGTTGTGCCATCCGTTGTCGTACGCCCCTCGGTAGACACCGTCGACGTAGACCCAGACGACCACGCGCCAGTTCCACCGGCCCGCGGGGCACGAGGCTTTGTAGTAGTCGTGTTCCCGGGTGCCGTACGCGTTGGTGTAGGTGAACCACGGCGTGGTGAAGAACTCGTAGGGGACAAGGTTCGTCCCTGCCCACTGGAGCTGCCCTTGGATCTGGATGGTGTGGCGGGATCCGCAGTTGTGAACCTGCATGGCCAGCCCCGGGTACGCCGCGGTGTTGGGCCACGTCCCGACGGTGACGCGGCAGTCGGTTCCTTGTACGGGCTTGTCGACCGCGAGATTGAAGGCCGCGTTCGCTGGCGACGCGCCTCCGGCGAGCAGCCCGACAAGCAGCGCGAGTGCGGCGAGAGGTGCCGCGAGGCGGCGGAGCATCATCGGAACCGCGGCTCCGTGTCGGGACGGGCTCGCCTTCGCCGACGAGGTGAGTTGCTCCGGGGAAACGGCGGGAAGTGGTGAGGTTGTCATGACCGATCTCCTATTCGTGATGGTCGAGTTGATCTCGACACGGCCTAGCGTCGAGCGCGTCGTTGATCGGGCGCTGATCGAACGCTTATCGCCTCCGCGGGCCGCGGCGCCTAACCTGAAAGCCGGCCGCGCGACCACCGCGCGGCCAGACGGTGTGACGTCGGAGGGCACCGTGTTCCTGCAGCTGCTCGGCCCCGTGTCCATCGGTGCGGACGAGGGCGACGTGACGCCGGTCGCGGGCGCCGTCCCCTCCTCCGTCCTGGCCCACTTGGCGCTCGCCGGCGGCCGCCATGTCGACGTCGACTCGCTCGCGGGCTGGGTATGGGACGCGCCGCCGGACTCGGCGCGTAACGGGATCCAGGTGGCCGTCTCCAGGTTGCGCAAGCAGGCCGGGTCCGAGCTCTTCGACTCCGGCCGGGGCCGGTACCGGCTCCGCGCCGACCTGGTCCGCATCGACTGGTTCGAGGCGCAACAGCTCGTCGGCCAGGCGCGGACGCTGCTGCGGTCCGGCGACGTGGTGGCGGCTGAGGCGGCGCTGGCCGAGACTCGCAGCCGCTTCGCGGGGAGCCCGCTGAACGGACTGGACTCCCTCGCCTCGGCCACTGCCCGCACGGGCATGCTGATGCTCGCGACCGAGGCCGCCGTGCTGCACGGCGAGGCGCTCGTGCGGCTCGGCCGAGCGGCGGAGGCCGTCGCGCTCATGCGCCCGGAGCTCGACCGGGAGCCGCTGAACGAGCCCGCCTGGCGGGTGCTGATGCGGGCGCTGACGGCGGACGGGCGGCCCGCGGAAGCGCTAGCGGCGTACGGCGACCTCCGTCGCCGCCTCGCGGACGACCTCGGGACCGACCCGGCCCCGGAGACGGCCGAGCTGTTCACCGCGATCCTGACCGGGTCCCTGGTCGGACCACACGAGCCCGCCGGCGCCCGTACGTCGACCGCGGCCGCCGTGGTGGCCACGGCGAAGGGTCGCCGGCTCCCGCAACCCGGTGCACCGCTCCTCGGCCGCGACGCCGAGGCCGGCAGGGTGAGCGAGCTGCTCGGCACGGGTCACCGGCTCGTCACGCTGCTCGGCCCCGGCGGGATCGGCAAGACCCACCTGGCCGTAGTCGCGGCGCGCGAGGCCGCCAGCCAGCTCGGGTGGGAGTCGATCTTCGTCGACCTGGCCCCGTGCACGACGTCCGCGGACGTCGCGACCGCCCTGGCGACCGCCACCGACGCCGAGGGCACCAGCCTCGCCGAGATCGGTGCCTCGCTGGCCGGCCGATCGGTGCTAGTCCTGCTGGACAACGCCGAGCAGGCTGCCGACGCGGTGGCCGCCGCCGCGCTCGCCCTGCTCGGCAACCCCGGTACGGCGCTGCTCGTCACGAGCCGCTTGCCGCTGAAGCTGCACGACGAGCGGGTCGTCGACGTGGGCCCGCTCGATGTCCAGGGGCCCGGAAGCGCCGGCGTACGGCTGCTCGTCGACCGCAGCGAGACGTGCTCCCCCGAGTCGTTGCTGCCGCTCGCCCGGCAGGCGGACGGGTACCCGCTGGTGCTGGAGCTGCTGGGCTCCGCCCTGCGCTGGCGGAGCCCGCAGGAGCTGCTCGAGGGGCTCGCCGGTCACCTGAGCGAGCTTCACGACGACGCACGCGACCGGCCGGCCCGCCACGCCAGCCTGGCCGCAGTCCTCGACTGGAGCCTCGAGCGCGCCAGTGTCGACGCCCGCCGCGGCCTGCACGCGCTCACGCTGATCCGGGGGACGTTCGACCGGGCCGCCTGCTCGGCCGTCCTGCTGGCCGCCAACCTGCACGCGCCGCCCGCCGCCGTCCTCGCCGAGCTGGTCGACCTGGGGCTGGTCCAGCGTGTCGTGCGCCCGGGGTCGCTGCAGTTCCGGATCCTCGAGCCGGTCCGTGACTACGCGACCTCCCTCGACGGCGACGACCACAGCGAGGCGGTACGGCGGGCCCACGCCCACCACTTCACCGACCTCCTGCTGCGGGCCGACGCCGCGACCACGGACACCCAGATGCCCCTGATCGAGCTCGTGCGCGCCCACGAGCCCGACCTGGTCGCGGCCGTGCAGTGGTCGCTGGACCACCGCGACGTCCGTGGCATGGACGCCCTCGCCTCACTGCTGTTCCAGTGGTCGAGCACGGGCCGCTGGTCGAGTGCCATCGACTGGTCGCGGCGCGCGTTGGCGGACGGGGCGGGTCCACCGGTCCACCGGGCGCAGGTCTCGCTGATGCTGGTGACGGGCCTGCTCGGCTCGGGCTGTGACGACGATGAGATGCGCGAGCTCGTTGCGGCCGTCGAGCCCCTCGCGGCGGAGCTGCCCCCGCACTGGTTCAACCGTTGGATCCGGACGCGGGTCGAGCTGGCACTGCTCGACGGCGACCCACAAGCAGCGCTCGGCTGGAGCGAGAGGTTCCTGACGGTCGGGGACGCCGCCCGGTTCCGGGCCGTCGGCAGTCGGGTGACCGTCCTGCTCGCGCTCGGTGAGTGGCAGGAGTCCCTGGACATCCTGCTGCCGCTCCTCGACACACCCGCTCTCCAGGAGAACGCGGTGCAACACGCGAACGTCCTGTGCAACGCCGGCTTCGCCGCGAGCCAGCTCGGGAAGCTCGACCTGGCCGACGGGCTCTGCCAGCACGCCCTCGACCTCGGTCGGCGCTACGGCCTCAGCGAGCTGCTCGTCATCGTGCAGATCAACCGGGCATGGGTGGACCTGCGCCGCGGGCGTCACCGGGCGGCGGTGACCGACCTGGTCGCGGCGATCGACGAGACGCCGGAGCTGCTCGCCCAGGAGGTCGACATGGCCGAGGTGGCGGTCATCGGCGGCCTCGCGCTGCTCGAGGCGGGCGTCCAGGCGGACGCCGCCGTGCTCGCGGCGTACAGCCACCAGGTCGTCACTCACGGTCCCGGCCGGTTCGACGTGAACATGCACCAGCAGGTCCGCCACCTGCTGGCGCGGACCGGTGGCGCCCCCGACACCGGCCGAGTGGTCGACGCCCAGGCCGTCGCGACACTGTTGCGGAGGTCGGCGCTGACCGACCTCAGCTAGGAGACGGCCGGCGGCGGTCCCTCGTGCCAGTGCGGGGGTCGGGTGAACCACTCCGGCAGTTGTCGGATCTCATGAGGTTGTTGACGAACACGAAAGGTATCGCTACCGGCAACGCCACAGTCAGCCACGGCTGGTGATGCCCACCCCCCGGCGACTGGGGCAGCATGAACTGTGGCTTGACCGCGTGTCTGTTACCTACTG
>JAOPXG010000400.1 GCA_025965275.1 Nocardioides sp.
GTCACGTCGAGATCCCCGAGCAGGTCGTCCAGGTCAACGACGACGTCATGGTCAAGATCATCGACATCGACCTCGAGCGTCGCCGGATCTCGCTGTCGCTCAAGCAGGCCAACGAGACCGCTGCCGCGGGTGACGTCGAGGACTTCGACCCCACCCTCTACGGCATGGCCGCGACCTACGACGAGCAGGGCAACTACGTCTACCCCGAGGGCTTCGACTCCGAGACGGGCGAGTGGCTCGAGGGCTTCGACGACCAGCGCGCGATCTGGGAGGACCAGTACGCCAAGGCGCACGCCCGCTGGGAGGCGCACGTCAAGCAGCAGGCCGAGGCCAAGGTGGCCGAGGTCGAGGCCGGCGAGGCGACGACCTACTCCAGCGGTGGCGACGACGTCGAGACCGGCGAGGTCGAGGGCGGTGGCGGCGGTTCGCTCGCCTCCGACGAAGCCCTGCAGGCGCTTCGCGAGAAGCTGACCGGCGGCGCGAGCTGACCTAGCACCACACACGGAACGACCCGGCAGACATCGTCTGCCGGGTCGTTTTCTGTGTGAGGGACTGTCAGCGCGCGACGGGGGCCCGGAAGCGGGCGTCCTCGAAGTGCGAGACCGGCGGGCGCTGGGGCCCCCGGCCGTCACGGGCGATGAGGCGGATGCTCTCCACGCTCATCGCCACCACGATCAGCAGCAGGATCATCAGGTAGGTCATGGCAGTAATGCTGCGCCTACGGAGATCCTGCCACGAGTGGCAGAAAAGCCACTCTACGTTGATTTTCTGCCAGAACGGGTGTTTGCTGGGCTCGTGCAGAAGGTGACCGTGATCGTGCAGGAAGGCGCCGAGCCGTTCGGGCTCGGCTCGCTGGTCGAGGTGTGGGGCGAGCCCTACCACCCCGAGGACGACAACCCCGTCTTCGACTTCCGGGTGTGCACGCCGCGCCCCGGGGTCGTGCGCGGTCGCTCGGACTACAACCTGGTCGTCGAGCGCGGGCTGGAGGCCACCGAGGACGCCGACCTGGTCTGCCTCGCGCCGAAGTACGACTTCCTCGACCACGACCCCGCCGTCCTGGACGCCATCCGCGCGGCCGACGCGCGCGACGCCACCATCTACGCGCACTGCTCCGGCGTCTTCGAGATCGGCGCCGCCGGACTGCTGCACGGGCGCGAGTGCACGACGCACTGGCGCTACACCGACCTGCTGGCGAAGACCTACCCGGAGGCGAAGGTCAGCCCGGACGTCCTCTACTGCCACGACGGCAACATCCTCACCGGTGCCGGTGCGGCCGCCGGCATCGACGCGTCGCTGCACCTGATGCGCGACCACTTCGGCGCCAAGGTGGCCGCGACGACGGCCCGACGGATCGTCGTCCCCCCGCACCGCGACGGCGGGCAGGCGCAGTTCATCGCGAACGCCGTGCCCGACTGCGACGCCGAGACCCTCGGTCCGCTGCTGCAGTGGATCGTCGAGAACCTCGGAGACGACCTCAGCGTCGAGACGCTGGCCAAGCGCAACCACATGTCGGCGCGCACCTTCGCCCGGCGGTTCCGCGCCGAGACCGGCACCACCCCGCACTCCTGGGTGACCCGGCAGCGGGTCCAGGCGGCCGAGGAGCTGCTCGAGCGCACCGACCACTCCATCGACTGGATCGCCGACGAGGTCGGCTTCGGCAACGCCGCGACCCTGCGCCACCACTTCGGCCGGGTCCGCGGGCTGAGCCCGCAGCAGTACCGGCGCCGGTTCGCCGGCTAGCGCAGGTCGCCGCGGAGCACCTTGCCGGTCAGGGTGCGCGGCAGCTCGTCGAGGAACGTCCAGGTCTTGGGGCGCTTCGGCGGTGCGAGCCGCTCGCGCGCGAAGTCGTCGAGCTCGGCGGCGCTCGCCGTCCCGACGACCGCTGCGCAGACGCGCTGGCCCCACCGCTCGTCGGGCACGCCGTACACCGCGACGTCGGCGACGCCGGGGTGCTCGCGCAGCGCGTTCTCGACCTCGAGCGGGTAGACGTTGACCCCGCCGGTGATCACCAGGTCCTCCCGGCGACCGTCGAGGAAGAGGTAGCCGTCGTCGTCGAGACGCCCCAGGTCGCCGACGGTGAACGCACTCTGCCCGTCTGGATTGGCCCGCCACGCGGCGGCGGTCTTGGCGGGGTCGCCGTAGTACTCGAAGCGCGCGTACGACGGCACCGTGCACCAGATCGTGCCGTCCGGCTCGACCTCGAGCGACCGGCCGGGTCGGGCCCGGCCGACGGTGCCGGGTCGCGCCAGCCACTCCTCGCTGCGGCAGGCGGTGAACTGGCCCTCGGTGGCGCCGTAGAACTCCCACGTCGACCCGTCGGGGAACGCCTCGATCAGGCGGCGCTTGAGCGCGGGTGGGCACGGTGCGCCGGCGTGGGCGACCAGCCGGAAGGACGACAGGTCAGGGGCACCGACCTGGTCCCAGTGCGCGAAGAGCCGTTGCAGGTGGGCCGGGACGCAGAACATCGTCGTCGGGCGCTCGGCCTCGATCGCGGCCGTGATCCGCGCGGCGTCGAACGGTCCGGGGATCACCACCCGGCCGCCGGCGAGCGTCGTGCCCATCGCGAACCGCAGTGGCGCAGAGTGGTAGAGCGGGCTCAGCACCAGGTTGACGTCGGTGTCGGTGAAGCCCCACAGATCGCGCTCCTCGGCGAGCAGGGCGGCCGCGTCGGGCTCGCTCAGCACGCCGCTGTAGACGCCCTTCGGCACGCCCGTGGTGCCGCTGGTGACGTGCATCGGGCGGGCCAGGGGGAGACCCGACGCACGGGTCAGCCGGTCGAGGTCGGA
>JAOPXG010000414.1 GCA_025965275.1 Nocardioides sp.
GGGCGCCGTACCGGACCGTCTCGCTCGACGACGGCGACGAGCTGGCGCGGGCGACGGCCGAGCTCGCGGGTCCGCTCGGCACCGTCTGGTCGGGCGACGCCCGCGACGGCTTCAACGGCGCCGGCAACTACGTGCGCTGGGTGGCCGACCGGCACGACCGGGCGACCGCCCGCGCGTTCTTCGCCACCCGCTGCGACCGGGTCCGGGTGATGCCGTTCCTCGACGGCGTGCCGTGGCGATCCACGGCTTCGTGCTCCCTGACGGCACCGCCGCACTGCGGCCCGTCGAGATCGCGATCCTGCGCAACACCGCCGACCGGACCTTCGTGTACGGCGGGCTCGGCACGTCGTGGGACCCGCCGCCGGACGACCGTGAGGCGATGCGGGACGCCGTCCGGCGCGTGGGCGCGCACCTGCAGGCCGAGCACGGCTACCGCGGCGCGTTCGGCATCGACGGAGTGCTGACCGCCGACGGCTTCCGGCCCGCCGAGCTCAACACGCGGATGTCCGCCGGCGCCAGCACCGTGGCCGACGTCGACAGGCGGTTCTTCACGTTCCTCCAGGCCAACCTCGTCGCCGGGGTCGACACCGGCATCACCATGGACGACCTCGAGAGCCTGGTGCCGCTGATGGACGCGACCCGCACCGACAAGGTCGTGGCCGTCGCCGAGGGCCCGAAGGTGGGCGGCGACTTCTCCTACCCCGTGTCGTACGACGGGACGTCGTTCGCCCGGTCCGAGACCGAGACCGGCAACACGCTCGTCGTCGCCGACACCCCGTCGGGCTTCTTCGCCAAGGTCGACCCCTGTGTCGCGCTGGCCCCTGGCGAGCGGCCGGCCCGGGTCAACGTCGCGCTGTTCGCGTTCGTCGACCGTGAGTACGGCTCGGCGTTCGGGCCGCTGGAGCCCGCGCCCGATCTCAGGGCATAGGCCCTAGGGTCACGGCATGGCGCGGGTGGTGGTGGTCGGGGGTGGCTTCGGAGGGCTCGCCTCCGCGGTCCGGCTCGCCAAGCTCGGACACGAGGTCACGCTCGTCGAGCGGTCGGCCACGCTCGGCGGCGCGCTGTCGGAGGTGAGCCAGGACGGGTTCGCGTGGGACGCGGGCCCGACGTACACGATGCTGCCCGCCGTGATCCGCGACCTCTTCCGCAAGTCCGGCCGTCCGGTCGAGCGCGAGCTCGAGCTGGTGCCGCTGGACCTGGTGCGGGAGCACCGGTTCGAGGACGACACCTCGGTCCGGCTGCCCGGCGGCTCGCGGTCGGCGCAGGTCGCGGCCTTCGACGCGATGTCGCCCGGCCTGGGCCAGCGGTGGGTCGACCACGTCGCGTCGTACGCCGACGACTGGGACGTGCTGCGTCGCGGCTACCTCGAGAACCCCTGGGACCCGGCCGACCTCCCCCGCGACGTGGCCGCGCGGCTGGACAGCCGGGAGACGCTGCACAAGCGGCTCAAGAAGACCTTCAAGGACGAGCGGCTGCGGATGGTGGCGGGGCACCCGTTCGTCGCCGAGGGCCACGACCTGCGCAACGTGCCGGCGTGGGCCGGGATGACGGCGTACGTCGAGCAGCGGTTCGGGACCTGGACGGTCGAGGGCGGGATGGCCCGGATCGGCGCCGCCCTCGAGCAACGGCTCGCCACCCGTCAGGTCGCCGTGCTGACCTCCACCGAGGTGACCGACCTCGTGGTCCGCGAGGGTCGCGTGGTCGCCGTGGCGACCGCTGCCGGCGACATCGACGCTGACGTCGTCGTGTGCGCCGTCGACCCGCGCCGGCTGCCGGCGCTCGCGTCGTACGTCGAGCGCTCGATGCCCGCGATCCCGCCGGTGGTCACCCACGTCGGCCTCGAGGGATCGGGCCCGGACCTCCCCCACGAGCTGGTGCTGCACGGCGAGGCGATGCTCGTCGTCCGCACGGGTGGCCGGGCGCCGGACGGCTGCTCGGCCATCACCGTCCACGGGCGCGGCAAGCTGTCGGAGGACATCCTGCGCGCCCTCGCCCGTCACCGGGTCGACGTCCGCGCCCAGGTCGTCACCCGGGTCGACCGCAGCCCGCGCGACCTGGTCGAGCGCTGGGGCGGCTCGCCGATGGGCGTGCTCTGGCAGGGCCGCGCCACCACCCGGCAGCGGCTCGGCCCGCGCACCCCGGTCGCGGGTGTGTACGCCGCCGGCGCGCACGCGACGCCGGGCGCCGGGCTGCCGTACGTCGGGCTCTCGGCCGCTCTGGTCGCGGCCGAGATCGGGCCTGCCTAGCGGAGCTCGCGGGTGATCTCCTCGATCGAGCTGGGCGACACCGTCTCCGCGATGAACACGGTCCACGACGCCGCGCCGAACCGCACGGCCAGGACCTCGTCGGGGTCGTAGCCCTCGAACGACCACACCTCGACCTGCGGAGCATCGGCGCCGAACACGGAGCCGTCGGGGCCGTCGGCGTCGTCGCCGACGTCGTGGCACTCCGCCTCCTCGGCGAGGCCGACGGGTGCCGACGGCTTCCGCCTCGTCACGCCGTATCCGGTGAAGACGCCACCGTCGACCCGGACCTGTCCCTGGCAGTCACTACTGGTGGTCGGCGACCCACCGCTCCCGCAGCCGGCACCGAGGACGAGGACCGCGGCCACGGCACCGATCACCCGCCGCTCGCGAACGCTCATGCGAGTGGGACTCGACCGGGGCCGGGACGGTTCCGTGGCCCGCAGGGACCGAGCGCGGGGCTCAGACGGTCATGTTCAGCGCGGCGAAGATCTCGCGGGTCGCCTTGGACCGGTTGAGCGTGTAGAAGTGCAGCCCCGGCGCGCCACCGCCGAGCAGCTCGTCGCACAGCTCGGCGGCGATCCGGATGCCCTCGGCGCGCAGGGCGGCCGGGTCGTCCTCGTGCACCGACAGCCGGTCGAGGACCTCGGCCGGGACCTCACGACCGGACAGCTCGGCCATCCGGGTGACCTGGCGCAGGTTCAGGATCGGCATGATGCCCGGCACGATCGGGATGTCGACGCCGGCAGCGCGTCCGCGCTCCACCAGCCCGAAGTAGTCGCTCGCCCGGAAGAACATCTCGGTGATCGCGAACTCCGCGCCGGCCCGCTGCTTGCCCAGCAGCACCTGCACGTCGTGGTCGAGCGACTCGGCCTCGCGATGCCCCTCCGGGAAGGCGGCGACGCCGACGCTGAAGCCACCCGTCTGCTTCACCAGCGCGACCAGCTCGTCGGCGTACGTGAAGCCGCCCTCGGTCGCGGTCCACGGGGTGCCGGGACCGTCCGGCGGGTCGCCGCGCAGGGCGAGCACGTTGGCGACGCCCGCGTCGGCGTACGACGCGAGGATGCTCTGGAGCTCCGCGCGGGTGTGCCCGACGCAGGTGAGATGCCCCATCGGGGTCAGGCTCGTCTCGGCCGCGATCCGGCCGGTCACCCGGACGGTCGTGTCGCGGGTCGAGCCGCCGGCGCCGTACGTCACGGAGACGAAGGTGGGGCGGTACGGCTCGAGCTCGCGGATCGCCTGCCAGAGCTGCTCCTCGCCCGCGTCGTCCTTCGGCGGGAAGAACTCGAATGAGAAGGAGCGCTCACCGTGACGGATCAGGTCACCGATGCCCCGGGTGCGCTCGTTCGCCATACGCAACAGTCTAGGAGACCTGTCGGGTCGGCCCCGTGCCGTGTCCACGACGGCCCGTGGCTAGTCTCGTGGCCGTGACAGGGACCGCGAGTGGCTGGGACAGCGCCGGGTTCCGCGACGGCATCCAGACCGCGCTCGACACGTTCATCGACGAGCAGGCGACGACGCTCACCCCCCTCGGCGACGACGCCGCCCGACTGGTCCGCGAGGCCCGGACGTCGGTGTCCGGGGGCAAGCGGTTCCGCGCCGCGTTCTGCTACTGGGGCCACCGCGCGGTCGAGCCCTCGCCCGACGACGAGGACGCCCTGGTCCGGGCCTGCGCCTCCCTCGAGCTGCTGCACGCCAGCGCCCTGGTCCACGACGACTTCATGGACGCCTCCGACACCCGCCGGGGCCGGCCGGCCACGCACCGGCAGTTCGAGGGCGAGCACCGGTCCGCCGGGTGGCGCGGCGACCCGGAGCAGTACGGGGCGGCCGCGGCGATCCTGCTCGGCGACCTGCTGCTGAGCTGGTCCGACGAGCTGCTGCGGCGCTGCGGGCTGCCGTTCGCCCAGGTCGCGCCCGCGCTCGAGGTCTTCGACCGCTGCCGCTCCGAGGTGATCGCCGGCCAGTTCCTCGACGTCTCCGTGCAGGCCCGCGGCCGGGCCGACGTCGACACCGCGATGACCGTCCTGCGCTACAAGTCCGCGAAGTACTCCGTCGAGCGTCCCCTCCACATCGGCGCCGCGCTCGGCGGCGCGACCCCCGCGACGATGGCCGAGCTGACCGCGGTCGGGCTCCCGCTCGGCGAGGCCTTCCAGCTGCGTGACGACCTGCTCGGCGTCTTCGGCGACCCGGACGCGACCGGCAAGCCCGCCGGGGACGACCTGATCGAGGGCAAGCGCACCGTGCTGGTCGCGCTCGCCCTCGACGCCGCCTCCCCCGCCGACGCAGCGTTGCTCGACCGCTCGCTCGGCACCGCACTGTCCGTCGACCAGGTCGCCGAGCTGCGCCGGATCATCGACTCCTCCGGCGCGCACGCCCAGGTAGAGGCCGTCATCGGCAGCCTGGCCGACCACGCCGTCGCGGCCCTCGACAAGGCCGCCATCGACGACCGGGCCCGCGGGGTCCTCCGCGAGCTGGCGTCGGCCGCGACGCAGCGGGTCGTCTGAGCGGGGACGCGCCAGCGGACCCGCTGATGGTGGTCGAGCGAGCCGCGACCGGCGTGTCGAGACCCCGTCGTCTCGCAGCACAGTCGACCGCCGCTACAGCCGCACTACCCGGCCACGGGGATCTCGACACGGTCGCAGAGCGACCTGCTCGATCAACGGGGCGGAGAGCTACAGGGCCATCGCCTGCGCGCGGCGCTTGGTCTCGGACCCGCGGTTCTCGCGCAGCGCGTCGATCGGGCGGCCGGGCAGGTCGTCGTCGGTGAACAGCCACGCGATGCACTCGCGGTCGTCGAACTTGCCGTCGTGGAGGATCGTCAGCAGCCCGGGCAGGCCCTTGACGACCAGGCCGTCCTGGATGAAGTCGGCGGGGACCTTCTGACCGGCGCCCGCGACCGGGACCGCCGCCGCGAGCTCGTGGTCGCGGATCATGGTGCGGACCTTCGCGACGGTCACGCCGAGATGGCTGGCGGCCTCGGCCCAGTCGATCCACGCGGGGACGAGGGCGGCGAGATCGGCGTCGGCGAGTCGGTGTTCACTCATGCGACCAGTGTTCCACCGGGCCGGTCGCTCGCGGAATCCGCACGACGGACGAGCGCCGGGGGGTGAGGCGCGCCACGCCGGGGACGTCTGCGCGCCGTACGACGACCTCGCGTCCGTACGATTGAGACCCCGGATCCTTCCCCATCCGGTCGCAGGAGGGTCGCTGTGCAGCCAGAACGGCACGCCCGCACGGGCACCGACGCCTCCAGCGACCCCCTGAACGGCCGCCTGCTGGACGGCCGGTACCGGGTCGGCTCGCGCATCGCCCGCGGCGGCATGGCCAGTGTCTACGAGGCCACCGACATCCGCCTCGACCGCACGGTCGCGGTCAAGATCATGCACGCGGGCCTCGGCGACGACGACGAGTTCGCGGCCCGGTTCGTGCGCGAGGCCCGCTCCGCCGCCCGCCTGTCGCACCCCAACGTCGTCGCGGTCTACGACCAGGGCGACGACCACGGCACCGTCTTCCTCGCGATGGAGCTCGTCGAGGGGCACACCCTGCGCGACGCGATCCGCAAGGAGAGCCCGATGACGCCGTCGCGGGCCCTGGCGCTGGTCGAGCCGATGCTCTCGGCGCTCGCCGCCGCGCACCGCGCCGGGCTGATCCACCGCGACGTGAAGCCCGAGAACGTGCTGATCGCCGACGACGGCCGGGTCAAGGTCGCCGACTTCGGGCTCGCCCGGGCGATCAGCACCGAGACCCAGCACACCGCGACCGGCGGCGTGCTGATCGGCACCGTCTCCTACCTCGCCCCCGAGCTCGTCGTCGACGGGCGGGCCGACGCCCGCGCCGACGTGTACGCCGCCGGCGTGGTGCTCTTCGAGCTGCTCACCGGGGTCAAGCCGCACGAGGGCGAGACCCCGATCCAGGTCGCCTACAAGCACGTCCACGAGGACGTGCCTCCGCCGTCGAGCCTGGCGCCCGGGATCCCGGCGTACGTCGACGCGCTCGTCGCCCGCGCCACCGCGCGCGACCGCAGCCTGCGCCCGGCCGACGCCGCGGTGCTGCTCCACCAGGTGCACCGAGTCACCCACGCGCTCGCCGAGGGCGTCCAGGACGACCCCGACCTGACCGCCGACCTCAGCCCGCTGCTGATGCACGTCGAGCCGGTGGGGGCGCCGTCGCCCGACGACACCGCCGCCGACCCGTTCGACCCGCGGGAGTACGCCGCGCTGATGGCGCCGTCCGCCGCTGCCGCCGAGCGGACCACCCAGCTGCACACCCTCGACCGCCCGCCCGCCGGGCCCCCGCCGAGCAGCCCACCGCGACGGACACCACCGCCGTCTCGGCCACACCGCAGGCGCCGCGGGCTGGTGCTGCTGCTCGTCGCGCTGCTGCTCGCCGTCGGCACCGGCGTCGGCGCGTGGTGGTTCCTCGACGGCCGCTACACCTCGACCCCGGGCGTGCTCGGGATGACGAAGAGCGCCGCCGGGCAGAAGCTGGACGACGCGGGCCTCGAGGTCGAGTGGGGCGACAAGGTCTACTCCGAGACGGTCCCCGCGGGCCGCGTGGTCGCGACCGACCCCGAGCCCGGCTCGAAGGTCGTCGACGGCGGCACGGTCACCGTCAACCTGTCGCTGGGCAAGGAGCGGTACGACGTACCGAAGCTCAAGGGCAAGACCGTCGACGAGGCGCAGGACGCGCTGACCGCCACGAAGCTCGAGTACGGCACCAGCGAGGAGCGTTGGTCGGACACCGTCGCCGAGGGAATCGTGATCGCCAGCACGCCCAAGGCCGGCACGACGCTGCGGCCCGGTGCGGTCGTCGACCTCGTCGTCAGCAAGGGACCCAAGCCGGTCACCCTCAGGGACTGGGTCGGCAAGGACGCCGACGACGCGCTCGCCTGGATGGACGAGAAGGGCCTCGACGGCTCGGTCGGGGGCGAGGAGTACTCAGACACGGTCGACGAGGGCGACGTCATCTCGATGGACCCGCCGGCCGGGACGACGATGCACAGCGGCGACCGGGTGTCGCTCGTGGTGTCGAAGGGTCCAGAGCTGGTCGAGGTGCCGTCGGTGCGGGCGCAGGGCGTCGACGCGGCGACGGCCACCCTCGAGGCGCTCGGCTTCCACGTCGTGACCGAGCGCGCGTCGGGCTACCTCGGCCTGGGCTTCGTGTTCTCCCAGGACCCCGGCGGCGGCGAGATGGCCCCGAAGGGCTCCACGATCACGCTCAGCCTCATCTGACCGCGGTCAGCCGAGGCCGGTGAGCGGGACCTTCCTGGCCCAGCGCACCACACCGTCGGCGTCGACGAAGACCACCGCCAGCAGCAGGTCACGCTCGGGGTGCGCGGTCGGGAGGTCGTCCTTGTCGAACCAGTACGCCAGGGTGCCGTCACCTGCCGCGACGGCGGAGAGGCCGACCGCCTCGGTGGTGTCGGTCCAGCCGTCCGACGTCTGCGCCGAGGCGGTCCGGGCCAACCACGAGTAGTGCTCGGACAGGTCCTCGTAGGAGCCCGCCCAGTGCGTCCCCGTCGGACCACCCGGGCCCCAGCCGCCGTACCCGCGCAGCGGCAGGGGCGGATCGAGCCGGTCGTCGAGGAGGATGAAGGCAAAGGTGCCGTCCGGGTCCGGCGTCGAGTCCCAGGAGGCCTGGACGACGACCATCTGACCCGCAACGGTCGGACCGGGCTCGCTCGGGACGCCGGCCGCGACCAGCGCGTCGCCGAAGCCGTCGCGGCCCGTGGCCTCGATCCGGGCCTGCACATCCACGTCGTCGCCGCCGTGCTCCCACTCCTGGTCACGCCGGTGGTCGCGCACCCACAGCAGGACCGCGACCACGAGAGCCAGCGCGATCGCGACGGCCAGCGCGATCACCGTCCGGGTGGGACGCCGGCGGGACGGCCGGACGGTCGTCGCTGTCGTGGGAGTCGTCGTCATCTGGCGTCCTCGGTCCGGTGCGCGGTGCGGGACCCGATCCCCCGCCTGCGCAGGCCAGCCGATCGTAGGCGCCGGCGCGCACGTTAGGTTGACGCCGTGCTCGACCCGGCTGCCGATCCCGCCCTCCGCAACCCGATCGGGACCCACGTCCTGGTCGGCAAGGGCCTGGTCGACGGCGCCGTCGCGAACGCCGACCTCGTCGGCGCGGAGACCTTCCAGGTCTTCGTCGGCAACCCGCGCGGCTGGGCGTTGAGTGCCGGCAAGCCGGCCGACGACGCGCGCTTCCGGGACCTGATGGCCGAGCGCGGGACCCGCACCTTCATCCACTCGCCGTACCTCGTGAACCTCGGCAGCCCGACCCCCGCGACGTACGAGAGGTCGGTCGCGTCGGTGGCCCACAACCTGCGCCGCGCCGCCGAGATCGGCGCCGAGGGCGTCGTCGTGCACACCGGGTCGTTCGTCGACCCGAGCGAGGGCGACAGCGGGGCGAGGTACGCCGCCGCGATGCGCCAGGTGCGCGAGGGCCTCCTGCCGGTGCTCGACGCCGTCGCCGACGACGCCGCGCCGTGGCTGCTGCTCGAGCCGACCGCCGGCCAGGGCCGGTCGTTGTGCGCCGGGGTCGAGGATCTCCAGGCCTACCTCGAGGCACTCGACTTCCACCCCAAGGCCGGCATCTGCCTCGACACCTGCCACGTCTTCGCCGCGGGTGCGCCGCTCGACGAGCCCGGCGGCACCACGGCGACCATCGACCGGATCGTCGAGATCGGCGGCGCCGGCCGGCTGCGCCTGGTCCACGCCAACGACTCGATGGACGTGCGCGGGGCCTTCAGGGACCGCCACCAGCGGATCGGCGAGGGGCACATCGGGACCGCGGCGTTCGAGGAGCTGTTCGCGCACCCGGCGACGGCGGGCGTGCCGTTCATCCTCGAGACGCCCGACTCGCGCGACGCCGACACCCGCGACATCCCGCTGCTGAAGAAGCTGCGCGGATGAGCAGCCGTCGTACGACGATCCTGGCCACCGCCGTCCTGCTCGGCATCACGGCCTGCTGGGGCTCGACGTTCTTCCTCATCCACGACCTGCTCGACCGGATCCCGGCCGTGGACTTCCTCGCGGTGCGCTTCTCGATCGCCGCGGTGCTGCTGCTGGCCGTCGCACCCAAGGCGGTGCTCCGCCTCTCCCCCGCGACCCGCCGTCAGGCGCTGGTGCTCGGCTGCCTCTACGGCGTGGCGCAGATCCTGCAGACCGCCGGCCTCGCGCACACCCCCGCCAGCGTCTCCGGCTTCATCACCGGCATGTACGTCGTCGCGACGCCGCTCTTCGCCGCGGTCCTGCTGCGCAGCCGGATCACCCGGATGACCTGGGCGGCCGTCGCGCTGGCCGCCGGCGGGCTCGGCGTGCTGACCCTGGACGGCTTCTCGGTGGGGTACGGCGAGGCGCTGACGCTCGTCGCGGCGATGCTCTACGCGCTGCACATCGTCGGGCTCGGCGCCTGGTCGACGGCCCGCGACGCGCTGGGCATGTCGATCCTCCAGG
>JAOPXG010000014.1 GCA_025965275.1 Nocardioides sp.
TTCTCGCGGACCTCGTCCTCGGTGACGCCGGGCGCGAGCTCCACGAGATGGAGGCCGTCCGGCTCGATGTCGATCACGCACAGGTCGGTGATGATCCGTTGGACCACAGCCTTGCCCGTGTAGGGCAGCGAGCACTCGTCGACGATCTTGTAGGTGCCGTCGCGGGCCACGTGCTCCATCAGGACGATCACCCGCTTCGCGCCGTGGACCAGGTCCATGGCGCCGCCCATGCCCTTGACCATCTTGCCCGGGATCATCCAGTTCGCGATGTCGCCGGCCTTGGAGACCTGCATGGCGCCGAGGATCGCGGCGTCGATCTTGCCGCCCCGGATCATCCCGAACGACGTCGCCGAGTCGAAGAACGACGCCCCGCGCCGAAGCGTGACGGTCTCCTTGCCGGCGTTGATCAGGTCCGGGTCCTCCTCCCCCTCCCACGGGTAGGCACCGACACCGAGGATGCCGTTCTCGGCCTGGAGCACCAGCTCGACGTCGTCGTCGACGTAGTTCGGCACCAGGGTCGGCAGCCCGATCCCCAGGTTCACGTACGACCCGTCCGTCAGCTCGGAGGCCGCCCGGGCCGCCATCTCTTCACGTGTCCAGCTCATCGCGACCGCACCGTCCTCTTCTCGATCCGCTTGTCCGCCGCCTGCTCCGGGCTCAGCGCGACCACACGCTGCACGAACACCCCCGGGGTGTGCACGTCGTTCGGGTCCAGCTCGCCCGGCTCGACCAGCTGCTCGACCTCCGCGATCGTGACCCGCCCGCACATCGCGGCCATCGGGTTGAAGTTCCTGGCGGAGTCCCGGTAGACGAGGTTGCCGTGCCGGTCGCCCTTCCACGCCCGCACCAGTCCGAAGTCCGCCACGATCGCGCGCTCGAGCACGAACTCGAGAGGCCCCTCCGCGGTCTCGAAGACCTGGGTCTGCTTCTCGGGCGACGCGACGGTCACGTTGCCATCCGCGTCGTACCGCCACGGCAGACCACCGTCGGCGATCTGCGTACCAACACCGGTACGCGTGAAGAACGCAGCGATGCCGGTGCCGCCGGCACGCATCCGCTCCGCCAGCGTGCCCTGCGGGGTCAGCTCCACCTCCAGCTCCCCGGACAGGTACTGCCGGGCGAACTCCTTGTTCTCCCCCACGTACGACGACACCATCCGCCGGATCCGCCGCTGCGCGAGCAGGAGGCCCAGACCCCAGTCGTCGACGCCGCAGTTGTTCGACACCGCCTCGAGATCGGTCGCTCCCGACTCCAGCAGTGCCGCGATCAGCACCGACGGGATGCCACAGAGACCGAACCCGCCGACCGACAACGTCGCCCCGTCCGGGACGTCCGCGACCGCTTCCGCGGCCGACGCCATCACCTTGTCCACGCCATCTCCTCCTCGGGGGAAGGACCGCGCCTGTTGACACCGGGCGCTGCCTCACCGACAGTATTTCTACCAAACGTACGGTCGAAAGGTAGAGGATGAGCGAGTTCGAGGGCAAGGTAGCCGTGGTCACAGGCGGCGCCAACGGCATGGGGGAGCGGGTCGCCCACACGCTCGCCGAGCGCGGGGCCGTCGTGGTGATCGCCGACCGCGACGGCGAGCGCACCCCGTTGGTCGAGCGGGAGATCCGCGCCGCCGGAGGGGACGCCCACGGGTTCGTGGTCGACGTCAGCGTCGAGGACCAGGTGCGGGACCTGATGACCGAGGTCGTCCGGCGCTTCGGTCGGATCGACGTGCTCGACAACAACGCGGCCGCCCTCGAGCTCACTGCCGAGGACCCGGACATCGCAGCCCTGGAGACCTCGGTGCTGATGGGCACGCTGACCGGCAACCTGGTCGGCCCGTTCCTCTGCACCAAGTACGCCCTGCCCGCGATGCTCACCCAGGGCGGCGGCAGCATCGTCAACATGGCGTCGGTCTCCGGGATGCTCGGAGAGACCAGCCTGTCGGCCTACGGCATGAGCAAGGCCGCGGTCATCCAGCTGACGCGTGCCGTCGCGACGCAGTACGGCAAGCAGGGCGTGCGCTGCAACGCCGTGGCCCCGGCCCTGGTGATGACGCGCAACACGACCGAGTGGATGCCTCCGGAGTTCAAGGACGTCTACCTGCGCAACAGCCTCACGCCGTACATCGGCGCACCTCAGGACATCGCCGAGGTCGTCGCCTTCCTGGCCTCCGACCGCTCGCGATACATGACCGGCCACGTCGTGCCCGTCGACGGGGGTATCGCCGCCGCATCGCCGATCGTCGCGGATCGCCGTGCGCTCGGCTGAGCCCTTCGCACTCGAGGTCACCGACGGCGTCGCGGTGGCCACCCTCGACCGACCTCCGGTCAACGCCTTCGACATCGCGACGTACGTCGCCCTGACGGAACTCGTCGACGAGGTCGAGTCCCGCGAGGACGTGAAGGTGCTGGTCCTCGCCGCCCGGGCAGACGCGCGCTGCTGGTGCGGCGGCGCCGACCTGCGGGACTTCCGCGGGATGGACGCAGATCGACGCCGCGAGCGGTACGAGGTGGTCAACGCCGCCGTCCCCCGGCTGCAGTCCGCGCGCCTGCCCGTGATCGCCGCGATCAGCGGCCACGCCATCGGCATCGGCCTCC
>JAOPXG010000032.1 GCA_025965275.1 Nocardioides sp.
CGAAGACCCGGCAGGCCTCGCTCACGTTCTCGATCCGTGCGGCGTGCTCGATCAACCGCACACGCCTGTCATAGACAATGTCCTCGTGGGTCACGGAATGACTCCTTGCTCTCTAGATCTTCAGCAATCCAGAGACTGTCTTCCGTGGCCCACACCTACGTGCAGGCTCACCGGGTGTCACCCCAACCCGTGATCCCTAAGACCTAGTCGGGGCAGGCGGGTCCGGGGCGGCCAGGCCCCGCTCTGAGGGCTTTGGTTCTCGTGGCTCAGGGGCGTTCCTACTTCCCATCACTGCGGTCCCCTTCGAGGGGATCAATCCTGGACGGTCAGGGCCGCGAGACCGCCCGCGCCACGCTCACCGCGATCTGAGCTCGGCAGCACGGCTCTTTCTGGTCCCTTGCTGAACCGCAGCGGGCCACGGTGCGTATTTCCTTTCGTTAGAGGTGGGTTTCACCGATCCAAGGAGGGGATCGAGCATGATCCGTCGATCAGGACTCGCAGCCGTGGGGATGCCCGTCCTCGCACTGCTCATCGCGACGCCGGCGGCCGGCAATGCGCCGGCAACCAGCACCGGCCCGACCATCACCCGAATCAACCAGGTCTCGAACCACCACGGGGTGGCCAAGCTCACCGACCGCAAGCTGGTCAATGCCTGGGGCCTGGCAAGCTCACCGACCAGCCCCTTGTGGGTGGCCAACAACGGCACGAGCACCGCCACGGTCTACAGCGGCGGGGTCGGTGGCGCCCGGGTGACCAAGGTTCCGCTCACCGTCAGGATCGCGGGTGGCGCGCCGACCGGGCAGGTCTTCAACGACACGCACGGCTTCACCCTGCGCGCCTCGAGCGGCAGAGTGCCGGCGACCTTCATCTTCGACAGCGAGAGCGGTGACGTCACGGCATGGGCCTCCGCGGCCACCGGCACCACCGCCGTGGTCAAGGCGCATGTGCGCGGAGCGGTCTTCAAGGGCCTCGCCGTGTGGCACACGAGACGCGGCAACTTCCTGCTCGCCGCGGACTTCGCCAGCGGGCGCATCCGGGCGTTCAACAGCCACTTCCACCAGGTCAGGCTTCGGGCGCCGATCTTCCGCGACCCGCGCCTGCCGCGCGGGTACGCCCCGTTCAACGTGATGACCCGCGGCAGGGCCGTCTACGTGGCGTACGCCAAACAGGTGCCCGGTTCGGAAGACGAGGCACACGGCCGCGGACTGGGCTTCGTCGACAAGTTCACCCACTTCGGGATGACCGCCAAGCGGATCGCCAGCCGCGGCTCGCTGAACGCGCCGTGGGGCATGACGATGGCTCCCCACGCCTGGGGTGACCTCGCCGGCGACCTGCTCGTCGGCAACTTCGGCAGTGGCCGGATCAACGTCTACCGCCATGGTCACTTCGCCGGCCAGCTCCGGAACGCGTCGCACCACCCAATCACCATCGACGGGCTCTGGGCGCTCCAGCCGGGCACGGCCAGCACCGGCGGTGTCGACGCGGTCTGGTTCAGCTCGGGACCCAACGACGAGAACGACGGTCTGGTCGGACAGCTCGTCCCGACCAGCTGACGGCCCGCGGATCACCGCCAGGCGAGGAAGGCACCATGCTGCCCAGCTCATGCCGCTGTGAGCTGGGCAGCAAGGGCGCGGAACCGGCAATCGGGGGTCGTGTCGCCGGCACGGGCGCTCGGGTCCGGCTGCTCGATGTAGAGGGTGATGTCGAAACCCTTGGGGGACCACGCTCCCTGCCGCCGGATCGGCGCGCGAGGTCGTCGGGGCCCTACGAGGTGTCTGGCCCGGCGGCCCGGAGCCATCACAGACGTGCACTCACGGCTAGAGTTCTCACGGTTCAGGAGCCGGTAGAACTACACCTTGGTTGTTCAGAAGGTTCTCCATAACACAATCCCTGATCCCAGCTGGGCCGGGACGTCTTCGCACCACCGAGGCAACCCCCAGTTCTGGGTCGCCCGGCGTGCCGCGTCCTGCCGCACAATCGCCAGCCAGGTCAGGATCTCCCCGGAGCGCGATCTCCTCGCGGCGGTGTGACCGCGAGCCGGAGCGGGTGGGGACCCCCGAGGTGGTGCG
The DNA here is from genome assembly GCA_025965275.1 of Nocardioides sp. Classification (GTDB taxonomy): domain Bacteria; phylum Actinomycetota; class Actinomycetes; order Propionibacteriales; family Nocardioidaceae; genus Nocardioides. The sequence continues at coordinate 2,070 of JAOPXG010000032.1, forward strand.
CGGTGAGCTCGGGGAGAACCAGTAGCGGCGCACGTCGTTCCACGGATCCTTGGCACTGCTCGTCGCGCAGGCTGGGGCATCAGCACCGCGAGACGCCGAGACGAGATCGACCAGGAGACTGCGCCATGAACAAGGACTACCGACCGACGCCCCAGTTCGGTTCCGCCGCGACGGAGACGGCGATCGGGGGACGTCCGAGCGCGGACGTGCGCTTCCCGGTCCGGAGGCGTCCCATGCCGAAGCGGTTCCACCCGTCCCGCTGAGTCGCCTCGCGTGCGTGCTCGAGCAGCCAACGCCGCCTGGGGACGCTCAGCCGCCTCGTACCTGGTGGCCCGCAGCTCGCACGTGACGACGTGCGCCTCTAGCTGCTCGGCCAGCTCCTCTGGTGCTCGACGAGCGGACGCGGGCGCTCGGTCTGACGGGTGGGCGTCTGCGCCGAACGTTGGCGGGGCGACCCCGCGGCCCATGCCAGGTGGATGTGGCGCTTGGTGTGGTCATTGCGGCACGCAACGACCCCGCAGGCGGTGATCCTGACCGTCGCGAAGGCGTGGCCGCCAGCGTACGTCCCGACCGCCGAGACCAGTCGCGCCGACCAGTGGTGACGTCCTCCGTTGCACCGGATCTCCTTGCCGGAATCGGCCCTGATCTTCAACCGACCGGCCCGCTGGCGGAGGGTGACGCCCACTGCGGTGAACTCACCGTTCTTGCAGGAGTAGGTGCCGTGGAGCCGGGCGGCGCCACCGCGGAACGCCACGCCCCGCTTCGCCACCGACACGTGTACCAGGGGCGGCGGCGGTGCCTCCTCCAGGGACAGGACGAGGTTGCCGCCGTTCACGTCGGTGTCGGAGATGACCATGATGTTGTAGGTCGTGCCGGCCTCCGCGCGCAGCACGACCACACCGGGCCCGCAGGTCACGAGAGAGTCGGCGGTCGGGGTGCCGGCGAAGACGAGCATGCCGCCGCTGTAGTCCGAGGCCGTCATGTCCAGCACGACCGTCTGGTCCGCATCTGGCGTGAACTGGTACCAGACCGAGGCATTCGTCGCGGGTGCTCCGCAGCTCGCGTTCAGATCGGCATCCTGCGTGTCGGTCGTGGCCTCGCTCGTGTCCTGCTCGACCTGATCGCCCAGGTGCAGCTCGACGGCCCCTTCGGGTACGTCGTTCGCGGGCGGCGCCGCATTGGCAGGCGCCGCAGCGAGTGGCAGGAAACCCACGGCCAACACCGCAGTTGCCAACAGTCGTAGTGCCCTCATGTGCCGACCCCCTTGGGTCTCTGCCGCCCTGTTTCGGCCTATGGTCGAGTTGACCACGGCGATGGCGGCCCCGTGGTTACCTAAATTCGGTATTTGCCGAACCACCTGCGGTGGGGATGGTCGCCGGGCGCAACACGCAGGCTCCGAATGAGCCAGAGGCGTGCGCCAACGCGTACGCACCGATGATCCCGTCGGCGGGATCCCTCGAGGAACGGAGATCGCCATGAGGCCCTCCGGGGGCGACATGACGCAGCCTCAGCGGGCCCGGACACGGTCACGGGCTTGGTCTTGTGAAGCTCGGACCGCTCCCTCCGTCATATGGGCCACGGGCGGGCACACATCCTTACGGGTCGGGAATGTCAGGCGCAGTCCCTCAACATCGTCCGACATTCGCCGCGGCGGGACACGATGCACGCCGCACGGGAGCCTTGGAACGCGTTCGGGAGCCGATGAGCCGACGTACCGCCGCCGCGGCCGGCCCCAGGAGCGGTCTCTGGCAAGATGGGGCCGCGGGCCTGCGGGTCGGTTCTCCCTAGGGTTGTCCCTAGGGTTGTCCCGACTAAATCCCCTACGCCCCGGGCCCCTGGGGGATCTGGGGAAAACTCCGAACTGCGAGTTGCGGAGAACTGGCGTCTTACAGCCTGCGCGATTCGGAACGCGACACCATCAGCGTCGGAACGTTGCTGTCACTCGACCGCGTCGTCGACGCCAGTCCTGCTACGCCCCAAGTTGGGCTCCATCCGTACGTATCGGAGACCTGCGATCTCCTTGACCGCCTCATGCGGTGCGTGACGTCACTGCGTCCGCGACCGACTACTTCCTCGAAAGCCCGTTCGGCGCGTGGGTGGTCTCCTGGCCGATCGCCCTCGAGACCGCACGGGCCCTGGCTTTGCGATTCCCGGACAAGATCCTCGACGAGGTTGCGAAGGACGAGCGGAAGTACCAGCACCAGACGATCCACGGTTGCCACTACCCGGGTCGTGGCCGTGGACGGGCCTGGAGCGTGAGCCCGGAGTCGATCCGCGAGCTCGATGCCGAGCACTACCAGCCGGTCCGGGAGCTGCCGCGGACCTGGTGCGGGGAAGGCCCGGTAGCCCGCTTCGACGAGCTCGAGGAGCTGCGCAAGGAGATCAAGCGGGTGGGCGACATCGCTGAGGAGGCCCGTCGGAGCCCTCCGCGCCAAGGGGTTCAGTCGAGAGGCCGCACGGTTGTCCCGCGAGCTGGGCGAGACCGTGGATGCTCCGGGTCGAGCCGCCGACTACGCCGGGACCGTAGGGGTGGTGGCTCCGGTCGCGGAGCGAGCTAGTCGGGCGGCCGGTAGGCGTTCATGCCCCGCTCATGTACTTGCTGACCTCGTACGCCGAGACCTCGTCGGGCGTGCCGTAGGTCAGATCGCCGGGCCGAAGTGCCGGGTCGAGACGGTCCGCCTCGCCTCGGATCCAGGCGACCCACGCCGCGATGTGGTCTCGACTGCCGTCGGGCACGTCGATGCCCTTGGCCTCGATGGCCTTGGCGTAGGCGCGCAGGCGCTGTGCCTTCTCGTGGGTGTCGAGCTGGCGGTCGAGGCGGTCCCGGTTGACCTGGTCGAGGTACGCGCGCCGTGCCTTGGGGAGAGCTTGGTCCCACTCGCGGCGCCGGTCCAGCTTCGCCTGGGCGTCGCGCACTCGTGCCGCGGTGATCTCGTCCGCCCACTGTTCTGCGGCCTCGAGAACGAGGGTCAGCTTGTCTTCGGGCGGGCCGACGTGCGATCGGGTCGCCGCCGACCGCAGCGCCGGCGGCACCACCGGGCCCGGCGGAGCGGTCTGGCGCCCGCGACCAATTTTTGCCCGCGAGGCGGCGCGGCGGGGTTGACCCGCGCGGCCTGCGGTGTCCCACTGGATGAGGATCCTCCCGTCGTCTCGAGTGCGGAGAGCCTGATGTCGACTCCCTCGATCGCCACCGCCACCCCTCGCCTCGCCCGACGGAACCGGCGCCGATGGTGGAGCCTGCTGGTCGCGACCCTCCTGACGTCGGCCGGACTGTCCGCGGGCACGCTCGAGGCCCGCGCCGCCGCCGAGCCCGCACCGATGCCTGCGTCCACGGACACGGTCGTGGACCTGCTGCCGACGGCGGACGCCTACGTCAGCTCGCGTTATCCGACAGAGAATTTCGGTCAGTCCACCTCGCTGATCGTCGACAACAGCCCCCAGCGCCACAGCTTCCTGCGCTTCGACCTCAGCGCCTACCCGGCTGCGAGCCTGTTGTCCGCCACGCTGACGCTGACGACGGAATCCAACACGTCGGGCGGGCGGCAGGACCTGCACCTCGTGGCGGACGACGCTTGGACGGAGTCAGGGCTGACGTGGGACAACCAACCTGCGGTCGGGGCGACGGTGGGGTCGCTCACCAGCACCGCGCGCGCCACGGCGTACGCGATCCCGCTGCCCGTCGACGCGGTGGCCGGGAAGCTCGGCGGTGACCTGTCACTGGGTCTGGACAGCCCCAGCACCGACGGCCTCTGGATCGACTCACGGGAGTCCGCTGCACCGCCGGTGCTGCGGCTCGACCTGGCCGGGGGCGGCGGCGGCACGGCGCCGGACACGCTCATCACCTCGGCGCCGCAGAGCCAGACCACCAGCACGACGGCGACGTTCGCGTTCAGCGCGTCGGACCCGACCAGCACCTTCGAGTGCCAGCTCGACGCCGGCGCCTTCGGCGCGTGCACGTCGCCGACGACCTACCACGGCCTCGGGCTGGGCAACCACACGTTCGCGGTCCGGGCGACGGACTCCGCGGGGAACGTCGACCCCACACCGGCCGTCGCGACGTGGACCGTCGTCAGCGTTCCCACCGGCTCGACTGACATCACGCTCGCCGCGGTCGGCGACATCAACGACAGCGGCAACAGCTCGACCACCAGCAGGGCCGGGGTCACGGCGACCAGCATCCGCAACGCCGGTGTGGACGCGGTCGCGCTGCTGGGTGACTGGCAGTACGAGCACGGTGATTGCGCGGACCTGGTCAGCTACTTCGACCAGACCGGGTGGGGAGCCCTGATGCCGAAGATCATCGCCACCGCCGGCCCGACGCACGACTGGTCGAGCGCGACCGACACGACCGGCTACCAAGAGCACGTCGAGGGCACCTGTCCGGGGCAGACCTCCAGCAAGACGCTGTCCGCGACCGCGTGGGGCTCGAACGTCGGTCCGGGGACCCCGCACTGGGTGGACCTGGGAGCGTGGCGCGTGTTCTCGGTCTCTTCGGGCCTGTGGCGCTACGACACCGCCGCGGCGCAGGCGACCACGACGTGGCTCGACACCCAGATCGGCGCCGCAGTCGCCGCCGGCGACCACCCGCTGGTCATCTGGCACGAGCCGTACTGGACGTCGGCCTCGAACACCCACTCCTCCACCGAGGGCGACTACTCGCGGCCGTGGATCGACGTCTTGGACAAGTGGAACGTCCCGCTGGTGCTGAGCGGTCACCAGCACGGGTATGCCCGGTTCTACCCGCAGGATGCCAACGGCACCCGGGACGACGCGTCCGGCACCCAGCAGCTCATCGTCGGGACCGGCGGCATGGGGCTGTACTCCTGGACCGACCGGGCCCCGAACCTGGTGACCCAGGAGGCCGACACGTGGGGCTGGCTCAAGCTGACCCTGCACCCCGACGGCCACTACGCCTGGCAGTTCGAGCAGGTGGCCGGCGCCGGGTTCACCGACTCCGGCACCCGCTGAGGGGGCGCCCGACCCGGCTCAGCTCCGCACCCGCACAGCCACCCGGCTGCGCGGGTAGCGAACCTCCGCGGAGAAGCACCGGTGGTAGTGCCGCACCAGGTCGAGCAGATCGCGCTGCTACATCTGATGCAGCCGTGCGAGCGGTAGTCGTTGATCCGCCCTGAGTCCATCCGTGAACTCGACGCCGAGCACTATCGCCCGGTCAAAGAGCTTCTGCGGGCCTGGTGCGGCGAAACCGCGGTAGCGCGTTTCGACGAGCTTGAGGAGCTGCGCAAGGAGATCAAGCGGGTGGGCGACGTCGCGGAGGAGGCGATCGGGGTGCTGCGCCAAGGGTTTCGCCAGGGAGGCCGCGCGGCTGTCCCATGAGTTGGCCACGCGTCCTGGTACGAGTACACCTACGCCGAGGAGCACGGCTTCCTGGCCGACGACGCCGGGTTCGAGACCCTCGAGGAGCTCATACGAGACGCATATTCGCAGGGTGACGCCTTCCGGCGCGACTTCGGCCCGGTAGCGCGCCCGCTCAGCGGCGACGTCGACGACCTCTTCAGCGCGCAGGTCTACCTCGGCGGCGCGCTGGTCCTCTACGTGCTCCGGCAAAAGGTCGGACAGTCCACCTTCGAGCGGATCGAGCGGGCCTGGGTGCACCACTACCGGGGTCGCTCCGCCTCCACCTGGGACTTCATCCGGCTGGCGTCCGCAGTGTCGGGTCAGGATCTGCGTGACTTCTTAACGGCATGGCTGTACGACACCACGACACCGCCGATGCCAGGCCACCCCGACTGGACCGTCGCCCCGGCGCCGGTTGGATCGCCATCGGCTCGCAGTGTCACGCCGGCTCTGTGGGGCCTGCTGCGGCACTGAAACGCTCCTCCGAAGTGCGCCACGCCCACCGGCGCAGCCTGGCGTCCAGCGCGTCGAGCGCCCGGATCCAGGACTCGTCGCTGGGCGGATCGCGGTGCTGAATGCCGCCGCCATGAGGTCCTCGGCACCGGCGACGTGCGAGTACAGGCTCGGCGTGCGGACGCCTACCTCACGGGCGACCGCGCTGAGCGTGGCCTGCCGGAGCCCGCGCCGGCGTTTCGGATTGCCGGATCAACGCCAATGGCCACCATGCTCGCGGCGAGCAAGGCAGCGACGACATGGAGGTTCCGCTCCAGGGCGCACTTCGGGAAAGTCGACGTACGCTCGATGCAAGGCATCACTCGTCACCGGAGGTCGTCATGGACGTCCTGCTCTTCCTTCTCGTGGCACTGATCGTTCTCGTCGCCGTGGGCCTGGCAGCCAGCGTCCGCGTGGTCAAGCAGATCGAGCGCGGGGTGGTCTTCCGCCTGGGACGTGTCCAGCGGGAGGTGCGGCAGCCGGGCCTGACCCTGCTCATGCCCCTCGCGGACCGGATGAAGCGGGTCAACACGCAGGTGGTGACGATGCCGGTCCCCGCCCAGGACGGGATCACGTGCGACAACGTGACCGTGCGCGTGGACGCGGTGGTCTACTTCCGGGTGATCGACCCGAAGCGGGCGGTCATCGAAGTGCAGGACTATCAGTACGCGATCTCGCAGGTCGCGCAGACCTCGCTGAGGTCCATCATCGGCAAGAGCGAGCTGGACGATCTGCTGTCCAACCGCGAGCACCTGAACCAGGGCCTCGAGGTGATGCTCGACAGCCCGGCCGCCCCCTGGGGGATCGAGATCGACCGCGTCGAGATCAAGGATGTCGCGCTGCCCGAGACGATGAAGCGGTCGATGTCGCGTCAGGCCGAGGCCGAACGGGAGCGCCGCTCGCGGGTCATCACGGCCGATGGGGAGTACCAAGCGTCCAAGAAGCTCTCGCAGGCGGCGGCGGCGATGACGGCGACCCCCGGCGCCCTCCAGTTGCGGTTGATGCAGACGATGGTCGAGGTGGCGGCCGAGAAGAACTCGACCCTGGTACTGCCGTTCCCGGTGGAGTTGCTGCGCTACTTCGAGGCCGCCGCCCACGCCGCCGACCCGGCCGTACCGCGGGCAGGCATCCCGGACGGGCGACCTGCGGCGGGCGGCCCCATCCTGAACTCGACGCACGATACGAAGCGAGCCCGGCTCGAGTGAGCAGCCGAAGGGGTTCACCGCGTCTCCGGGGACCCGCTCGGAGACCCTTCATTCGGGGGCGCCCACGCACGAGGTTCTGAGTTGCACGGCCCTGCCCGGTGGCCGGCCAGGATGAGGCGACTGGATGGTTGTCTCCGGATCCCGCACCTGAGGGTGGCGACGCCGCGCCTCACGCTTTCGGGATGCGGATGTCGTACTGGGCGATCTTGCGGTAGATCGTGGCGCGGCTCATCCCGGGCTCGGCGGCTGCGTCCTTCATGGAGGTCTCGGTGTGCGTCAGGACTCGGATGATCTCGTCGCGCTCGAAGGCTTCAATGCGAGACAGCCGCCGAGAAGACGCGGAGAGCACGCTGGGCGGGAGGTGGCGTACGTCGATGACGTCGGCGCGATGGACGGCGTGCCGAACGACCTCGACCAGCTCATCGACGTTGCCGGGCCAGGAGCGATCGCCCAGCGCGCGATCGGCAGCCGCCGTGGGACTGGGATCGGGAGCAGCTGGTCGCCGATGTGAACCCGACCGTCGCGGGTCCCGCTCGCGCCTTACACACCGATTCCGTCGAACCTCTTGTTCTTTGACAGCAGCGGACCGACGCGCGAGGTCTGGTTCTACGAACTTCCACTTCCTGACGGGCGCAAGAACTACACGAAAGCTCAGCCACTTCAGTCCCAGGAGTTCGATGGGGTGACGCAGTGGTGGGGCGGGCCCGACCGCGATCACCGGGTTGAGAGCGCGAACGCGTGGCGAGGGTCGGCAGATGATCTCCAAAAGGACGGGTACAACCTCGATCTCCGTAATCCCCGCCACCTCGACGATCTCACCCACCGGTCACCCCACGAACTGATCAACGAGATGATCGCCACGGAAGAACGAATCCTTGAGGTGCTTCGGCAGATTGAGATCGACCTACCCACGGAGTTGGGATGACGGACGAGGTTCGAGTCGGAGACGTGCTCGACCTACAGCGGCGCCGAGTCCTCCCTGAGCAGGGCGAGAGCTACCGGGAGATTGGACTCCGCTCATTCGGCAAGGGCGTCTTCCACAAGAAGCCGACGACTGCCTCGGAACTCGGGACCAAGAAGGTCTTTCGGATCGAGCCCGGCGACTTCCTGATTAGCAACGTATTCGCCTGGGAAGGCGCTGTCGCCGTGGCGTCTGAGGGAGAGCGCGGGCTTATCGGCTCCCACCGCTTCATGACTTGGACCCCAAAGCGTCCCGGCGAGGTCGACGTCGACTACCTCCGGCACTACTTCGGGTCCGACGCTGGGCTTGCCCAGCTTCGGCGAGCGTCGCCTGGTTCTGCCGGGCGGAACCGAACCCTCGGCATCGCTGCATTTGAAAATCTGGTGGTTCCACTCCCGGATCCTCCAGAGCAGCGACAGATTGCCGTGAGCCTCGATCGTCTCGACAACCACCTGACCTCGCTCACAACGGGGAACGCTTCTGGCCGCCAAGCGCTGACGCTGATGCCGCGCGTGTTGGGCCAGCAACTCGACTCCTTCAACTGGCCAACGGTTCCCGTGTCCGACCTCTGCGCCGTGGTCAGTGACGTCGTACAGCCAAAGGACGATGTCGGTGCCGCCACGGAGTTCGTTGGCCTCGAGTTCCTGCAGGGGCATACCGGACAGCGCATCGGTAGCGGGCCGACGACCAACCGGACTGGTCGCAAACTTCGCTTCAGCCCCGGAGACGTCCTCTACGGCTACTTGCGGCCCTACCAGCACAAGGTATGGGCCGCAGACCGTCCTGGTCTGTGTTCAGTCGAGCAGTATGTCCTCCGCTCCAAGGAGTCGAGCCGGAACTGTTGTCATTGGCGCTGCGGAGCAGCCAGGTTCTAGACAGTGCGATCGAGCAGACCAACAGTCTCCAACTGCCCAGACTGGGGGTGCGGTCCCTTCTACGCATGCAGATTCCGGACCTACGCCTCGCCGACGCCCCTGCACTGGAGTCTCTTAGGCAGCGCGCTGCGAGCGTCATTCAGCTCTCCAGCCTGCTAGATCACCGCTCAATGCTCGGGGACTCACTCCTGCCGGCGGCACGGAACGACGTCTTCAGTCGGCTGCGATAGGCCCGCGCACCATCCGCGGCAAAGGGCGCTCTACGACTGGCCGAAGTGCGGTGTCCGACGGGAGTGTCCGAGCCGCCGAGCGTGGATTTCTGACCGGGACACTCCCTGACGCTGCGCGGTGCGGTCCATGCCGGACACTTCGCTGTCCAGACCGGACACTCTTCGATTCGGACACCCTGGTTCCAGAAGGTGGTCCGAACGGGACACTTCATGTGAGGCCAGGCAGTGGGGCGCGTGCCTCGGATCGGGCCCGCTCAGGCGGAGTTCCAGTGCGCCGTCCGGGTGCCGGCATCGCGCGTGCGAACGGCCGCACCAAGCGAAGACGAGATCGCGAGTCTCAGTGGCCAGCCACTTGATCGGTGTGGCCATCGCAGCGGCAGGCGTCACGCCGGTACGGCTCCGCCCGTACTCGTGTCGGCAGGCCTGACGGGCCCATGTCCGGTGCCTAGGGTTGTCCCCAGCCCCTGAAAGGCCTACATTTTGGGCTTACTGACCTCCTAAAACGTCTACTTTTTAGGAGGTTCATAGGAGCAAAATGTATACGTTTTGGAGGTTCTGTGGCGACGGCAGTAGGTCAGCTTGCGACCGAGGTCGCTCAGACCAACCCGTGGTGGCGGGGTGGAAGGTGGGTCAAGGAGTGGGTCTCGACCGACCCTGACCTCAAGCCGGCGAATGCGACCGACCTCGGCTATGTCTCTGGGTGCCTGGACGACTTGGAGTCCGGCAGGCTCTACCTTCTTCGCGGCCCGAGGCGCGTCGGAAAGACGGTCAGCGTCAAGCAAACCATCGAGGGGCTGCTCGAGGACGGAGTCGCTCCCACCTCCATCGTCCGTGTCGCGGCGGACGGTTGGGCGACCAAGGACCTGCGGACGCTCACTTCTCTTCCGGGGCTGCCACGTCGTCGAGCTGGTGAGCGCCGGTGGTGGTTCCTGGACGAGATCACAGCGGTTGACGGCGACTGGGCTGGCCAGGTGAAGTGGCTCCGGGACAACGACTCGGGCTTCGCCGAGGACACCGTCGTTCTGACCGGGTCCTCAGCGAACCAGCTCACCGAGGCCGCTGGCGTCCTGGCCGGGCGCCGAGGAAGGGGCGAGGGGCAGGCTGACCGCACGCTTCTGCCCATCGGGTTCCGCGGCTTCGCGCGGCTCATGGAGCCTGATCTGCCGGACGATGTGAGCCTTGGTCTGACCGAGCTCCGCAGCCCGCAGGCTGAGGATGCGTTCGATGCGCTGATTCCGTGGCTGGACGTGTTGGTTCGGACGTGGGACCAGTACCTCCATTACGGAGGTTTCCCGGTGGCGGTCGCGGCTGCTAGCGCGGGTCAACCCATCCCGGCGTCGTTTCTCGACGACATCTTCAACGTCATCTTCCGCGACGCGTTCGCAAGCAGCCAGCTTTCGGCAGGCACGACGGCTTCGCTAGTCGAGCGGCTGATGGAGTCGATGGCCTCTCCGTTGAACGTGAACAGTGTTGCGGAGGATGTGGGCATCAACGGCGAGCGGGTTCGGCGTCACTTGGAGTACTTGCGTGACGCGTACCTGATCTGGCGCTGTCCGCAGAAGGCTCCGAAGACGTGGACTCCTCGGGAGAAGAGTCAGGAGAAGGTCTATGCGGTCGACCCCCTTATCGCAAGGTTGGCGCATCTGCGCAATGCGCAACGCGTAGACATCGACCCGACCGTGTTGACCGAAATGCTGGTTGGGATGGCCATTCACCGACACGCCTACAAGGCCGGTACACCGTGGGCCGACGAAACGTTCCTGTTCCATGCCCGGACCCCAGCGCGGAAGGAGATTGACTTCGTATCGGACCGTCTCGACGGCGTTGCCCTCGAGGGCAAGTACACCGACAGGGACAAGTGGACAGGCGAGGCCGCGACCGTGAACGCGTCAGAGTGGGACGGCATTTTGGTGACTCGTTCGGTCTTGGACACCACATCGAACGCTGCCTGGGCGGTCCCTGCCGCCATCCTGGGATACCTTCTCGACTCCTGATGTGCCGGTGCTCGCCAGTCAGCGTCGCCTCGGAATGCCGGGTACGTGGTCGAAGAGCCCGTACACGGGTTCGTGGTCGAGGCAGCCGGCCAGGCGGCGGCTGGTCCGCAGCCGCGCGATCGCGGGCCGCGTCTCGGGTGCAACGGTGACCGCGTGACCCTCGACGCTCACGGTGGCGCCATCTGGGCTGACGTCACTGAGAGTGGCCCCGGAGGCTCCGGCCGAGTGTGGCGGTGAGCTCTGCGATGTTGTGCAGGTAATGCAGCTGCTCCTGGTCCTTGCGCCACGGACCGGCCGCCAGCTGGCCGCAGTACGCACACCCGCATGTCTGGTATCCGGCCAGCCTGATCAGTGGGGCCCGGTCGGCCCGCAGGATGGTGTGCAGGAGCGTCTTCTCGAAGTACCTCTGCCGGGGCGTGCCGGTATGTGCACATGCGCGAGGGACATGCCCTCCCGTACCCGGGAACCCCGGCGTTGACTCACCCGTTCGACCCCTGCGGGAGCCACGGTGGCTTCTACCTCGGCTCCATCGGCGGGCCTGCTGCGCGGCTGGCGCAGGACTGCATCAGGGGCCAGGAGGTGCTGGAGTACCCCGAGCTCGGCATGGAGGCGGTGTGGAAGATCGAGGTCGAGGACTTCCCCCCTTCATCGTCGTCGACGACAAGGGCAACGACTTCTTCACCGACCTCTCAGGTGCCGTGACCGTCCCGATCTCCGGCGTCCGGGTGCGATCGGCGCAGTAGCCCCACCGCCCGTGCCGCCCGGCGGCGCTGCCTCGCCAGCCACGGAGGCAGCCGTTCGGGACGCCACGCCGACTTGCGCTTCCGGGGACGCTCGACGAGCCTGCCTCCCTCGGCGCTGAGGATGTTGTCCACGGGAATTGCGTCCGGGCCGACCTCCCCCACGTCGGGCTTCCCCGGCTCCGGGTACCCGGCGACGGCGTCCTCGGGCTGGATCGGCGTGGGTTGGCCGCGCAGGTTCGCCACCTCGGAGACTTCTCCCTCTGGTTCCTCGCCGCGGGGCTTCTCGCTCATGTCTCCTCCTCGGGTCGGCGACGGATCCCGGTACCCGGATCCCCTCCCCGCCACGCGGGTGCGATCCCCCGGACGTCATACCCTCCGTGGCCCCGCCGTCATGACCGCGACCGGGGCGTCGTGGAAGAAGTCCGACCCGCCGACGTCGCGCAGGACCGCGTTCCAGGCCGGCGGACCCAGCAGCGCCCCCAGCGCCGCGGCGACGATGTCCGAGACCTGCCGTGGCCGCACGAACACCCCGACAACGGCCGCCGCCACGACGGCGGACAACGCCGCGCCAAACACGATGGTCGACCAGCTGAGCATCCCGACCTGAGGCTGTCACGGTCAGCGACCGTGGACAACGCCCTCGCGCGGCGGTGCACTGGACCTCCCCACACACCCGGGTGCCGATGGCTTGTCACACCCGTCACCGGTGCCGCTGACCGGAGGTTGGGCCGATGCCACGGCTGAATGCGGACTCGCGGCTCATCATCGCGGCGCAGGCGCTGCGCGCCGCCGGGTACGGCTTCACTTCCGTGCTGCTCGGCGCCCTGTTCGCCGCCCGCGACTACTCCGCGCTGCTCGTCGGCGTCCTGCTGGGCTGCATCGTGGCGGGCACCGCCCTCGGCTCTCTGGTCTTCGGACGGTTCGCCGACCAGGTCGGGCGGCGGCACTGCTACCTGGTCATCTACCTCGGCATGGCCCTCACCGGCATCCTGATGGCGGTCGGCGCCCCGGTCTGGCTCATCCTCGTCCTCGCTCTGCTCGGCCTGCTGTCCACCGACGTGGTCGACAACGGGCCCGCGACCACGCTCGAGCAGGTGATGCTCGCCAGCGAGGCCAAGGAGGCCGCGGGCCGGTCCGGCGCGCGCGTGTACGGCCTCTACAACGCGGTCGCCTCGCTCACCGGAGCATTCGGCGCCCTCGCGGCCGGCCTACCGACACGGCTGGGCGCGCCCGCCGCCAGCAGCTGGCCCTTCGCCGCCCTCGTCCCACTCGGCCTCGCGGCCGCCCTCCTCGCCGCACGGCTGAGCCCACTCGTAGAAGCCGCCCCAGCGCCGCGGCCCGAGCCACGCGAGCAGACCGGGCAGACCGGGCAACGCGGACGACTGGGCTCGTCGCGAGCCCAGGTCCGCCGGCTGGCCGGCCTCTTCGCGTGGGACGCCGCCGGCGGCGGACTGGTCACCACCAGCTTCCTCGCCTACTACCTCACCGTCCGCTACGACGCGAGCCCACAAGCACTCGGCGTCCTGTTCTTCTCCAGCTCGCTGCTCCAGGCCGCCTCCGTGTGGGTCGCGCCCAGGCTGGCCGACCGGATCGGTCTCGTGCCCACCATGGTGTTCACCCACCTGCCCAGCAACGTGCTGCTGGCCTCCGTAGCGTTCGCCCCCACCTTCGCCGTCGCGGTCATCCTGCTGCTCGCCCGGACTTGCCTGTCCCAAATGGACGTCCCCACCCGCCAGGCGCTGGTGATGAGCGTCGTGCAACCCCACGAGCGCACCGCGGCAGTAGCCGTCACCAACGCCGCCCGATACACCGTGCGCCCACTCGGACCGCTCGTCGGCGGCGTCCTGCAGACGGTCGCGATCGGGCTACCGCTGCTGGTCTCGGGGGTCGTGAAGGGCGGCTACGACCTCGCGCTGTGGCGCTGGTCGAGGCGAACACGCGCGCCGATAGAGCACCGGCAGGCCCGCTAGTCGCTGGCCGGGCGGACGTGGTCTGCCGGCACCCACTGCGTAGTCACCGTGACATCGACGTTCCCCCACCCGTCGCGTACATGACGTGCGCGTACTACTGGCCGTCCCGGTCGCAACGCCAGTTCAACAGCACGCCCAAAGAGGCCATCGAGCCGAACCGGACCCACACATGCGTGGCGAGACACGGCGCCTTAGCCCCGTCCCGTCTCCCGCGAGCACCATCCGCCAAGCGTAAGCCGAACACCTGTTCTATGCGGGGCGGTCGGTGCGCCAGCGGGCCAGGCCCGGGGGGCCGAGTGTCCAGCTCGGACCGGCTCGAGTCGCAGTGTCTCGACTGGAATCTCCGGTACTTCGGAGTGTCCGAATCGGATCGTGGAGTGTCCTGACCGGACCTGGGAGTCCCCACTGGACTGGAAGACACTCCCGCCGGACTCCGCACGAAGGACATGGCCGACTCCCGACCGGCGGGCACGGTCACGTCTAGCCAGACCGCCCCGATACGCTATGCGAACGGGTGGCACGCGGGAACTACACCATGGTTATACAGATGGTTCTCCCAACTAATCTCCTGACCCCCCGGGCCCCTAGCTCAATTGGCAGAGCAGAGGACTTTTAATCCTTTGGTTGTGGGTTCGAGTCCCACGGGGCCTACCGATGTGGTGTTGCTTCGCCTGATCGGTGACGTCCGGTACCGACCGAAGACCGACCGGCCTATCGACGTGGTCCTGCCCGGGACCACCGGACGGCCGGTCTACTCCAGTCGGCGCTCGGACCAGATTTTGCCTGGATTCGGATGCGCGGCGGGGGTGGCAGCCCCTAACCTCACGGCTGTTGAACCGTCGGTGACCCGAGACGCCGGCGGTTCACTCTATTTCCGGGCGCCCACTGGACCAGACCACTCCGTCCGCCCTCATAACGCTCGCCGCGCGAGACCGTTCTCAGGGCATGGGGAGCGGGACACCTGAGCACGAGCCTGGCCCGCCCGACCTCGGTCGGGCGGTGGTCGAGGACCTGGCGCGGGCTGTCTTCTCCCCGCACGCCACGTCGTCCCGGCAGCCGGATCCTGCCGAGACCGCGCCGTCACCGGAGGACGACGCGTCGACGGACGAACGGGCATCGACGGGCGCGGCCGAGCCGGCCGCGCCCGTTACCGCGTCCTGATCCAGTAGCGGCGCTTGCCGTTGCGCGAGTCCTCGTACTCTCCCCCGGCGCCCTCGATGGTCCGCCTCGACGCGACGTTGTCCTCGTCGCAGGTCAGCAGGAGCCGGTCCAGCCCGTGGTCGGCCGCCGCGCGCACGGCGAGGGCGAGCGCCCGGGAGGCGTGCCCCTCACCGCGCCGGGACGGGCGTACGGCGTACCCGATGTGGCCGCCCTCCTCGAGCAGCCAGGGCGTCAGCGCGTGGCGCAGGGCGAGGTAGCCGACGAACTCGTCGTCCTCGGTGATCCAGTAGTAGGTGCAGTGCACCCGGCCATCCGGTTGGGGCGTGGCCGGGTCGGCCTGGGCGAGCAGGTGCTCGACGATGGTCCGGCAGCCGGCCTCGGTCACGTCGAGATGGTCGAAGTCCCACAGTCCGGAGCCGTGCATGTGCTCCTCGCCGGCATCGGTGAACTCCCCCACCGCCGCGGACCACGACGCGTGCAGGCGGACGTCGGGGGCGCAGAGCACGGTCACCGGGACATTGGACCAAATGGAACGCGTTCTAGGATCCGGGCGTGGCCGGATACGTGCAGGACGACATCACCCCGGAGGAGCTGGAGCGCCAGAAGGCGGTCTACGTGCCCTTCACCCAGGCGGTGCGTGAGCTCGTCGACGCCACGATCCGCACCGAGGTCGACGACGACGAGATCCGGGCCGTGCAGGCCGAGGTCGAGGCGCTGACGGCCCGGCTGCGC
>JAOPXG010000105.1 GCA_025965275.1 Nocardioides sp.
AGACCGGGACCTGCTCCGGGAGCTGTGGGAGCCGCCAGCCCATGAGCCGGGCGCCGGTGAGATGCGTGAAGACGGCGGAATGGGGCAGCACGAGGAGATAGGCGCGCAGCTCGCGATGAAACTCCTCCTCCTCACTGAGGTCGTCGCGGAGCACCAGGAACAGCCCGTGGCTGACCCGTCGGTGTCACGCCAGCCTGACCTCGCCGCGGATCGGTGCGTCCTTGTCGTCCATGACTCTGACCCTGCGCCTCGCGCCACCGACCGAAACGGCGGCACGTTGCGTCTGTGGATAACCGCCCGCAGGCGTCAGCGCCCCGCGGTTTGGTCCTAAACCGCAGGAGATCTGGCCGCAATCATGCGGTTTGGGACCAAACCGCAGCAGACGGCGGCCGGAGACAGGTGTCAGCTCACGGGCGGTGCGACCGGGGGGTCACCGCCGGCTGCGTCATCACCGGACAGGGACGGCGTCGAGGAGGAGGCTTCCGGCTCGGGTGCGTGGACGGCGGGACCGCGCTCGCCGAGCAGTTCCTCGAGCCGGGCGGGGCGGATCCGGCTGAACTTCCGCGGCCGGGTGCGGGTGCGGTCGAGGACCGCGACCTCCAGGTCCTCGACCGGGATGACCCGGTCCTCGGCGTCGCCCTTCTCGTTCGAGGTGTGCCCGAGCGCGGCCACCGCGAGCGCGACGGCGTCGGCGAGCGAGGAGCCCTCGACGTACCGCTCCTCGAGGTATCCGCCCACGACGTCCGCCGCGCCACCCATGACGGCGTAGCCGTGCTGGTCGGCGACCTGGCCGTCGTACGTCAGCCGGTAGAGCTGGTCGGCCGCGGCGTCGTCGCCGATCTCGGCGACGAAGAGCTCGACCTCGTAGGGCTTCTCGCCGCCGCTGGAGAAGATCGTGCCCAGGGTCTGGGCGTACGCGTTGGCTAGCGCCCGGCCGGTGACGTCGCGCCGGTCGTAGGCGTAGCCGCGCATGTCGGCGAGCCGGACGCCGGCGATTCGGAGGTTCTCGAACTCGTTGTAGCGGCCCACCGCGGCGAACGCGATCCGGTCGTAGATCTCGGAGACCTTGTGCAGCGCCTGGGAGGGGTTCTCGGAGACGAACAGGATGCCGTCGGCGTACTGCACGGCCACGACGGAGCGGCCCCGGGCGATGCCCTTGCGCGCGAAGTCCGCCCGGTCCTTCATCAGTTGCTCGGGCGAGACGTAGAACGGCATGCTCATCGCGCGCCACCTCCGTTCAGCGGTGCGGCCGGCCCGTCCGGGCGAGTCATCCGGCCGGCGATGACCCGGTCGGCGATCGCCGCGACCTCGTCGTCGGGCATCCGGTGGCCGCCCGCGGCGGTCATCACCTGGACGACGGGGAAGATTCGGCGGGTGATGTCGGGTCCCCCGGTCGCGGAGTCGTCGTCGGCGGCGTCGTACAGCGCCTCGATCAGCGCTTCGACCGTCTGGACGTCGGTCAGGTCCTCGCGGTAGAGCTTCTTCAGCGCCCCGCGGGCGAACAGCGATCCGGAGCCGACCGAGTGGAAGGCGGTCTCCTCGTAGCGGCCGCCGGTGACGTCGTAGCTGAAGATCCGGCCCTGCGCGGCGTCGATGTCGAAGCCGGCGAAGAGGGGTACGACGGCGAGGCCCTGCATGGCCATGCCGAGGTTGGAGCGGATCAGCGCGGCCAGCCGGTTCGCCTTGCCGTCCATCGAGAGGGTGCTGCCCTCGATCTTCTCGTAGTGCTCGAGCTCGGTCTGGAAGAGCCGCACCATCTCGACGGCGAGGCCGGCCGACCCGGCGATGCCGACGGCGGAGAACTCGTCGGCCGGGAAGACCTTCTGGATGTCGCGCTGGGCGATGATGTTGCCCATCGTGGCCCGGCGGTCGCCGGCCATGACGACACCGCCGGGGAAGGTCGCGGCCACGATCGTGGTGCCGTGCGGTGCGAGGTCGCCGGCGTGGCCCTGGGGCACGGCGCGGCGCGAGGGAAGCAGGTCCGGCGCCTGGACGGCGAGGAAGTCGCTGAACGACGAGATGCCCGGCTGCAGGAACGCAGCCGGGAGACGGGGGTCGGTCACTGGCCGCCCTTCTGGATGAACGACTTCACGAAGTCCTCGGCGTTGGTCTCGAGCACGTCGTCGATCTCACCGAGGAGATCGTCGACATCGCTGTCGAGGGCCTCCTTGCGCTCGGCGACATCCGTCTCCGGGGCGGTCTCGACCGACTCCTCGGTCTCCGAGGACTTCCGCGGTTGTTTCTGCTCCTGTGCCATTCCCCCACCCTATCGAGCGAGCAGTGACGGCGAGGGACGAGCCGACACGTGGGCGAGGGAAGATTGAGCAAGCGCCCCGACCGAGGCACGAGGTCGTGATGCGCGCGTCGAAATCCTTGTCACCGGGTGAGAGCGGTGAACAAAGCCTCTGCTGTCTCACTGCGGTCGAGCAGCTCACCGACGTGCGCCTTGCTCCCCCGGAGCGGATCGATGGTCGGGACGCGCTGGAGCGATTCGCGCCCGGGGAGGTCGAAGATGACCGAGTCCCACGACGCGGCGGCCACGTGCTCGGCGTACTTCTCGAGGCAGCGGCCCCGGAAGTAGGCGCGGGTGTCCTCCGGCGGGTCGTGCATCGCCGCCTCGATCGACGCGTCGTCGAGCAGCCGCTCGATCCGGCCCCCGGCGACCAGGCGGTGGTAGAGGCCCTTCTCCGGGCGGATGTCGGAGTACTGCAGGTCGATCAGCTGGAGCTTGGCGTCGTCCCACTCGAGACCGTCGCGCTGGCGGTACTGCTCGAGCAGCTGGAGCTTGGCGACCCAGTCGAGCTCCTGGGCACAGAGCATCGGGTCGCGCTCGAGGCGGTCGAGCACCGACTCCCACCGCGCGAGCACGTCGATGGTCTGGGCGTCCGCGTCGGCGCCGTACCGGTCCTCGACGAACTTCTTGGCCAGGTCGAGGTACTCCAGCTGCAGCTGGATCCCGGTCAGCTTCCGACCGTCGGTGAGTGTGACGGTCTGGCGCAGCGTCGGGTCGTGGGAGATCGCACGCAGTCCGGAGACCGGTCCGTCGATGGTCAGGTCGACGGTGATGAAGCGATCCTCGATCATCGCGAGCACCAGGGCCGCGGTGCCGACCTTGAGGTACGTCGAGATCTCGGCCAGGTTGGCGTCGCCGATGATGACGTGCAGGCGCCGGTACTTCTCCGGGTCGGCGTGCGGCTCGTCGCGGGTGTTGATGATCGGCCGCTTGAGCGTCGTCTCGAGGCCGACCTCCACCTCGAAGAAGTCCGCGCGCTGGCTGATCTGGAAGCCGTGCTCGCGGCCGTCCTGGCCCAGTCCGACCCGGCCGGCCCCGCAGATCACCTGGCGGCTCACGAAGAACGGCGTGAGGTGCTTGACGATGTCGCCGAACGGCGTGGACCGACGCATCAGGTAGTTCTCGTGCGCGCCGTACGACGCGCCCTTGTTGTCGGTGTTGTTCTTGTACAGCGTGATCGGCGCGCCGCCGGGCAGCAGGCCGGCTCGGCGCTGCGCGTCGAGCATCACCTGCTCCCCCGCCTTGTCCCACTTCACGATGTCGAGCGGCGTGGTGACCTCGGGGGTGGAGTACTCCGGGTGGGCGTGGTCGACGTACAGGCGCGCGCCGTTCGTGAGGATCACGTTGGCCAGGCCGAGGTCCTCGTCGGTGAGCTGGCTCGGGTCGGC
>JAOPXG010000141.1 GCA_025965275.1 Nocardioides sp.
CGGCTTGGGCTCGAGCGCCTTCGCGGCGATCTGGGCGAACTGGTCGAGGCCGATCCCGATCAGCACCTCGGGCAGCAGGCCGGCGAAGCGCTCCTCCAGCCCGACGACACGCGGGTGTCGCTTCGACTCGACAGCCAGGCGCTGCTCGAGGACCGTCGCAACCTGCTTGAAGGCGCGGTACTGCATCAGCCGGGCGAAGAGCAGGTCGCGCGCCTCCAGGAGGGCGAGGTCCTCCTCGTCCTCGATGTCGCCCTGGGGCAGCAGCCGCGCGGCCTTCAGGTCGAGCAGGGTCGCGGCCACGAGCAGGAACGACGTCGTCTCCTCGAGCTCCCACGTCGGGCCGGCGGCCTTCACGTGCGCGATGAACTCGTCGGTGACCTGCGAGAGGGACACCTCGGTGATGTCCAGCTTGTGCTTCGCGATCAGGCTCAGCAGGAGGTCGAAGGGCCCTTCGAAGTTGTCGAGACGGACCGCGAAGGCCGGCGTCTCCCCTGCCGCAGGATCGACCGCGGCAGCAGCGTTGTGGACGGAGGCCGTCATTCCTCGGTCAACCGTCGGACCAGCGCGCTGTCGTCGCCGCGGGCCTCGTACTCGGCCAGCACCAGCGCGACGGCCTCCCGCACCAGGCGCCCGCGGTCGACCGCGAGGCCCTGGGAGCGGCGCAGCATCAGCCGGGCGTGCTCGATGTCGAGCAGCTCGTCCGAGGTGATGTAGACCGTCATCTTCTCGTCGTGCCGGACCCGGCCGCTCGGCTTCTTCGGACCGCTCTCCGCCTCAGCCGCCGACTGCTCGCTGGCCTCGTCGGCGGGCGCCCCGGGTGGTGCCTCGGCCGGGACGGACTGGTCCGGCTGCGCGGTCGGGCGGAAGAGGTCGTCGGCGGCCGGGAGGCTCACTCGTCGTGACAACGATCCAGCACCTCTCTGGCCAGCTGACGGTAGGCCTCGGCACCCGTGGAGTTGGAGGCGTACGACGTGATCGGCTCGCCCGCGACGGTCGAGTCCGAGAACTTCACGGTCCGGCGGATCACCGTGTGGAACACCTTGTCGCCCCACGCCTGCACGAGCCGGTCCATGACCTCGCGGCTGTGGAGGGTGCGGCCGTCGTACATGGTGCCGAGCACGCCGTCGATCTCGAGCTTCGGGTTGAGCCGCTCGCGCACCTTGTCGATGGTCGTCTTCAGCAGCGCGACCCCGCGCAGGGCGAAGTACTCGCACTCCAGCGGCACGATGACCCCGTCGGACGCGGTGAGCGCGTTGACGGTGAGCAGGCCGAGTGAGGGCTGGCAGTCGATGAGGACGATGTCGTACTTCTCCAGCGCCGGCGCGAGCACCCGCTGGAGGGTCTGCTCGCGGGCGACCTCGTGCACCAGCTGCACCTCGGCGGCCGACAGGTCGATGTTGGAGGGCAGCAGGTCCATGCCCTCGACACCGGTCGGCACGATGACGTCGTCGACGTCGATGTCGCGCTGCATGAGGAGGTTGTAGATCGTCAGGTCCATCTCGTGCGGGTTGAGCCCGAGACCGACCGACAACGAGCCCTGCGGGTCGAAGTCGACGAGCAGCACCTTGCGGCCGTACTCGGCCAGCGACGCACCCAGGTTGATCGTGGTCGTCGTCTTGCCGACGCCGCCCTTCTGGTTGCACATCGACACCACGCGGGCGTGGCCGTGCTCCGTGAGGGGCCGCGGCTCCGGGATGGCCGGCATCGGGCGTCCGGTCGGACCGAGCGGCACCTCGGCCGGGACCGGGGTGACCGGCTCCTCGGGGGTCGGACGCTCGAACGGAAGGGGGTCGGCCACGGGCAGCTCATCTCCGAGACTGGGGGAAGGGTGGGGCGAAAGGGACGTGCGGACCATCGGGGGGATCTCGCCGGCGGTGCTCCCGGAATCTCCGGACTGGGGGAACGATCCTCGGAAGCTGCCACCTGCGCTCATTCGACGCTCCTCACCGACATGTCGACACAACGACTTGTGGCCGACTTGGGCGAGCCTAGGACCGCCCTCCGACAGCGACAACCCGAACCCGGAAACCCCCAGCCCGTACGGGAAATCTGTTGAGGAGTTGTGCACTCGCCAGTCGGCGGTTGCACAGGCAGGGGCCTGCCTGTGCACTTATCTGTGGAGGAGATCAGGACTGCTCCGTGCCGGACACCGGGTCTGCCACCAGGTCCGCGTAGTCCGGGTGCTTCTCGATCCAGCCCTTGATGAAGGGGCACAACGGGAGCACCTTCCGGGTGCCGGAGGCGCGGACGTCGTCCAGCGCGAACCGGGCCAGGGCGCTGCCGACCCCGTGGCCCTCGTAGGCGTCCTCGACCTGGGTGTGCGTGAAGATCACCAGCTGGTCGGTGAGCTCGTACTCGGTGAACCCGGCCAGCTGGCCGTCGAGGTGGGCCTCGTAACGGCTGGCCTCGGGATTGTGCGAAGTCGCGACGTCGGTCATGCCCCGAGCCTAGACTGCGGGGGTGCGCCCACCCGCGGCCGTCAAGGCCCTGCTGGCGGGGTTGCTCACGGGGGGCTTGATCGCGTCCGGGGCGACCCCTGCCCACGCGCGCCCGCTGCCCGTCGAGAAGGTCGCCACCACGCTCACCGCCCGGCTCGCTCCCCCGGTGGTCATC
>JAOPXG010000174.1 GCA_025965275.1 Nocardioides sp.
CTACCCTGGCGGGCCACCGGTGCTGCGCGACATCGACCTCGACATCTCCTCGGGCACCCGCCTGGCCGTCGTCGGCGAGACCGGGTCCGGCAAGTCGACCGTCGCCAAGCTGGTGACCCGGCTGATGGATCCCTCCGAGGGCGCCGTCCTCCTCGACGGCGTCGACGTCCGCGAGATCGCCCAGGAGTCGCTGCGGCGCGGCGTCGTACTCGTGCCGCAGGAGGGGTTCCTCTTCGACGACTCCATCGAGGCCAACGTCCGCTACGGCAAGCTCGACGCCACCGAGGACGACATCCTGGCCGCCGCCCGCGAGCTCGGTCTCGACGACTGGCTGGCCGGGCTGCCGCGCGGCATCCACACCGCCGTGGGCCAGCGCGGCGAGTCGATGTCGGCGGGGGAGCGCCAGCTCGTCGCGCTGCTGCGAGCCCAGCTCGCCGACCCCGACCTGCTCGTCCTCGACGAGGCCACGAGTGCCGTCGACCCGGCCCTCGAGATGCGCATCGGCCGCGCCCTCGAGCGGCTGATGAGCGGCCGTACGTCGATCACCATCGCGCACCGCCTCTCCACCGCCGAGAACGCCGACGAGGTCGTCGTCGTCGACAAGGGCCGGATCGTCCAGCGCGGCCCGCACGCCGCCCTGGTCGCGCAGGAGGGCTCGGTCTACGCCGGCCTGCACGCGTCCTGGGTCAACCAGCAAGGGCCCGGGGGCGGGGCGAGCTCGCGACCCGTCTCGAAATCCGGCCGCTGACCATGGCGGGTGGTTTCGAGGATCGCTTCGCTCGCACCTCAACCACCGAGCAACACCACCCCCGCGGGATACTGGAGCCGTGACCGACCTCGACCCCACGATCGCCGACCGGCTCAAGCGCACCGCCGAAGGGCTGGTGCCGGCCGTGGTGCAGCAGCACGACACCGGCGAGGTGCTGATGCTCGGCTGGATGGACGACGAGGCGCTGGCCCGCACGATGGCGACCGGCCGGGCGACGTACTGGAGCCGCTCCCGTCAGGAGTACTGGATCAAGGGCGACACCTCGGGCCACGTGCAGTGGGTCAAGGAGGTCCGGCTCGACTGTGACGGCGACACCCTGCTGGTGAAGGTCGACCAGGTCGGGGCGGCGTGCCACACCGGCGACCGCACCTGCTTCGACGCCGACCTGGTCCACGACGGTGCCTGAGAGCCGCCGCCGGACGTTCGGCCCGGTGGTGCTGCTCGGTCTCGTGGCCGGCGGCCTGGTCGCGGTCGCGGGGGACAAGCCCGCCGCCGACGCCTCGGGCCGCGCGGCGCAGGCGGCGGCCGGTGGCTTCGTGACGTACGACGCCCACCTGCCGCTCGTGACCGCGCTCGGCCTGGTCGTGCTCGCCTGCTGGGGGGTCGTGCTCGTCACCCGCGGCCGGGTCCGCCGGGCCGTCGCCGCACTCGGGGTCCTGGCGAGCGTCGGCGCCCTGGTCGCGGTGGTGATGGCCTGGTCCGCGGTTCCCGACCAGCTCCGCGCCGACCTCGCCCAGGTCGGCGTCACCGACGCGGGCATCGGCCACACGCTCTGGTACTTCGCAGCCGGGATCGGGGCCCTGCTCTCGGTCGGCGCGACCGTGCTCGCGGTCGCGTGGGTGCCGGACTGGCCCGAGATGGGCACGCGGTACGACGCGCCCGGCACCGCCGCGTCGACCGCGCCCCCGGCCCAGGAGCCGGAGGAGCAGACCAGCCTCGACCTGTGGAAGGCGCTCGACGAGGGTCGCGACCCCACCGAGTGACGTCACTGAATAGACTTCGCACGCACGATCGTCGCCCACCCGGACGACCTGTCCCCATGAACCGCCACGAGGAGCCCCGCATGTCTGACAGTCACGGCAACACTCCCGCAGCCTGGACGGCCGTCACCGTCGCCATGCTCGGCTTCGTGGTCGCCGCCGTGGGCATGCTGATCGACGTCAACCAGGTCAACTGGCTGATCTTCTACATCGGTGTCGGGATCGGCGTGGGTTCCCTGGTCATCTTCGCCGTGATGGCCAAGCTCGGCTACCACAACGAGTCCGAGCACTGAGCCGGACCGCTCGACCATGACCGCCACCGTGCGCCCGACCGGGCAACCGCCGGCCGCAGCCGCGGAGCGGAGCCGGTGGCGACGGATGGCGGCCCCGACGTACACGATCGGCGGCCTCGCTCTGGCCACCGTGGCCCTGCACTTCCGCGACCCGCACGACAGCGGCTCCTGGGGCTACTGCCCGAGCGCGGCGATGGGCTTCTGGTGCCCCGGCTGCGGCGGCCTGCGGGCGGTCAACGACCTCACCCGGGGCCAGGTCGGTGCGGCCGCGTCCAGCAACCTGCTCTTCGTGGCGGTGCTCCCGCTCCTGGTGTTCCTGCTCGGGCGCTGGGCGGTCGACCGCTGGACCGGTCGTGAGCGCGAGCCCGACACCCGGCTGATCACCGTGGCGACGGTGGTGTTCTGCGCGCTCGGCGTGGTCTTCGCCGTGCTGCGCAACATCCCGGCCGGCTCCTGGCTCGCGCCCTAGTCGCCACCCGGGAAGCACGAAGGCCGGCCTCCCGAAGGAGACCGGCCTCGTGAGCTGAGTGCGTCGGGTCAGGTGCTGTACTCGAAGTTGGTGTCGATGGCACCGGTCGCGACCAGGATGATCGAGATGACGACCATGATGATGCCGATGACGCCGGTGATGATGCCGGTCAGCGCCATCTTGTCGCCCTTGAGCGCACCGTTGGAGCTCTTGATCTCCTTGCGGGCCAAGATGCCCAGCACGAGCGCCACGATGCTGCTGACGACGAGGAACCCGCAGCAGATCGTGAGCAGGCCGACCAGGCCGGTCACCATCGAGGCGATCGCCTTGCCGGCGGTCTTGGGCGGGGTCCCGCCGGCCGGTGGGACGGGTGCGCCGTACTGCGGCGGCGGGGGTGGTTCTGAGTAGCTCACGTGGTCGAACCCTTCGTTGTGGCCGTTCCGTCTGTCGGCCGCTTGGAGCGGACCCTACCCGGGCGGACCGTCGTCGGGCCGCAACCGCGGCCGTGAAACACTGAGATGCCCGCACCCGTTCGCTGACGTTGGAGTTCGCCGCATGTCCGTGCTCGATGACATCGTCGCCGGCGTGCGGGTCGATCTCGCCGAGCGGGAGGCCGCGGTCAGCCTCACCGACCTGCGGGCGGCCCTGGCCGACGTCGACCCGCCGCTCGACCCCATGCCGCAGCTGCGCGCCCCCGGCTCGAGCGTGATCGCCGAGGTGAAGCGGCGCAGTCCCAGCAAGGGCGACCTGGCCGACATCCCCGACCCGACCGTGCTCGCGCGGGCGTACGCCGCCGGCGGAGCCGCCGCGATCAGCGTGCTCACCGAGCAGCGCCGCTTCGGGGGCAGCCTCGACGACCTGCGCGCCGTCCGCGCCGCGGTCGACGTCCCACTCCTGCGCAAGGACTTCATCGTCACGACCTACCAGCTCGTCGAGGCCCGCGCCGCCGGCGCCGACCTGGCTCTGCTGATCGTCGCGGCGCTGCCCGGCGACGAGCTCCGGCGGCTCCACGACGAGGCCCGCGAGCTCGGGCTGACGGTGCTGGTCGAGGTCCACGACGAGGCCGAGTCCGAGCGCGCGGTCGAGCTGGGCGCCGAGCTGGTCGGCGTCAACGCCCGCAACCTCAAGACCCTCGAGATCCACGACGACACGTTCGGCCGGCTCGCGCCGCTGCTGCGTTCGACAACGGGGCAGGACGACCGCGTCCTGGTCGCCGAGTCCGGCATCTTCGGGCCCGACGACGTCAAGCGCTTCGTGAGCGAGGGCGCCCGCGCGGTGCTCGTCGGCGAGGCGCTCGTGAAGGACGGCGACCCCCAGCAGGCGGTCGCCCGCATGACAGGAGTAGGGCGTTGAGCGAGGGCAAGGTCACGGGAGGGGCGTCGGTGTACACCGAGGACGCCAACGGATGGTTCGGCGGTGCCGGGTCGGGGTTCGGTGGTCGCTTCATGCCGGAGGCCCTCGTGGCCGCGCTCGACGAGCTCACGGTCGCCTGGCACGAGGCGATGGCCGACCCGGAGTTCGTGGCGGAGTTCGAGGCGATCCTGCGTGACTACGCCGGGATCCCGAGCCCGCTCTACCACGCCGAGCGGCTGAGCCAGAAGGTCGGCGCCCGGATCCTGCTCAAGCGCGAGGACCTCAACCACACCGGCGCCCACAAGATCCGCAACGTGCTCGGCCAGGCGCTGCTCACCCGCCGGATGGGCAAGACCCGCGTGATCGCCGAGACCGGGGCCGGCCAGCACGGCGTCGCCAGCGCGACCGCCGCCGCCTACTTCGGCCTCGACTGCACCGTCTACATGGGCTCGGTCGACACCAGGCGCCAGGCGCTCAACGTCGCCCGGATGCATCTCCTCGGCGCCAAGGTCGTGCCGGTCGACTCCGGCAGCGCGACCCTCAAGGACGCGATCAACGAGGCGCTGCGCGACTGGGTCGCGAGCGTCGACCACACGGCGTACCTCTTCGGCACCGCCGCCGGTCCGCACCCGTTCCCGAGCATGGTCCGCGACTTCACCCGCGGCATCGGAGACGAGGCCCGCGCCCAGTGCCTCGAGCAGTACGGCGCGCTCCCCGACGCCATCGCCGCCTGCGTCGGCGGCGGGTCGAACGCGATCGGGCTGTTCACCGCCTTCCTCGACGACGAGGACGTCGCGATCTACGGCTTCGAAGCGGGCGGCGACGGCTTCGAGACCGGGCGGCACGCCGCCACCATCCACGCCGGCGACCGCGGCGTGCTGCACGGCGCCCGCACCTACGTGCTCCAGGACGAGGACGGCCAGACCATCGAGTCCCACTCGATCTCGGCCGGCCTCGACTACCCGGGCGTCGGGCCGCAGCACGCCCACCTCGCCGCGGTCGGCCGGGCGACGTACCTCCCGGTCACCGACGACGAGGCCATGCAGGCGCTCGCGCTGCTCAGCCGCACCGAGGGGATCATCCCGGCGGTCGAGTCGGCGCACGCGATCGCCGGCGCGATCAAGGTCGCCGAGCAGCTCGCCGCTGAGAAGGGTCCCGAGGCCACGATGCTGATCAACCTCAGCGGCCGGGGCGACAAGGACATGGAGACCGCCATCGAGTACTTCGGGCTGGGCCACGAGGACGTGGTGCTGTCCGACCAGGTGACCGAAGAGCCCGTGGGAGACGTCCGGTGAGCGTGTCGATCGCCTTCGAGAAGGCCCGCGCCGATGGCCGCGCCGCGCTGGTCGGCTACCTGCCGGCCGGCTACCCCGACGTGCAGGGCGCGATCGACGGGTTGCTCGCGATGGTCGACGCCGGCTGCGACGTGATCGAGATCGGCCTGCCCTACAGCGACCCGGTCATGGACGGCCCGACCATCCAGGCCGCCGCCCAGGCCGCGCTCGAGCGTGGCG
>JAOPXG010000188.1 GCA_025965275.1 Nocardioides sp.
CCCGACATGGTCTACATCGAGCGCCACAAGAACCTGCGCCAGACGCTGTCGCTCTTCCTGCGCAGCGGCTACTCGCGGATCCCGGTCACCGGCGAGAACCTCGACGACATCGTCGGCATGGCCTACCTCAAGGACCTCGTGCGCCGTGACTTCGAGGCCCCCGACGTCGAGTTCACCCAGCGTGTCGACGAGGTGATGCGCCCGGTGCACTACGTCCCCGACTCCAAGCCGGTCGACGCCCTGCTCACCGAGCTGCAGGCCCGTCGCCAGCACATCGCGGTGGTGGTCGACGAGTACGGCGGCACCGCCGGCCTGGTCACGATCGAGGACGTGCTGGAGGAGATCGTCGGCGAGATCACCGACGAGTACGACGCCGAGGAGGTCGAGGTCGAGCACCTCGACGGAGGCGTCATCCGGGTGTCGTCCCGCTACCCGGTCGACGACCTCGACGAGCTCGTCGGCTTCTCGGTGGAGGACGACGACGTCGACAGCGTCGGCGGCCTGATGGCCAAGCACCTCGGCCGGGTCCCGATCGCCGGCTCGACCGTCGAGGCGCACGGCCTGCGGTTCGAGGCCGAGGGCTCCTCCGGCCGGCGCAACAAGATCGACACCGTCCTGATCAGCCGGGTGGCCGACGACGACGAGAACGAGGACGACGATGAGTGACCTTCCGGGGCTGTCCGCCGAGGACCTGAAGCTGGTGACCCTCGCCCGCGCCACCCGTGCGCGCACCGGCGCCGCAGAGGGCGCGGCCGTCCGCGACGCCGACGGCCGGACCTACGCCGCCGCCACCGTGGACCTCCCGTCGCTGCAGGTTTCGGCCGTCGGCGTCTGCGTCGCGATGGCGGTCGCCTCCGGTGCGAAGGGCCTCGAGGCGGCGGTCGTGCTGACCACGGCCGGGTCCGTCGCCGACGCCGATCTCTCCGCGCTGCGCGACGTCGGCGGCGCGGGCGTCGTCGTCCACCGGGGTGACGCGCGCGGCACCGTCGCGGAGACCACCACGACCTGACTCCTCGGTGGCGCACCGCCCACGAACAGGGACCGGAAATGCGAACGTCACAGACCAGGAGTAAGTTCCCAGACGTGAGTCTGCGGGGTTGGCCAGCGCACCAGAACGCCGTCGAGCGGCTGCGGTCGTCGTACACGCAGATCCCGGCGGGATCGCCGGTGCGGTTGGCGAAGAAGACGTCCAACCTGTTCCGCCCGCGGGCGACCACGACCGCGCCCGGCCTCGACGTCGCGGGCCTGGACGGCGTGATCTCGATCGACGTGCTCAGCCGCACCGCCGATGTGCAGGGCATGTGCACCTACGAGGACCTCGTCGACGCGACCCTGCCGCACGGGCTGATCCCGCTGGTGGTGCCGCAGCTGCGCACGATCACTCTCGGCGGCGCGGTCACCGGGCTCGGCATCGAGTCGACCAGCTTCCGCAGCGGCCTGCCGCACGAGTCGGTCCTCGAGATGGACGTCTTCACCGGTGGCGGCGAGGTCGTGACCTGCAAGCCCGGCGACGACCTCTTCGACGCGTTCCCCAACTCCTACGGCTCGCTCGGCTACGCCACCCGGCTCCGGATCGAGCTGGAGGCGGTGCCCGAGCACGTCGCGCTGCGTCACGTCCGCTTCGACGACGCGGAGCTGCTGTCCAAGACCGTCGCCGAGATCGTCGAGACGCAGACGTACGACGGCGTCCGGGTCGACGGCCTCGATGGCGTCGCGTTCGAGCCGGGGGAGTACTACCTGACCCTGGCCACCTGGAGCGACGAGGGCGGCGCGACGAGCGACTACGCCGGGCAGCAGGTGTACTACAAGAGCATCCAGCAGCGCGAGACCGACCTGCTCACGACGTACGACTACCTGTGGCGCTGGGACACCGACTGGTTCTGGTGCTCGGGCGCGTTCGGTGCGCAGAACCCGAAGCTGCGCCGCATCTGGCCGCGGCGCTGGCGGCGCTCCGACGTCTATCACAAGCTGCTCGGGCTCGACCGGCGCTTCTCCATCGCCGACCGGCTCGACAAGCGGGCCGGTCGTCCCCTGCGCGAGCGGGTGATCCAGGACGTCGAGGTGCCGGTCGACAAGCTCCCCGACTTCCTCGAGTGGTTCGACGAGGCCGTCGGCATGCGGCCGGTGTGGCTGTGCCCCCTGGTCGCCGAACGAGGATGGCCCTCCTACCCGCTCGAGCCCGGCGCGACGTACGTGAACGTCGGCTTCTGGGGCACCGTGCACGTCGGCCCCGACGCACCCAACGGTCCGCGCAACCGCGCGATCGAGGAGAAGGTCCACCAGCTCGGCGGCCACAAGTCGCTCTACAGCGAGGCGTTCTACGACCGCGAGACGTTCGACCAGCTCTACGACGGCGCCAACCTGGCGGCGGTCAAGGGTCGCTACGACCCGGAGGACAGGCTGACCAGCCTCTACGACAAGGCGGTGAAGAGACGATGAGCACGACCATCAGCATCGGCGACGCGATCGGATCGCTCCTGCGAGCAGGGATGCCGGTGCGCTTCACGGCGTACGACGGCAGCTCCGCCGGCCCGCCGGACGCCGACATCCACATCGAGCTCCTCAACCAGCGCGGTCTCGCCTACATCATGACCGCGCCCGGCGACCTCGGCATGGCGCGCGCCTACGTCTCGGGCGACCTGGATATCCACGGCGTGCACCCGGGCGACCCCTATGAGGCGCTCAAGCTGCTGCAGAGCAACCTGAGCTTCCGCACGCCCAAGCCCGCCGAGGCGTTCGCGCTGGTGCGCGGTCTGGGTCTCTCCAACCTCAAGCCCCCGCCGCCGCCCCCGCAGGAGCACCTCCCGCGGTGGCGTCGCGTCGCCGAGGGCGTGCGGCACTCGATGACGCGCGACGCCGAGGTGATCCACCACCACTACGACGTCTCGAACACCTTCTACGAGTACGTCCTCGGGCCGTCCATGACCTACACCTGCGCGGTCTACCCGACCGCCGACGCGACGCTCGAGGAGGCGCAGGCGAACAAGTACGAGCTGGTCGCCCGCAAGCTCGACCTCCAGCCCGGCCAGCGGCTCCTCGACCTCGGCTGCGGCTGGGGCGGCATGGTCCGTCATGCTGCCCGCGAGTACGGCGTCAAGGCGCTCGGCGTCACGCTGTCGCGCGAGCAGGCGGCGTGGGCGCAGCAGGCGATCAAGGAGGAGGGGCTCGACCACCTCGCCGAGGTCCGGTTCATGGACTACCGCGATGTGCAGGAGAGCGGCTTCGACGCGATCTCGTCGATCGGCCTGACCGAGCACATCGGGGTGAAGAACTACCCGGCGTACTTCGGCTTCATCCGCGACCACCTGCGCCCGCAGGGTCGGGTGCTCAACCACTGCATCACCCGCTACGACAACGTGAAGCGGGACACCGGTGCGTTCATCGACCGCTACCTCTTCCCGGACGGCGAGCTGATCGGCTCAGGCAAGATCATCACCGAGGTCCCGAACGCCGGGCTCGAGGTGCAGCACGAGGAGAAC
>JAOPXG010000337.1 GCA_025965275.1 Nocardioides sp.
GCTCCAGCCGCCCGGGGACAAGAACCTGCTGTCCCGGCCCGAGTTCAAGGCGATGTTCCTCGACGACCTGCTCAACGGCAGCCGCTTTCAGACCTCGGCCCCGATCAACGACCTGGTGCTCTTCACGCGGGACTGGGGCTTCACCGCTGCCGACGTGACCGTGCCGGTGCGCTGGTGGCACGGCGACGTGGACCACATCGTGCCGTTCCGCCACGGGCAGCACCTGGTCGACCGGCTCCCCGACGCGACGATGAGTGTCATCGACGGGGAGAGCCACCTCGGCGGGCTCGGGATCGCCGAGCAGGTGATCGGCACCCTCATGGACCTCGGCCCGCGTCGCGCCGCCCCCGGCCGCAGGGCCCGCTGAACACGCCGGCACCCGGTAGCGACGTACCACTGGCGCTCAGGCGTCCCATGGGTCACAATGAGCGTACAACTTACATGTGTGTCACTCCGACACCTTTCGCTCCACTACGAGACCGCTGGGGAAGGCGTATCTCGCGCCGGAGATGAAGGAGGTCACGGTGACCGCACGCACTGCAAACCGCACCGCGACGAGAGGCGTCCTGTACGTCCACTCAGCGCCGTCAGCGCTGTGCCCGCACATCGAGTGGGCCGTCGGCGGTGTACTCGGCGTTGCCGTGAGCCTCGACTGGACGCCGCAGCCGGCCCAGTCCGGCAGCTACCGCGCCGAGCTCTCCTGGGCCGGTGCCGCCGGCTCGGCGTCCGCCGTGGCCTCGGCCCTGCGCGGCTGGAACCACCTGCGCTTCGAGATCACCGAGGAGGCGACCCCCTCGTCCGAGGGGGCGCGTTACTCCTACACGCCCGAGCTCGGCGTCTTCCACGCCGTGACCGGCCTGCACGGCGACATCATGATCCCCGAGGACCGGCTCAAGGCCGCGGTGGTCAAGGCGGCGCTCGGCGACACCACGATGATGATCGAGATCGACAAGCTCCTCGGGAAGCCGTGGGACGACGAGCTGGAGACGTTCCGGCACGCCGGTGACGGCGCCCCGGTGCGCTGGCTGCACCAGGTTGTCTGAGGCGCGACCCGCGAGCGAAGCAAGCGGGTCGCGACCCGAAGAGGTCGAGCGAGCCTGCGGGTGAGCCTGCGAACCCGCAAGGGCGCGTCGAGACCTGAGCAGCGGGTCGAGATCTGACTAGCGCGTCAGCCGGAAGTGCGAGGGTTTGAAGACCGCCTTGTGCTCCGCGGAGCCGTTGTACCAGTGCACCTTGGCCCGGATCGTGAACTTCCCGGCGCGGGTGGAGTAGCGGCAGAACCGGAACCCGCTGGTGCCCCGCTCGGGGTCGGAGTCGGAGAGGAAGGCGCCCGACGCGAGGGTGTCGCCGTTCGGGTCGACCAGGAAGGTCTCCAGCGTCCAGTCGTGCGTGGGCGTGGCGACGACGTAGTGGTAGCGGTAGGTGTGGCAGCCACTGCGCAGCCTGCCGTCGTCGGCGTGCGTGCGCCCGTACGACGACGTCACGCCGTCCGCAGGCGCGGCCACGCCGCCGCCGAGGATGACGAGGGTGGCGGTGGTCAGCACGCTGCCGAGAAGTGTGACGGGCGTCATGTGAGGTCCAACGCGGGACCGCGCCAGCCGTTACGGCGGGGTCAGAGCGGGATGTTGCCGTGCATACCGCGGCGCACGCCGCCGTCCTGCACGGCGTCGTCGATCGCCTGGGCGATCGCGGAGCGGGTCCGGGACGGCTCGACGACCTCGTCGACCACGCCGATCTCGACGGCCTTGTCGACGCCGCCGGCGATCCGCTCGTGCTCGGCGGCCAGCTCGGCCTCGACCTGGGGGCGGATGTCGGGGGCGACCTCGGCGAGCCTCCGGCGATGCAGGATCCGGATCGCGGCGACCGCGCCCATCACGGCGACCTCGGCGCCCGGCCAGGCGAAGACCTTGGTGGCGCCCAGCGAGCGCGCGTTCATGGCGATGTAGGCGCCGCCGTAGGTCTTGCGGGTCACCAGGGTGACCCGGGGGACCACGCACTCCCCGAAGGCGTGCAGGAGCTTGGCCCCGCGCCGGACGACGCCGTCCCACTCCTGGCCGACGCCCGGGAGGTACCCGGGCACGTCGACGACCACGATGAGCGGGACGCCGAACGCATCGCACATGCGCACGAAGCGGGACGCCTTCTCCGCGGAGAGCGAGTCGAGGCACCCGCCGAGGCGCAGGGGGTTGTTGGCGACCACGCCGACGGTGCGGCCGCCGAAGCGGCCGAGCGCGGTGACGATGTTGGGGGCCCAGCGGGCGTGCAGCTCCTGGGTGGTGCCTTCGTCGAGGATCGACTCGACGAGCGGGTGCACGTCGTAGGCGCGCTTCTTCGACTCGGGCAGCAGGGCCTCGAGGTCGCGGTCCTCCACGTCGGCCAGCACGAGACTGCCCTGGGAGCCGAGGAGGGACGCCACCGTGCGGGCGCGGCCGAGTGCCTCCTCCTCGGAGTCGGTGAGGATGTGCACGACGCCCGAGCGCCGGCCGTGCGGCTCGGGTCCGCCGAGGCGGAGCATGTCGACGTCCTCACCGGTGACCGAGCGGACGACGTCGGGGCCGGTGACGAAGATCCGGCCCTCGGGGCCGAGGATGACGACGTCGGTGAGGGCGGGGCCGTACGCCGCACCGCCGGCCGCGGGGCCGAGCACGACGGAGACCTGCGGGATCTTGCCCGAGGCCTGGGTCATCACCTGGAAGATCCGGCCGACGGCGTGGAGGGACAGCACGCCCTCCGCGAGCCGGGCGCCGCCGGAGTGCCAGAGTCCGATGATCGGGACGCCGTCGGTCATCGCGCGGTGGTAGGCGTCGACGACGACCCGGCAGCCCAGGTCGCCCATCGCGCCGCCCATCACGGTGGCGTCGGAGCAGAAGGCGACCACGCGGGTGCCGTCGACCTGGCCGACCGCCGCGAGCATGCCCGAGTCGTCGTCGGGCGTGATCAGCTCGAGGGTGCCGTCGTCGAGCAGCGCGGTGAGCCGGTGGACCGGGTTGCGGGGGTCGTCCTCACGGGGCAGCTTGGCCGGCTTGGCCTGCGTTGGTGCTGAAGTCACGGTCGTCCGAGTCCTTTCGCAGGGTGGATCATCAGACGGACCCGAAGGCGACGGCGACGTTGGCGCCACCGAACCCGAACGAGTTGTTGAGGGCCACGATGTCGCCGAGCGGCAGGTCGCGGACCTTCGTGGCGATGTCGAGCTCGACCTGCGGGTCGAGGTTGTCGAGGTTGATCGTCGGTGGGGAGACCCGGTGATGCAGCGCCAGGATCGTCGCCACCGCCTCGAGGGCGCCAGCGCCGCCGAGGAGGTGGCCGGTCATCGACTTGGTGCTGGTGACGATGACCTCGTTGGCGTGCGCGCCGAGGGTCGCGTGGATCATCAGGCCCTCGGCGATGTCGCCCTGGGGCGTGGACGTCGCGTGCGCGTTGATGTGGGCGATGTCCTTCGGGTCCACGTCGCCCTCGGCGAGGGCGCGCAGGATCGCGCGCGCTCCGCCGCGGCCGGCCGGGTCGGGCTGGGCGATGTCGTGGGAGTCGGCGGTGATGCCGGCGCCCATGACGGTGGCGTAGATGCGGGCGCCACGGGCCAGCGCGTGCTCCTCGGACTCCAGGACGATCACGCCGGCACCCTCACCGAGCACGAAGCCGTCGCGGGCGGTGTCCCACGGGCGGGACACCGTCGTCGGGTCGCCGCCGTCGGGACCGCTGGCGGTCTTGGAGAGCGCCATCATGTTGGCGAAGGCGGCCATCGGCAGCGGGTGGATCGCGGCCTCGGTGCCGCCGGCGACCACGATGTCGGCCCGGCCGAGCCGGATCTGGTCGAGGGCCAGGGCGATCGCCTCGTTGCCGGAGGCGCACGCGGAGACCGGCGTGTTGACCGCCGCGCGCGCTCCGACGTACAGGCTGATGTTCGCGGCCGGGGCGTTGGGCATCAGCATCGGCACGGCCAGGGGGGAGACCCGGCGGGGCCCCTTCTCCTTGAGCGCGTCGTAGTTGTCGAGCAGCGTGGTCACACCGCCGATGCCGGAGGCCATCGCGACCCCGACCCGGTCCGGGTCGAGCGAGCCGGCGGCCTGCAGGGCGTCGAGGCCGGAGTCGGCCCACGCCTCCATGGCCGCGACCATCGCGAACTGCGACGAGCGGTCCAGCCGGCGGGCCTTGACCCGCTCGAGGACCTCGCTCGGCTCGACCGCGATCCGGCCGGCGATCTTGACCGGCATCTCCTCGGCCCAGTCGTCGGTCAGGTAGCGAACACCCGAGCGGCCGTGGGTCAGGCCGTCCCAGGTGCTCGCGACGTCTCCGCCGAGGGGGGAGGTGGTCCCGAGACCGGTGACGACGACACGCTTCGAAGACATGCTGCTCCTAGGGGAGGGGGTGACTCAGGCCTGGGCCCGCTCGATGAAGGCGACGGCGTCGCCGACGGTCTTGAGGTTCTTCACCTCGTCGTCGGGGATGGAGACGCCGAACTTCTCCTCGGCCGCGACGACGACCTCGACCATGGACAGCGAGTCCACGTCCAGGTCGTCGACGAACGACTTGTCGAGCTGGACGTCGTCGGCGTCGATGCCGGCGACCTCGTTGACGATGTCGGCGAGGTCGGCGCGGATCTCTTCAGTGGAGGGCATTTCTCGTCCTTCTCTGTTGGTGACTCTGGGTGGTGGGGTGGTGCGTTCAGGGCACGGTGACGACCTGCGCGGCGTACGCGAGGCCGGCACCGAAGGCGATCAGGAGGGCCGTGTCGCCGCTGCGCGCCTCGCCCTCCTCGATCATCCGGTCGAGGGCGAGCGGGATGGAGGCGGCGGACGTGTTGCCCTGCTCGGCGATGTCGCGGGCGATCTTCACCCGCTCGGGGAGCTTCATCGAGCGCGCCATGGCGTCGGTGATGCGCATGTTGGCCTGGTGGGGGACGAAGACGTCGAGGTCGTCGAGGGAGACGCCGGCGCGGTCGAGGGCCTGCTGGCCGATCTTGGCCATCGCGAACGACGCCCAGCGGAAGACCGCGTTGCCCTGCATGACCAGGTGGGGCATCTCGGGGTGCTCGGAGGCGACCACGTCGCGCCAGTCCTCGCGCTGCCGGATCAGGTCGAACTGCTCGCCGTCGGAGCCCCAGACGACCGGTCCGATGCCCGGCGTCTCGCTCGGGCCGATCACGGCCGCACCCGCGCCGTCGGCGAAGATGAACGCCGTGCCGCGGTCACCGACGTCGGTGATGTCGGAGAGCCGCTCGACGCCGATCACGAGGACGTAGCCGGCGCTGCCGGCGCGGACGAAGTCGGCGCCCATCGCGACGCCGTGGCAGAAGCCGGCGCAGGCGGCCGAGATGTCGAACGCGGCGGCCTGGTCGGTGCCGAGCTCGTGCGCGATCGCGGTCGCGATGGCAGGGGTCTGGAACATGTGGGTGACGGTCGCGACGATGACGCAGTCGATCTGGCGGGCGTCGACGCCGGCCCGCTCGAGCGCCGTCCGCGCGGCGGCGACGGACATGACCTGGACGGTCTCCTCCGGGGTCGCCCAGCGGCGCTGCTTGATGCCGGAGCGCTGCTGGATCCACTCGTCGCTGGAGTCGATCGCCTCGACGACCTCGGCGTTGGGGATGATCCGTGAGGGCCGGTAGGCGCCGATGCCCAGGATGGCGGCGTGCCGGGCGCCTTCGGCCTGCTGGATCGCGACCATCAGTAGCCTCCCTCGGGGTGCAGGCGGAGCAGCGGCTGTCCGGGTGAGACGAGGTCGCCGTCGTGGACCAGCCACTCGACGATCTCGCCGCCGTGGGCGGCGGTGATGCTGGTGCGGTCGCGCAGGCTGGCGACCTCGCCGATCGCGGCGCCCGCGGCGAGGACGTCGAGCGCCTCGGCCTCGGCGGAGATGTGGAACGTGCCCTTGATGGGGGAGACGACCATCCGCCACGTCGGGGTGGTGTTGATGCCGGAGGCCTCGCCGTGCTTGGCGCAGAACTCGCGGGCGGCGTCGAGCTGGTCGGGCGTCTTGAGCGCGAACGTCTCGACGCCCTTGAGGGCGCGCTTGGCGATGCCGGTCAGGGTGCCCGCCGGCGGCATCTCGAGGATGCCGGTGACCCCGAGGTCCTCCATGGTCTCCAGGCAGAGGTCCCAGCGGACCGGGCTGGCGATCTGGCCGACGATCCGGGCGAGGACGTCGCGACCGTCGTGGATGACCTGGCCGTCGCGGTTGGAGATGACGCGGGTGCGCGGGTCGTGGGTCGACACGGAGCGGGCCAGGGCGGCGAGGTGGCCGACGGCCGGCTGCATGTGCTGGGTGTGGAAGGCGCCGGCCACGCTGAGCGGCATCAGCCGGGCCTTGGCCGGCGGGTCGGCGGCGAACGCGTCGAGCTGCTCGCGGGTGCCGGCGGCGACGATCTGGCCGGGTCCGTTGTCGTTGGCGGGGGTGAGGCCGTGCTTCTCGAGGGCCGCGAGGATCTCGTCGCGGTCGCCACCGAGGATCGCGGTCATGCCGGTGGGTGTCACGGCGGCGGCCTCGGCCATCGCGTTGCCGCGCTCGCGGACCAGCACCATCGCCTGCTCGGCGGTGATGACCCGGGCACCGGCGGCCGCGGCGATCTCGCCGACGCTGTGGCCGGCGACGGCGCCGATCTGCTCGAAGGCGTCGCTGGGGTGCGGGAAGAGCTCGAGGGCGGTGACGAGGCCGGTCGCGACCAGCAGCGGCTGGGCGATCTTGGTGTCCCGGATCGTGTCGGCGTCGGCCTCGGTGCCGTAGTGGGCCAGGTCGATGCCGGCGACGGTGGACAGCCAGGAGAAGCGGGAGGCGAACGTCGGGTCCTCGAGCCAGGGCAGCAGGAAGCCGGGCGACTGGGCACCTTGGCCGGGAGCGACGATCACGAGCACGTTATCCACTCTGCCGCGCCCGGGGGTCGAACATCGCCTCCGGCACCCACGAAATCACCGGGCAATTCTTTGTAGGAAACCTACAAAACGCTGCGACCCGACTGTCGGCCGAGCACGAGCGCGATCTCGAGGGTGAACGCGTCCCGGGCGTCGCTGGCGGAGAAGCCCGTGAGCTCGGCCGCCTGGCGCAGGCGGTAGCGGACCGTGTTCGGGTGCACGAAGAGGGCGCGGGCGGTCGCCTCCAGCGACGAGCCCTGCTCGAAGTACGCCGAGATCGTCTCGATCAGGGTGCCCCGGGCCTGCAGCAACGGCAGGTAGATCTCGTCGACCAGGTGCCGGCGGGCGTGGCCGTCGCCGGCCAGCGCGCGCTCCGGCAGGAGGTCGCTGCTGCGCACCGGTC
>JAOPXG010000210.1 GCA_025965275.1 Nocardioides sp.
TCGCAGACGGCGGCGTCTCGCTGCAGGGCCAGCACTAGTGGGTCTCGCACAGCTCGAGGGCAAGGGCGCCGTCGTCACCGGTGCCGCCGGCGGCATCGGACGCGCGTTGGCGACCCGCCTGGTGGCCGAGGGCGCCCGGGTCGTCGTCAACGACGTCGACGCCGACGCCCTGGCCGCGACCGCCGAGGAGATCGGTGCGATCGCCGTGCCCGGCGACTGCGCGTCGGCCGACGGGGTCGAGGAGCTGGTCGCCACCGCGACGCACGCGCTGGGCCGCATCGACGTCTACTGCGCCAACGCCGGCATCGACCGCACCACGCCCGACAGCCTGCAGCTGCCCGACGCGGAGTGGGCGCGGATGATCGACGTCAACGTGATGGGTCACGTCCGGGCCGCCCGGGCCCTCGTGCCGGCGTGGCTGGCCGACGAGCGGGGCGGGCGCTTCGTCGTCACTGCGTCGGCGGCCGGGCTGCTGACGATGGTCGGCGCGGCGGCGTACTCCACGACCAAGCACGCAGCCGTCGGCTTCGCCGAGTGGCTCTCGGTCACCTACGGCGCCCGCGGCGTCGACGTGCACGCGATCTGCCCGCAGGGCGTGCAGACCCAGATGCTCGAGGACGCAGGACCCCTGCAGGCACTGCTCTCCCGCGACAGCGCGCTCGCGCCGGAGGCCGTCGCCGACGCCGCCGTCACCGCGATCGCCGAAGGTCGATTCCTGGTGCTCCCCCACCCGGAGGTCGCGGGCTACTACGCCGCCCGTGCGGCGGACACCGACCGCTGGCTGGCCGGGATGCGCCGGCTGCAGCAGAAGGTCGACGAGGCGGGAGCACTCTGATGGCGGACCTCCAGACCCACGACGTCCCGGGCCTCGACCTGACGGCCTTCCGCACCTGGTACGACGGGCAGCGGCCCGGCGAGCTCGGGGGCGCCTTGCGCGCCCGGGTGATCGCCGGCGGCAAGTCCAACCTGACCTACGAGGTCACCGACGGCGACGCGTGGTGGATCGTGCGCCGGCCCCCGCTCGGCCACGTGCAGGCGACCGCCCACGACATGGGCCGCGAGTACACCGCGATGACCGCGCTGGTCGGCACCGACGTGCCGGTCCCCACGACGTACGCGCATTGCGCGGACCCCGACGTGCTGGGCGCTCCGTTCTA
This sequence comes from Nocardioides sp., assembly GCA_025965275.1. GTDB lineage: Bacteria > Actinomycetota > Actinomycetes > Propionibacteriales > Nocardioidaceae > Nocardioides. The sequence continues at coordinate 1,158 of JAOPXG010000210.1, forward strand.
CGTGATGGAGCGGATCCTCGGCACGGCGTACCGCTCCGCGAAGCAGCTGGAGGCGCTCGGGGCCGAGCGCACCGCCACCATCGCCGGCCGAATGGTCGACGTGCTGGCCGCGCTGCACGCCGTCGACCCGGCCGCGGTCGGGCTGGCGGGGTTCGGACGGCCGGACGGCTTCCTCGAGCGCCAGGTCCGGCGCTGGGGCAAGCAGCTCGAGGGCTCGAAGACCCGCGAGCACCCCGATGCCGACGAGCTGCACCGCCTGCTCACTGCGCACGTGCCCGCAGAGGACCCGGCGGTGGTCGGGATCGTGCACGGCGACTACCGCCTCGACAACCTGCTCACCGGCGACGACGACCAGGTCAAGGCCGTCGTCGACTGGGAGATGGCGACGCTCGGCGACACCCGCACCGACGTCGCGCTGCTGCTCGTCTACGACCAGATCGCCCAGATCGCCGGCGGCGACCTGGTGGCCGACGTCAGCCGCGCGCCCGGCTACCCCGATGCCGCCGGCCACCTCGCGCGGTACGCGCAGGCCAGCGGGCACGAGCTCGGTGACATGGGATGGCACCTGGGCCTCGCCTACTTCAAGCTCGCGGTGATCCTCGAGGGCATCCACTTCCGCTACCTGCAGGGCCAGACCGTCGGCGAGGGCTTCGACCAGATCGGTGCCGGTTTCGACCCGCTGATCGCCGCCGGCCTCGACGCACTCCACCAGACCTGAAACCGGAACTGAGGACCCATGGACTTCGACTTCGACGACAAGACCACCGAGCTGCGTGACCGGCTGCTCACCTTCATGGCCGACCGGATCGTGCCGAGCGAGCCGGTCTTCCACGAGCAGCTCGGCCAGCTGGAGAACCCCTGGGCGTGGTCGACGACCCCGGTCCTCAACGAGCTGCGGGCCGAGGCGCGCGCGCTCGGGCTGTGGAACCTCTTCCTCCCGGCCGAGCACGCCGACAGCCCTGGGCTGACCAACCTCCAGTACGCCCCCCTCGCCGAGATCACCGGCCACAGCGGCCATCTGGCGCCCGCGGTGCTCAACTGCTCGGCGCCCGACACCGGCAACATGGAGGTGCTCTCGCTCTTCGGCACCCCCGAGCAGAAGGAGCGCTGGCTCCGGCCGCTGCTGGCCGCCGAGATCCGCTCGTCGTTCGCGATGACCGAGCCGGACGTCGCGTCGTCCGACGCCACCAACATCGAGACCCGGATCGAGCGGGACGGCGACGAGTACGTCCTCAACGGCCGCAAGTGGTGGATCACCGGCGCGATGAACCCCGAGGCCGAGATCTTCATCGTGATGGGCAAGACCGACCCGAGCGCGTCACGGCACCGCCAGCAGAGCCAGGTGCTGGTCCCGCGCGACACCCCCGGCCTGGAGATCATCCGGGGCATGGAGGTCTTCGGGTACGACGACCACGAGCACGGCGGCCACGCCGAGCTGGCGTTCCACGACGTGCGCGTGCCGGTCACGAACCTGATCGGCGAGGAGGGCGCCGGCTTCGCGATCGCCCAGGCCCGCCTGGGTCCTGGCCGCATCCACCACTGCATGCGCGCCATCGGCGTCGCCGAGGCCGCGATCGAGCTGATGTGCCGGCGGGCGTCGTCACGCGTCGCCTTCGGGCGACCGCTCGCGAACCAGGGGGTGATCCGCGACTGGATCGCCGAGTCCCGCGTGCGGATCGAGCAGCTGCGGCTGCTGGTGCTCAAGACCGCGTGGCTGATGGACACCGTCGGCAACCGCGGCGCCCACACCGAGATCCAGGCGATCAAGATCGCCACCCCCCAGACCGTGCAGTGGATCCTCGACAAGGCCATCCAGGTGCACGGCGCCGGCGGTCTCTCGCAGGACTTCCCGCTCGCCTCGGCGTACGCCGGGATCCGCACGCTGCGCTTCGTCGACGGGCCGGACGAGGTGCACAAGAACTCCCTGGCCAAGACCGAGATCGCCCGGCACCTGGAAGCGCACACCACCAGTGACTGACGCCGACGACCTCCGCGAGCGCGTCGACACGCTGCTCGCGGAGCACCCGCCCGAGACCACCGAACGTCTCGACTTCCTGCGCGCCCGCTTCGACGCGGGCCTCGCCTGGGTGCACTTCCCCGAAGGCCTCGGCGGGCTCGGCCTGGCCCGCGGCCTGCAGACCGCCGTCGAGAAGCAGCTCTTCGCTGCCGGCGCCCCGAACAACAACCCGTGGCGGATCGGCATCGGCCTCGGCATGGCGGCGCCGACGATCCTGATGTTCGGCACCGAGGAGCAGAAGCAGCGCTACCTCCGGCCGCTGTGGTGCGGCGAGGAGGTGTGGTGCCAGCTCTTCTCCGAGCCGGGTGCCGGGTCCGACCTGGCCGGGCTCGCGACCCGTGCGGTGCTGGACAACGACACGTGGATCGTCAACGGCCAGAAGGTCTGGACGTCGTCGGCGCACATCGCCGACCGCGCGATCCTGGTCGCACGCACCGACCCCGACCAGCCCAAGCACGCCGGGCTGTCGTACTTCCTGGTCGACATGCACGACCCGGGCGTCGAGGTCCGGCCGCTGCGGCAGATCACGGGCGAGGCGGAGTTCAACGAGGTCTTCCTGACCGACGTGCGGATCCCCGACTCCGACCGGGTCGGCGACGTCGGCGCCGGCTGGCAGGTCGCCAACGGCACGCTGATGAACGAGCGGGTCGCCATCGGCGGCGGTGCGTTCCCACGCGAGTTCGGGATGATCGGCAAGGTCGCCGAGACCTGGCGCACCCGCCCCGAGCTCCGCACCCCCGGCACCCACGAGCGGCTGCTCGAGCTCTGGGTGGAGTCCGAGGTCGCCCGGCTGACGGGCACCCGCCTGCGACAGAAGCTCGCGGCCGGCACCCCCGGGCCCGAGGGCTCGGCGATGAAGCTGACCTTCGCCCGGCTCAACCAGGAGCTCTCGGCACTCGAGGTCGAGCTGCTGGGCGACGACGGCCTGCGCTACGGCGACTGGGCGATGACCCGGCCCGAGATCGTCGACTTCACCGGCAAGGACGCCGGCTACCGCTACCTGCGCTCCAAGGGCAACTCCATCGAGGGCGGCACGTCGGAGATCCTCCGCAACGTGGTCTCCGAGCGGATCCTCGGGCTGCCGAGCGAGCACCGCGTCGACAAGGACATCCCGTGGAAGGACCTTCCCCGATGACCGACACTCCCCACATCGAGCTGGGCCTGCTCCCCGACGACGTCGAGCAGGACCTGCGCGCCTCGGTGCGCAAGGCGCTCGCCAGGCACGCGACCCCGGAGCGGCTGAACGCGCTCTACGACGGCACCGACGAGGTGTCCGGTCCCCTGTGGTCCGCCTTCACCGAGCTCGGCCTGGCGGGGCTCCTCGTGCCCGAGGCTCTGGGCGGCGCCGGCGCGAGCGCCCGCGAGGCCGCCGCCGTCCTGGAGGAGATCGGCCGGGCGGCCGCGCCCTCGCCGTACCTCACCTCGAGCGTCGTCGCGACGACAGCCCTGGTGGCGCTGGGCGACACGACGATCCTCCCGCTGCTCGGCTCCGGGGAGCAGACGGCGGCGCTGCTGGTCCGGCCGACGGCGCTGCGCCACGGGCCCGCCGCACTCACGACCGTGGGCCTGCCCGCGGACGTGCTGCTGCTGCCCGAGGGCGACGCCCTGTACGCCGTGCGCGGCGCGACGACCACGCCGGTCGCCTCCCTCGACATGACGCGCCCGCTCGCCGAGGTGCACCTCGACGGAGCCGAGCGGACGCTGGTCTCTGACGACGCCGCCGCCGCGATCGACCGTGCGCTGCTGACGGGTGCGGGACTGCTCGCCGCCGAGCAGGTCGGCCTCGCCCGCTGGTCGCTGGAGACGACGATCGCCTACCTCAAGGAGCGCCGGCAGTTCGGCCGGGTCGTCGGCGGGTTCCAGGCGCTCAAGCACCGCCTCGCCGACCTGTACGCCGCGGTCGAGCAGGCCGACGCCGCCGCCCGCTACGCCGCCGCCACCCTCGCGGCCGACGACCCCGATGCCCCGGTCGCGGTCGCGGTGGCGGCCTCCTTCTGCTCCGAGGTGGCCGTGCACGCGGCCGAGGAGGCGGTCCAGCTGCACGGCGGCCTCGGCATGACCTGGGAGCACCCGGCCCACCTGCACCTCAAGCGGGCCAAGGCCGACCAGCTGCTCCTCGGCACCCCCGAGTCCCACCGACAGGCGCTCGCCGGCCTCGTCGACCTCCCCGCTTGAGAAGAAGGTGACCGCATGGACCTCAGCCTGAACGACGAGCAGCAGGCCTTCCGCGACCTCGCGCGCGACTTCCTCGAGAAGGAGGCGATCCCGCACCGCACCCGGTGGGACCGCGACGAGTCGGTCGACCTCGACATCATCCCCAAGATGGCCGAGATCGGCTTCTTCGGGCTCACCATCCCCGAGGAGTACGGCGGCCTCGGCGGCGACTACCTGACCTACGTGCTCGGCATGGAGGAGCTCGGCCGCGCCGACTCCGCGCTGCGCGGGATCGTGTCGGTCTCCAACGGTCTGGTGGGCAAGTCGATCCTCGGCTTCGGCACCGAGGAGCAGAAGCAGGAGTGGCTGCCCGGCATCGCCACCGGCACGAAGCTCGGCTGCTTCGGCCTCACCGAGCCCGACACCGGCTCCGACGCGGGCAACCTGACGTCGCGGGCGAAGAAGGACGGGTCCGACTACGTCATCAGCGGCCAGAAGCTCTTCATCACCAACGGCACCTGGGCCGACGTCGCGCTCGTCTTCGCCCGCACCGGCGGCGACGGACCCAAGGGCGTCACCGCGTTCCTCGTCCCCACCGACACCCCGGGCTTCGAGGCCCGCGAGATCAAGGGCAAGCTCGGGCTGCGTGGCCAGGCCACCGCCGAGCTGTTCCTGACCGACGTACGCGTGCCCGAGTCGGCGCGCCTCGGCGACGAGGGCCAGGGCTTCCGGATCGCGATGACCACGCTCGACAAGGGCCGGGTGTCGGTCGCCGCGGGCTGCGTGGGCATCGTCCAGGGCTGCCTGGAGACCGCGGTCGGGTACGCGACGACCCGCACCCAGTTCGGGAAGAAGATCGGCGCCTTCCAGCTGGTGCAGGAGCTGATCTCCGACATGTCCGTCGACGCCGACGCCGCGCGGCTGCTGGTGTGGCGCTGCGCCGACCTGATCGACCGCGGCGAGCCCTTCGGCACCGCGGCGTCGAAGGCCAAGCTCTTCGCGTCGGAGGCCGCCGTCCGCGCCGCCAACAACGCGATCCAGGTCTACGGCGGCGCCGGGTACGTCGACGAGTACCCCGCGGCGAAGTACCTCCGCGACGCCCGGGTGATGACCCTCTACGAAGGCACCAGCCAGATCCAGAAGCTGCTCATCGGGCGTGCCGAGACCGGCATCAACGCCTTCGTCTGACCTCACTCAGGAGTTCCCATGCCGCTCGACCCCCACCTCAAGGGCCTGCTCGACTTCATCGCGTCCGCGGGTCTCCCGCCGATGTCGCAGGGCACGCCCGAGACCGCGCGCGCCGGCTTCCGCGCGCTGGCCGTCGACGCCCGCCCGGTCGACGCGCTCCCGCTCGTCGCGTCGGTGGAGGACATCACCGTGCCCGGTGGGGACGGCCCGCGTCCGGCCCGCGTCTACCGGCCGTCGGCACCGGGCCCGCTGCCCACGATCGTGCTGCTGCACGGCGGTGGCTTCGTGATCGGCGACCTCGACACCCACGACCTCACCGCGCGCACCCTCGCCAACGGCTGCGACGCGGTGGTCGTCTCGGTCGACTACCGGCTCGCCCCGGAGGACCCGTGGCCGGCCGGCGTCGAGGACGCGGTCGCCGCCACCCGCTGGGCCGCGTCCGCGCTGTCCACGCTGGGCGGGGACGACCGCCTCGCCGTCGCCGGTGACAGTGCCGGTGGCAACCTCTCGGCCGTCGTCGCGCAGGCGATGCGCGACGAGGGCGTCCCCCTTGCCGGGCAGCTGCTCATCTACCCCGTCACCGACCGCCGCGGCAGCTACTCCTCCCACCAGGAGAACGGCACCGGCTACTTCCTCGACCTCGACACGATGCTGTGGTTCGACGAGCAGTACGTCGGCCACCTCACCGAGGTCGACGTCACCGACCCCCGGCTCGCACCGCTGCACGGTGACCTGACCGGCCTCGCCCCCGCCGTCCTCGTGGTCGCCGAGTTCGACCCGCTGCGCGACGACGGGCTGGCGTACGCCGCCGCGCTCGAGGCCGCGGGAGTGCCGGTCGAGGTCCGGACGTTCCCCGGCATGATCCACGGCTTCGTCGACATGGGCCGGCACTCACCTGGCGCCCAGGCCGCCGTCGACGAGACCTGCGCCCTGTTCCGCACCGTCCTCCACGGCTGAGCGAGGCCCCGCAGCCACCGGCCGGCAGCACGATGAGGGCCAGGACCGTGAGCAGCGGTCCTCGAGGGTCAGCCGCGTCGGGTCACCAGGATCCGGAATCCCTTCGCGCTGGCGACGCGCTCGGTCGGGTACCCCTGCTCCCCGAGCCAGCGCTGGAGGGAGTCGGCGCCGAGGTTCTTGCCGACGACCATCACGGCCCGGCCGCCCGGGGCGAGGCGCGGCAGCCAGGTCAGCAGCAGGTCGTGCAGCGCGTCCTTGCCGATCCGGATCGGCGGGTTCGACCAGATCTCGTCGTACGTCGCGTCCGCGGGCACGCCGTCCGGGGTCGACGCGGTGTAGCGGTCCGTGACCCCCAGCGCCGCGGCGTTCTCGTTGGCGAGCAGCACCGCGCGTTCGTTGACGTCGACGGCGGTGACCACGGCGTCCGGCACCGCGGCCGCGACCGCGAGCCCGATCACGCCGTACCCGCAGCCGAGGTCGAGGACCCGGCCCGGCGGCGGGGGCTCGGTCTCGCGGAAGAGGATGGCCGTCCCGATGTCGACCCGGCCCTGGGCGAACACCCCGGAGCCGCTCGTCAGCTCGAGGTCGTGGCCCCACACCGAGGCGCTGACCGGCGCCCGCTTGAAGGCGACGGCCGGGTCGGCGCTGAAGTAGTGGTCGTCATCCATCGACGGACCGCCGTCTCCGGGTCTCCTCGGCGCGCCCGCGCAGCTCGGCGTCCGGCGGGTAGGCGACCTCCTCGAGCGTGAGCCCGTGTGCGTGGATGACGACCACGGCCGGGTCGCGGGCACCCGCGCGCAGCATCTCGCCGGCCCACGACGCCGGACGGCGCCCCTCGCCGATCGCCATCAGGCAGCCGACGAGCGAGCGGACCATGCTGTGGCAGAAGGCATCGGCGCGCACGGCCCCGACCACCAGGCCGTGGTCGTCGTGCGTCCAGTGCAGGTCGAGCAGGGTCCGGATCGTGGTGGCGCCCTCGCGCTGCTTGCAGAACGACGCGAAGTCGTGGCGGCCGACCAGGACGGCCGACGCCTCGTTCATCGCGTCCAGGTCGAGCACCCGGGGCCAGGCCAGCACGTGCCTGCGCGTCAGCGGGTCCACGGTGTCCGGGTTGTCGGCGATCCGGTAGGTGTAGCGCCGCCACAGCGCACTGAACCGGGCGTCGAAGCCGTCCGCCGCCTCGGCCACCCGGCGCACCCGGACGTCGCTGCTGAGGATGCCGTTGAGCCGCCGGACCAGCGCCTCCGGCGGCAGCTCGCGCGAGCGACCGGCGGCCCGCAGGAGCGCGTCGGCGTCCACGTCGACATGGACCACCTGGCCGCGCGCGTGGACACCCGTGTCGGTGCGGCCGGCGCAGGTCACCCCGACGTACGGCACCCGCAGCGCTCGCGCCAGTGCGGCGGAGAGCTCGCCCTGCACGGTCCGCAGCCCCGGCTGGACTGCCCAGCCGTGGAAGTCGGTGCCGTCGTAGGCGAGGTCGATCCGGAGGCGCACGATGGGAAAGCCTATTGCGTCGGGCTTCTAGGCTTTCATCGTGAGCATCCCGATGCCGGCCATCGTGCTGATCTCCGAGGAGCATCCCGACGAGATGGCTGCCGGCTTCGCCCGCTACGAGCGCGAGTACGACGTACGCCTCGCCCGCTCCCTGCGCGACGCGCTGCAGACCACGCACGACGTGGTCGCCGAGGGCGGGACCGTCGCCCTGTTCGTCAGCGAGTCCGTGCTGCCCGACGCCGAGGTGCTCCTCGCCTTCCACAAGCTCCGCGAGAAGGTGCCCACCGCCCGCCGGGTGATCGCGGCGCACTGGGAGCACTTCACCGTCGACGCCGGGGGCCTGCGGGCCGGGATGGCCAAGGGCAAGTACGACGCCTACCTGCTGATGCCGCGCGGCGTCCGCGACGAGGAGTTCCACAACGCGATCACCGACCTGCTCTCGGACTGGGGATCGACGGTCCCCGACCCCGAGGTCGTCTCGGTCAAGATCATCTCGCCGGTGCGCGACGCCCTGACCCTCGCGATCCGTGACTTCTTCGACCGGATGGGCATGCCGAGCCGGGTCTGGCCGCCCGACAGCGACGCGGGCCGCTACGTCCTCGAGCAGTGGGACGGCGAGCCCGGCTTCCCGCTGGTGCACGCGCTCAACCGGCCGACCATCCGTCCCACCACGGTCCGCGACGTGGCGATCAGCGTCTACGGGTCCCCGACCGAGATCGACCTCGACCACGTGGTCGACGTCGCGGTGGTCGGCGGTGGCCCGGCCGGTCTCGCCGCGGCGGTCTACGCGTCGTCCGAGGGCCTCACCACCGTCGTGCTCGAGGCGGAGGCCATCGGCGGGCAGGCCGGCACCAGCTCGATGATCCGCAACTACCTCGGCTTCCCCCGCGGCATCTCCGGCATGCGGCTCGCCCAGCGTGCGCGCAACCAGGCGCTGCGCTTCGGCACCCGCTTCTACACCGGCCAGGTCGTCGACGAGCTGCGACCGGGCTACGACGGCGCCCCCCACGTGCTGTGCACCGACAGCGGCGAGGTCCGGGCCCGCTCCGTGGTGATCACCAGCGGGGTCGCCTATCGCAAGCTGCGCGTCGACCCGATCGAGGAGCTGGTCGGGATGGGCGTCCACTACGGCGCCGCGATGACGGCCGCCCGCGAGATGGAGGGCCAGGACGTCTTCGTGGTCGGCGGCGGCAACTCCGCCGGTCAGGCGGCGGTCCACCTCTCCCGGTTCGCCCGCTCGGTCACCATCCTGGTCCGGCGTCCCGACCTGGCCGAGACCATGTCCGACTACCTGATCGGCGAGATCGAGTACAACGCACGGATCGCGGTGCGCACCTGCACGACCGTGGTCGACGGCGGTGGTGACGGCCGGCTCGACTGGCTGTGCCTCGAGGACGTCCGCACCGGCGACCGGGAGCGGGTGCCGGCGTACGGGCTCTTCCTGCTGCTGGGCGCCGAGCCGCGCAGCGACTGGCTCCCCGGCGCGGTCGCGCGCGACCCCCGAGGTTTCGTGCTCACCGGCCGCGACGTCCCCCAGGAGACCTGGGCGGACGGCCTGCCGCCGGAGCCCCTGGCGACCACCGTGCCGGGTGTCTTCGCGGCCGGTGACATCCGGGCGGGATCGATGAAGCGCGTGGCCTCGGCGAGCGGCGAAGGGGCGTCCGTCGTACCGCTGGTGCACGCCTGGTTGGCCGACCCGCGCTGAGCCGGTGCTCGACCCGCGGGGACCTCAGAGTTCCGAGCGGTACGGCGGGTCCGCCCCCGGTCGGGATACCGTCACGGCCGCGGCGCGAGACGCGTGCGCGAGGATGTCGGCGATGTCCTCGGCAGACAGGCTCCGGAGCGGAGCGCGGTCCCACAGCGCGTCGATGACGGCTGCCCCGAAGGTGTCGCCCGCGCCGATGGTGTCGGCCACGCCGACCGGCACCGACGCCACCTCGACGGTGTGCGCGGCCCCCCACCAGGTGGCCCCGTCCCCGCCACGGGTCACCACGATCGCGGACGGGCCGAGCGTGAGCAGGTGCGCGGCCGCCTCGGCGAGCTCCAGGTCCGGGTAGAGGTTGGCCAGGTCCTCGTCGGAGGCCTTCACCAGGTCGGCCACCGCGGCCGTCCGCTCGACCCTGGCCACCAGAGCCGGCCCGGTGCCGGTGATCGCGGGGCGGGCGTTGATGTCGTAGCTGACCGTCGCGACCCCCCGCAGCCCGCTCACCAGCTCCAGGACCTGGTCGGCTCCCGGCTCGAGGACCGCACCGAGCGAGCAGAGGTGCACGAAGTCCGGGGCACCCGTCGCGACCTCACCGATGCGCCACTCGAGGTCGAACTCGTACGACGCCGCCCCGTCGGCGCCGATCGTCGCCGCCGCCGTCGCGGTCCGAGCCAGCGCATGGGGATCGCTCGCCAGCTCGACCCCGGCCCGCGCGAGGTGGTCGGCGAGGACGCCGCCCCGCTCGTCGTCGGCCCACGCGGTCACGAACCGCACCGGGCGGCCGAGCCGGGCGAGGGCGACGGCCACGTTGGCCGCGCTCCCCCCGGCGTACTCCCGCGTGCTGCCGTCGGCAGCGTGCACGATGTCGACGAGGGACTCACCGACCACGAGGACGGTGGACGAGGCGCTCGATTGCATGGGACGTCTCTACCATGCCCCCATGGATGTCCACCCGCTCGACGCGACCTCGACAGTCCCGCCGTACGAGCAGCTCCGGGTCCAGGTCGCGACCCGCGCGGCGTCCGGCGACCTGCCGGCCGGAACCCGACTGCCGACGGTCCGTGCGCTGGCCGCCGAGCTGCACCTCGCGGTCAACACCGTGGCCCGCGCCTACCGCGAGCTCGAGACCGACGGGGTGACCACCACCGAGGGCCGCCGCGGCACGTTCATCGCCTCCTCCACCGTCGGCACGTCGGTCGACGCCACGCGCGCTGCCGCGGACTACGTCGCCACCGCCCGCCGCCTCGGGCTCACCCTCCCCGAGGCCGTGCGTCTCGTCGAGCAGTCCTGGACCCCCTGACGCAAGTCGGTGGTTGAGGAAGGACGAAGTCCTGTCTCGAAACCACCCGCACCATGGTGGTTGCCCCACTGGCCGGCGGCGCTTCAGCGTGGCTTCAGCGAGGACCGCGCACGCTCGAGGAACCTGACAGGAGGATTCCCATGAAGGTCATCAAGCTCTCCGTCACCGCTGCTACTGCTGCGGTCCTGACCGTAGGTGGGATCTCAGCGGTGTCCGCGTCGGCTCGCGGTCCGGCGCCTAGCGCGAAGGATGCGACCGGGAACCCCGGCCAGTTCGACAACCCTCAGCAGAACCCGTACTTCCCCCTCCGGCCGGGCACCGTGTTCCGGTACCGCGGGACGGAAGGCGGTGATAAGTACCGCGAGCGCGTGGTCGTCACCAGACGCACCAGGGTGATCCAGGGCGACACCACCACCGTGGTCAGCGACATCCTTCGCCGGGCCGATGGCAGCCTGGCGGAGAAGACACACGACTGGTACGCGCCCGACAACGACGGGAACGTCTGGTACTTCGGTGAGGCGACGGCGACCTACGACGAGCA
>JAOPXG010000233.1 GCA_025965275.1 Nocardioides sp.
CCGAGGCCGGATACCTGCTCGACCGAGCGGTCGCGGGTGCCGAAGAGCTTCTCGGCGACGAAGAGCACCAGGCCGAGCCCGAGCAGGGCTGCACACCAGATGAGGGAGTGCGGGTCGTCGTAGACGACGTAGGCGAGCAGCACGACGTTGCCGACGAACCCGGCCACCAGGAGCCCGGCCGGGGCGCGGTAGCTGTCGCCGTCCTCGCCGCTGCCGCGGAGCTTGAGGCAGGAGACGATGACGAGCGCGTAGATGAACAGGGTGAACACGACGGTCACCGTGGCGAGACGGGCGACCACGTCGAGCCCGACGCCGGCCTCGTTGAGAAGGGCGCCGACGAGCAGGAGCGAGCAGACCACGAGGCCGGCGAAGCAGAGCGCGACCCACGGGCTGCGGCGACCGGAGTGGACCTTGGCGAACGCACCGGGGACGACGTCCTCGCGGGCCATCCCGTAGAGGATCCGCGACTGGGTGACCACCGAGACGAGGGTGGTGTTGGCGATCGCGACCATGGCGATCGCCGCGAAGAGCGTGGTCATGAACCCGACCGGGAAGCCCAGGACGTCGGCCTTCACGACCTCGAGGAGTGCAGCGTCACTGGTGGCCAGCGTGTTGATCGGCACCACGAGCGCTGCCGTGATCGCGACGAGGACGTAGACGACGCCGGCGGTCACCATGCCCGCCACCAGGGCCCGCGGGAAGGTACGACGGGGGTCGACGGTCTCCTCGGCAACGTTGGCGGCGTTCTCGAACCCGGTCATCGCGAAGAACGCGAGCGCGACGCCCGCGACGACCGCGATCACCGGGTTGTCATCGGTCTGGAACCGGCCGAGGGTGCCGAAGTCGGCCTTGCCCTGCACGACGTACACGACGCCGATCACCATGATGATCAGCAGGCCGGCGACCTCGACGAACGTCATCAGCATGTTGGCGACGGCGGACTCGGTGATGCCGACGTAGTTGACGATGCTGAGCGCCACCACGAACGCCAGGGAGACCAGGAGTGCGGGCGGCAGCGCCCAGATCTCCTCGAAGTACGCCGCGAAGCCGGTCGCGAGCGACCCGGCCGCCGCGAAGCAGGCCGAGAGCATGCAGACCGCCATCAGGAAGGTCAGGAACCGGTTGCCGAAGGCCTTGTTGACGTAGAGCGCGGCGCCGGCGGCGCGGGGGTATTTCGTGACCAGCTCCGCGTAGGCGAGGCCGGTGATCGTCGCGACGGTCACCCCGACGGCGAACGCGAGCCAGAAGGCGCCGCCGACGGCACCCGCCACCAGCCCGATCAGGACGTAGATGCCGGAGCCCAGCACGTCGCCAAGGACGTAGAAGAAGAGCAGGCGCCCGGTGATCGACCGCTTCAGGTCGCTGGGGCCGTGCCTGTCGAGACCGGAGTCGGCTGTCGTGGTCATCCGCCGTACGTACCCCCGGCAGGTGGACCGAAACCGGTGACGTCAGGCACGTCAGCCCGCGAAGCGTGGTCTCCAGAGCCAGCGCAGGGAGACACCGACGAAGTCCCGGACGAGGACCTCGACCTCGGTCACGTCACGACCACCGCGGTCACCCCGTCAGAGCAGGCGGCGGTCCGACGCCCAGCGGGTGAGCTCGTGGCGGGAGGAGAGCTGGAGCTTGCGGAGCACGCTCGACATGTGGGTCTCGACGGTCTTGATGGAGATGAAGAGCTCCTTGGCGACCTCCTTGTAGGCGTAGCCGCGGGCGATCAGGCGCATCACCTCGCGCTCGCGCTCGGTCAGCCGGTCGAGGTCCTCGTCGACCGCGGCCACGTCGATCGAGCCGGAGAAGGCGTCGAGCACGAACCCGGCCAGCCGCGGCGAGAACACCGCGTCACCCTCGGAGACCCGGCCGATCGCCTGCACCAGCTCGGGGCCGGTGATCGTCTTGGTGACGTAGCCGCGCGCGCCGCCGCGGATCGTGCCGATCACGTCCTCGGCCGCGTCGCTGACGCTGAGCGCGAGGTAGCGGGTGTCGGGCGAGGCGTTGCCGATCGCCATCCGCCGCATCACCTCCACTCCCCCACCGCCGGGGAGGTGGACGTCGAGCAGCACCACCTGGGGGTGGTGCTTCGCGACCGCGGCGACCGCCCCGTCGACGTCGGCGGCCTCGGCGAGGATCTGGACGAGGCCCTGGCCGACGCCCTCGAGCTCGGCGCGGACACCACGCCGGAACATCGCGTGGTCGTCGACGATCACGATGCTCACGGGACCGCGCTGCTCACTCATCGTTCTCCTCCTGTCGGGCGAGGTGCAGCCGCACCTCGGCCCCCTCACCGGGCGCGGACCGCACCTCGGCCGAGCCACCGTGCCGGTGCATCCGGTCCACGATGCTGTTGCGTACGCCGTACCGGTCCCCGGGCACGGTCGTGGGGTCGAAGCCGCGACCGCGGTCGCGGATGAAGACGTCGACGGCGGCGTCGGTGACCTCGGCGTAGACGTCGACCTTGCCGGTGCCCGCGTGCTTGGCGGCATTGGTGACCGCCTCACCCGTGGCGTGCACGATCGGACGCAGCGCGTCGTCGAGGTCGCAGTCACCGACGTTGACGACGTCGACGCTCACGCCGTACTCGTCCTCGACGCGGGCCGCGGCCCCGCGCAGGGCGCTGGCGACGGTGCGCTCGTCGGTCGACTCGCCGGCGTACAGCCACGACCGGAGGTCGCGCTCCTGGGCCCGGGCGAGGCGGGCGACGGTGGCGCCGTCGGCGGCGTTCTTCTGGATCAGGGCCAGCGTCTGGAGGACCGAGTCGTGCAGGTGCGCGGCCACGTCGGCGCGCTCCTGGGTGCGGACCCGCTCGGCCCGCTCGTCGCTGAGGTCCGAGGCGAGCCGGTAGATCCACGGCCCGATCACGATCGCGAGACCGGCCACCGTGAGCAGCGCCGCGACGGTGACGTCGCGGGCCATCCCGATCGAGTGACCGTGCACGGAGTAGAGGGCCAGCGCGAGCACGATCAGCCCGACGCCGGCGGCGACGCGGGCGTACGACGCCCAGCCGCCGTGGCCGAACACGACCCGCATCGGGTTGACGCGGCCCGTGGTGTCCAGCCAGCGCTCGCGCTGTGCCTCGTCGGCCTGCCGCCACAGCAGCGCGATGCCGACGACGCCGATGACGAGCGGCCAGAACACCGCGCCGCGGCCGAGGACGGCCTCGAGCAGCAGGACGGCACCGATGCCGAGCGCGGCCAGCGCGATCGCCGGGCCGACGTCGCCGAGACGGCGGATCCGCCCTGGACGGCGACCGCCCCGGGTCGCGCTCTCGATGCCGGGCGCGGCCGTCTCGAAGTGGGCGTCGGACGGCAGCAGCCACCAGAGCCCGGCGTAGAAGACGACACCGAAGCCGCCGAGGAACGCCGCGAGCACGAAGCCCGCGCGCACCCACAGCACCGGGAAGCCGAGGTGGCCGGCCAGTCCGGAGGCCACGCCGCCGAGGATCGGCTCCTGCGTGTCGCGATAGGCACGCCGGCTCCCCATCGGGACCGACGCACCTGCGTCGGCGGTGGCGCGTGTGCTGCTCATGTCGAGGTCAATCGTCACACAGCGGAGCACCCCGGACCATGAGGGCTGACCCCGGCCGGACCCTGACCGGAAGGGACCGACCCCGGCCCAGGATCAGGGGCGACCCCGATGGTTTCGGCGAGCGCGAGCGAGCAGGCTGATGCCATGACCACGACACCGCCCGAAGCTCCATCCGGCCCGCCGCCCCAGCACCCCGCCGGGGACACCGGGCCGCGGGTCACCCGCGACGAGATCCGCGACCTCGGCCGCCTCCGCCGCTCACGGACCGACCGCAAGGTCGCCGGTGTGGCCGGTGGCCTCGCGCGCCACCTCGACGTCGACCCGCTCATCCTGCGCGTCGCGTTCGTGGTCCTCGTCTTCTTCGGGGGTGCCGGCCTGATCGTGTACGGCGCCTGCTGGCTGCTCGTCCCCGAGGACGGTGACGACAAGGCACCCTTCAACCTCGACGAGCGCACCCGCACCGTCGCGCTGGTGATCGTCGGCGTGGTCGCCGCCCTCGCCCTCGTCGGTGACTCATGGGGAGCCTTCTGGTTCCCGTGGCCGGTGGCGATCGTCGCCCTGTTCGTCCTCTGGCTGCTGACACGCAACAACCCGCCGAACGCCGCGGTGCCGCCGGCACCCACCTACCCGCCCGGCTACAGCCAGACGTACGCACCGGCCGCGCCCGCGCAGGAGAACCCGTACGCCGCGGCTCCGCAGCCGGCGTACTACTACCCGCCGCAGCCGCCGACGTACGTCGCTCCCCCGGCGCCGGTCCGGACGCCCAACCCGCGCAAGCGCGGCCCGATCCTCTTCTGGTTCACGCTCGCCCTGATCGCGCTCGCCGAGGGCACGCTCGGCATCGCCGACCTGGCCGGTGCACGGGTGGCCGACCCGGCCTACCCGGCGCTCGCCGTGGCGATCTGCGGCCTGATGCTGCTGGTGGGCTCGTTCTTCGGCCGCGCCGGGGGCATCATCCTGATCGGCCTGGTCGCGACCCTCTGCCTCGTCGGCGCGACCGCCTCGGACCGCTGGGACGGCGACACGCTAAGCCCGACGCCGACCTCGGCGGCCGCCGTCGACACCAGCTACCACGTCGACGCCGGCGAGATCGTGCTCGACCTGCGCAACGTCACCGACCTGGACGCCCTGGACGGGCGGACGATCGACGTGGACGCCGACGTCGGTCACCTCGAGGTGATCCTGCCCCGCGGCCTCAGCGCCAGCGTCAGCGCGGACATCAGCGGCCCCGGCAGCATCGAGCTCTTCGGCGCGGAGCACGGCGGGATCGGCGTCTCCCAGGACGACTACAGCGGGTTCGACAAGGACCCGGAGATCTTCATCAACGCCCAGCTGAGTGTCGGGCAGATCGAGGTGCACCGATGAGCACGATCACCCACACCGAGCGCCCCAGCGGGCGGCACCCCGTCAACGTCGGCCACCTGGTCATGGGGATCGCGTTCCTCGGCCTGGTCGGCGTGTGGGCACTGATCCAGGGCGGCGTCGTCGGCGACGGCGACGTGCGCTGGCTGCTCCCCGTCCCGTGGGTGCTGGCCGGCCTGGCCGGGCTGCTCGCCGTGGGCCTCTCGGGCAGCAAGCGCTGGAGCACCCGGCAGACCGGCTGGGTCGGCACCACCGACGCCGGCACGACCACCGACACCACCACCGACACCACCGTGCTCGAGACCGAGCCCGGTGCCCCTGACAGCTCCGAGGAGAACCGATGAACACCCAGTCCCACCCCACCACCCAGCAGCTGGTGCGCCACCGCGACGACCGGATGGTCGCGGGCGTCTGCTCGGGCCTGGCCGCCTACCTCGGCGTCGACGTCACCGTCGTCCGCCTGCTGACGGTGCTCGGCGCGATCTTCAGCTTCGGCACCATCGCCCTCGCCTACGTCGTCGCGTGGGTCCTGATGCCGGAGGTGTGAAGGCGGCACGCTTCGAGCGTCGTGTCGGGGTGGTCGGTGAAGATGCCGTCCACCCCGGCGTCGAGGAAGGCCTGCGCCTCCTCGATCGAGTCACCGGTCGCCGCGGGATCCGTCCCGCGGCGATAGCCGTTGGGCAGGTAGTGGTTCTCGTCGCGCAGCGTCCACACGTGCACGCGCAGGCCGACGGCGTGCGCGTCGGTGACCACCGACGACGGTTCGCCGATCGTGCCCGTGTCGGGATGCAGCGGGATCACCAGGTCCTTGGCGACCCCGACCGCGTCGGCGTACGTCGCGACCCGGCGCAGCCCGGTGGAGGTCACCAGGTCGACCCGGCCGGTGTCGCACACCAGCTGCACCAGCGGCAGCCGGGTGCGGGGCCGGAGCCACTGCAGGTTGCCCGGCTCGAAGGACTGGATGAAGACCGGTGAGCTGGGCCCGTCGAGGCCGTGCCGACCGAGCGAGGAGAGCAGCGGCTCCTCCAGCGCCAGCCCGAGCTCGGCGAAGTACGACGGGTGCTTGGTCTCCGGGTACACGCCGACGGAGCGGTCGAGCCGGACCGACTCCTCCTCGACGAGGCGGAGGATCTCGTCGAACGTCGGGACGTCGTAGCGCCCGTCGTACCTCGTGTTCCGCGGCCGCAGCTCGGGCAGCCGCTCGACGGCCCGCAGCGTCTTGAGCTCCGCGAGCGTGAAGTCCTCGGTGAACCACCCGCTGCGCTCGCGGCCGTCGACCACCTTGGTCGTCATCCGGTTCGCGAACTCGCCGCGGCCGGCGACGTCCGTCGTCCGGCTGATCTCGTTCTCGTGCCGCGCGACGAGGACGCCGTCGCGGGTGGAGACCAGGTCGGGCTCGATGTAGTCGGCACCGAGCGCGATCGCCAGGCGGTACGACGCGAGGGTGTGCTCGGGGCGGTAGCCGGAGGCTCCGCGGTGGGCGATGACGAGCGGCGCGGGCAGCTGCTGCAGCATGCGACCAGCACAGCCCGGGCCGGTGTCCCCGCGGCGGAGGCGACGTGAACCCCGAGTGACCAGCGCACGCACGCTGGACGTCAGGATAGAGGCATGACGACGCCCTCCCTCGGCACTCTGATGACCGTCCCCGCGCTCGACCGGCCGGACCTGCTCGCCGACCCGGTGGCGGCCGCGCTGCGCGCCTGGCCACGCGCGGCCGAGGTCGGCGTGGTCGAGATCGACCCCTCGATCGCCGACACCGCGGCGATGTCGGAGGCCTACGACCTGTCGCTCGAGACCGGCGCGAACTGCGTCGTGGTCGGCGGCCGTCGCGACGGCGAGGACCGGGTCGCCGCCTGCGTCGTCCGCGCCGACACCCGTGCCGACGTCAACAACCTGGTCAAGCGCACCCTCGACGTCCGCAAGGCGTCCTTCCTCTCGATGGACCGCGCGGTCGAGGACACCGGCATGGAGTACGGCGGGATCACGCCGATCGGCCTGCCCGCCGGCTGGCGGCTGCTGGTCGACTCCCGGGTCCTCGACATCGAGGTCGCGGTCATCGGGTCCGGCGTACGCCGCTCCAAGCTGCTCATCCCCGGCCGGCTGGTCGGCGAGATCCCCGGCGCGGAAGTGATCGCGGGACTCGCGGGCTGAGCCTGGTCCAGACTGTCGTCATGAGTGACGAGAGCGAGAAAGAGCGGCTCGACCGCAAGTGGGAGGACCTGCTCCAGGAGCTCCGGGTCATGCAGACCGGCGCCCAGCTGACGGCCGGCTTCCTGCTCACCCTGCCCTTCCAGTCCGGCTTCGACGACCTGGACGACTTCTCGACCGCGCTCTACCTGGCCCTGGTCCTCCTCGCCGCCCTCACCACCGCGCTCGTCATGGGTCCGGTCGCCATCCACCGCCGACTGTCCGGCGAGGAGCTCAAGGAGCGACTGATCAAGTCGGCCCACAAGCTCGTCTACGCCGTGCTCACCTGCATCGCCTTCCTCGTCACCGGCATGGTGATGCTGATCTTCGACGTCGTCGTCGACCGCACCTGGGCGGCCATCGCCGCGGCCGCGGTCGCCGTAGTCCTCACCTGTCTCCTCGTCGTCTACCCCCGAGCCCTGCTCCCCCATGACGGCTGACGTACGACGCGGCCCCGTCACGCTCGTGACCGCACTCCTGCTCCTCACCGGCTGCTCCAGCGACGAGACGGCGCCGAGCGCCGGCGCATCCACGTCGCCCGAGCCGAGCCCGTCGATCCGGACGCTGACGCCGATCCCGCTCCCGCCGGAGCCGCCCCCGACCGGGAAGCTCGAGGCCGATATGCGCCAGTCGTCGCGCGATGCAGCCGCCGGCCGGATGGAGGTCTGGGTCGACAACGACACCGCCGCCGAGGTCGTGCCGGCCCGGATCGTCTACCGCGACCCCCGCTATCGCGGCACCCTCTCCGGCACCCGCTTGCGCGCGATCCCCTCGCAGTCCGAGCGCGGCTTCCCGCTCTACCTGCCGGACCGGCCCGCGTGCGACCACCCGGCCGGCCGCGGCACCGTGACCGTCACCTACGGCGACACCGTGAAGACGATCCCGGTCGAGGACTCGACCGACGTCGCCGGCCGCTACACGAAGGCCCGCTGCACCGAGCTGGCGATCGCGCAGGTCGCCGACCTCTCGTGGGACGACCAGGTGCCCTCGGACGGGAAGAAGGGCAGCCCCGGCACCCTCACGCTGGTCGTCCGGCCCACGGGCCGGCCGGGCCCGACCCTGACCATCGACACCGTCTCGGGCACCCCGGTCCTCGCGCCGGTCGGCAGCGACGTGTGGAGACCCGACGTCACGGTCCGGGGCACGGACGAGCCGCAGCGCATCGACCTGCCGATCAAGCCGAACCGCTGCGACGACCACGCCTTCCTCGAGTCCGGCGGGGCGACCGCGTTCAAGATCGGCATCCATCTCGACGGGAAGCCGGGCCAGATCACGCTGCGGATGAGCATCCCCGGTGCGGCCGACGCGATCACGTTCGCGCGCGCCTCCTGCGGGTCCCTCTCGACGGTCTCCGGCGGCGGCTGACGCAGGATCTGTCGGTGACCCCCGTCACCGCGAAAAGGATTCGCTCGCGGGCACCGCGTCTCCGTAACGTTGGAGGGTGCGCCAACTGCCCCTCGACCACCCCGGCACCGCCGACCACAGGTCGCCGGGGCGGTTCCTCTGGTGGCTGGCGAAGGGCCAGTGGGTCACCCTGCTCGGCGGCATGTGCTTCGGCATCATCTGGATGTCCGCCCAGGCCGTGATGCCCGCGATCATCGGCCGCGCGATCGACCTCGGCATCGCCGACAAGGACCGCGGCGAGCTCTACAGGTGGGCGGCGATCCTCTTCGCCATCGGCCTGGTGCAGGCGCTCAGCGGGATCATCCGGCACCGGTTCGCGGTCACCAACTGGCTGATCGCGGCGTACCGCACCATCCAGCTGGTCACCCGCCAGACCGTCCGCCTGGGCGGCACCCTGCCGCGCAAGGTGTCGACCGGCGAGGTCGTCGCGATCGGCACCAACGACCTCTCCCACCTCGGCCAGCTCATGGACGTCTCGGCCCGGTTCGCCGGCGCGATCGTGTCGTTCGTGCTGGTCGCCGTGATCCTCCTGCAGACGTCGGTCACGCTCGGCCTGGTCGTGCTGATCGGCGTCCCGCTGCTGATGCTCGGCGTCGCCCCCCTGCTCAGCCCGCTGCAGAAGCGCGCCGCCCACCAGCGGCATCTGATGGGCCAGCTCTCCAACACCGCCAGCGACATCGTCGGCGGCCTGCGGGTGCTGCGCGGCATCGGCGGCGAGCAGGTCTTCCACGACCGCTACCGCCGCGAGTCGCAGGAGACCCGCCAGGCCGGCGTCCAGGTCGCCCGGCTGCAGTCCGTGCTCGACGCACTCCAGGTGCTGCTGCCCGGCACGTTCGTCGTGATCGTCGTCTGGCTCGGCGCCCGCTACGCCGTCGAGGGCACGATCACGCCCGGCGAGCTGGTCGCGTTCTACGGCTACTCGGCGTTCCTGATGATCCCGCTGCGCACCGCGACCGAGTACGCCAACAAGGTCATCCGCGCCCGGGTCGCGGCGGTCCGCGTGTGCCGGGTGATGGCGCTGGACCCCGACGTCACCGAGCCGGTCGTCCTCGCCCCGTCGCCGCCGGTCGGCGCCGAGCTGTACGACGAGCGCAGCGGCCTGCGTGTGCGGCCCGGTGTCCTCACCGCGATCGTCGGGGAGCAGCCCGACGAGTCCGCCGAGCTCGCCGACCGCCTCGGCCTGGCCGCGGGCGAGGTCGACGACGACGTCCTGCTGGGCGGCGTCCCGCTCACGTCGCTGTCCCCGGTCGAGGTGCGGCGCCGGATCGTCGTGTCCGATACGGCGGCGCTCTTCTTCTCCGGTCGGCTCGGCGACCGGCTCGACATCACGGGTCACGGCGACATCGCACGCGCCCTCGACACGGCCTCGGCGGCCGACATCCTCGAGGGGCTGCCCGCGGGCCTCGACGAGCTCGTCGCCGAGCGCGGCCGCAGCTTCTCCGGCGGCCAGCGCCAGCGCCTCGTGCTCGCGCGCGCTCTCACCGCCGACCCCGAGATCCTGGTGCTCGTGGAGCCGACCTCGGCCGTCGACGCCCACACCGAGGCCCGGATCGCCGCCCGCCTGCGCGACCACCGCGCGGGCCGGACCACCGTCGTCACCACCAGCAGCCCGCTGATGCTCGACGGCGCCGACGAGGTGGCCTTCCTGCGCGCGGGTCGCGTCGTGGCGACCGGCACCCACGCCGACCTGCTCGAGACGGACGCCGACTACCGCCGGGTCGTCACCCGCGAGTCCGAGCCGGAGCCCGCGATGGTGGTCGGACGATGAGCACCCACCTCCCGGTCGCCGACACCGGCGCCGTCCGCCGCTACGCGCTGTCGATCGCGCGCCGCCATCCGCGGATGCTGTACGGCGCGCTGGTGCTGCACGTGCTCGCCGCCCTGGCCGCCCTCGCGGCACCGCGCCTGCTCGGCGACCTGGTGCAGGCCGTCGAGACCGGCACCACCGTCGGCCACGTCGACAAGGTCGTCGCGATGCTGGCCGGTTTCCTTGTCGTGCAGACCGTGCTGACCCGCTACGCCCGCTACATCAGCCAGGTGCTCGGCGAGCAGGTGCTGGCCGAGCTGCGCGAGGACTTCGTCGGCAACACGCTCGCGCTCCCTGTCGGCGTCGTGGAGTCCGCGGGCTCCGGCGACCTGCTGACCCGCACCAGCCGCGACGTCGACCAGCTCGGCTGGTCGGTGCGGATGGCGCTGCCCGAGTGGACCATCGCCGTCGTCACCGCGATCGTCACGTTCGTCGCCGCGATCGCGGTCGGCTGGTGGGTCGCGCTGCCGTGCCTGCTCGGTGTCCCGCCCCTGGTGATCGGGCTGCGGTGGTACCTCAACCGCGCCAAGGACGGCTACCTGCGCGAGAGCGCGACGTACTCGCAGATCAACGCGACGCTCACCGAGACCGTCGAGGGCGCCCGCACCGTCGAGGCGCTCGGCCTCGGCGACGAGCGGATCCGCGCGATCGACGACGACATCGAGAAGTCCTACCTCGCCGAGCGCTACACGCTCTTCCTGCGCACGGTGTTCTTCCCGAACATGGAGATCGCCTACCTGATCCCCACCGTCGCGACGCTGGTCTTCGGTGGCTACCTCTACACCGAGGGCCAGGTCTCGCTCGGCGACGTCACCGCGGCCACGCTCTACGTGCAGATGCTGATCGACCCGGTCGACCGGATCGTCTCCATCCTCGACGAGCTCCAGCTCGGCACCGCCTCGCTGGCCCGCCTGCTCGGCGTCGCCCAGGTGCCCGACGACCGCGAGGTCAGCGGCCGTCGCCCGGAGGGCGAGAACATCGACGCCCGCGACGTGCGCTTCTCGTACGTCGACGGGCGTGACGTCCTGCACGGCGTCGACCTGGCGGTCGGCGTCGGCGAGCGGATCGCCATGGTCGGCCCGTCGGGTGCCGGCAAGTCCACCCTCGGCCGGCTGCTGGCCGGCATCCACCCGCCGCGCACCGGCTCGGTGACGGTCGGCGGCGTCGGCCTGGTCGAGCTGCCGCTCGACGACCTGCGCGGCCACGTCGCGCTGGTGACCCAGGAGCACCACGTCTTCGTCGGCACGCTGCGCGAGAACGTCGTGCTCGGCCGGCCGGGCTCGGACGACGCGGCGGTCCGGGGCGCGCTCGACGCGGTCGACGCCCTGGACTGGGTCGACGCCCTGCCCGACGGGCTCGACACGGTGGTCGGCTCCGGCGGTCGCGCGGTCAGCGCCCCGCAGGCGCAGCAGATCGCCCTGGCCCGGTTGGTGCTCGCCGACCCGCACACGCTCGTGCTCGACGAGGCGACGTCGCTGATCGACCCGCGCGCGGCGCGGCACCTCGAGCGCTCGCTCGCCGCCGTGCTCGAGGGCCGCACGGTCATCGCGATCGCGCACCGGCTCTTCTCGGCCCACGACGCCGACCGGGTCGCGGTGGTCGAGGACGGCAGGATCTCCGAGCTCGGGTCGCACGACGAGCTGGTCGCGGCCGGTGGCTCCTACTCCGCGCTCTGGGACAGCTGGCACGGCCGCAGCGGTACCTGACAACCTTCTGCCACCTCCAGCCGCTTCTGGGAGTGGAAGGGGTGGCATGGACGGAGCAGTGGTGGCACGCGAGCAGAGGTCGTCGACGTCGTTCGACGGCTTCGTCGCGGCCCGGGGCGACGCGCTGTGGCGCAGCGCCTGGCTGTTGACCGGCGACTCCCACCTCGCCGAGGACCTCGTCCAGACGGCCCTCGCCAAGAGCTGGCGAGCGTGGGACCGCATCGACGACGAGGGCGGCTTCGAGGCCTACGTGCGCCGGGTGCTCTACACCACCTACGTCTCCTGGTGGCGGCGCAGGTGGACCGGCGAGCGCCCCACCGAGGACCTGCCGGAGACCGCCTCGGCGGCTCCGGACCTGGCCCTGCGCGGCGACCTGACGACGGCCCTGGCCCGCCTGCCCCGCGGCCAGCGCGCGGTGGTCGTGCTCCGCTACTTCGAGGACCTCACCGAACGACAGGCGGCCGAGGTCCTCGGCTGCAGCGTCGGCACCGTGAAGAGCCAGACGGCCCGCGCGATGACCGCGCTCCGGTCCTCCCCCAGCCTGCGACCCGAGGAGGACGCATGACCGACGACCAGTGGCTCCGCGACCACCTGACCTCCTCGGTGCCCGAGCCACCGAGTGCTCCCGGCCGTGCCGACGCCGCCCGCAGGCGGGCCCGCGCCGCGCGACGTCGTACGGCGGCCGTGGTCGCGACCGCCGGCGCTGTCGCGGTCGTCGCCGTCGTCGCGCCGCTCGCGCTCGGCGGGTCCGGCTCGTCGTCGCCCGCGCCCGCGGCGCCTACGACCTCGGCCACCACGGTCACACCCGAGGACGTCGCGTGCCCTGCCGGAGGCACGCAGCCCGAAGGCCCGGGAACCCTGCCCGACGGCGCGGTAGGCGTGCGCCTGTGCCAGGGCAGCGGAATGACTTTCCAAGGGCCTGCGGACGCCTTGGTCACCGACGTCGACGCGCTGATCGACCTGGTCAACGAGCAGCCGGTGCTCGACATGTCGGGTGGCTGCACGATGGAGCTCGGCCGAGGCTACGTCCTGGCCTTCGCCTATCCCGACGGCAGCATCCGGACGGTCGCGGGCCAGCTCTACGGCTGCGAGCCGTTGACCGTCGGAGGGGTCGTCCGAAGCAATGCCGAACTGCCCTGGAATCGGTTCAACACACTGCTGGCCGCCCAGCGCAGGGAGCTGGACCCGCCAGGTGACGCGACCACCACCGTCAGCTGCGGCGACGCCGCCGACCTCGGGCTGTCCCCGGTCGGTCGAGCCGGCGAGATGACCTCGGCCGTGCTCTGTGCCAACTACGAGACCGCCAGCGACCAAGGCCCACAGCAGGCGGCCGTGCCGGCTGACGACCTGGCGATCCTGCTCGCTGACCGAGTGGCGCGACGCCGGGACACCGCGGCCCCGCCGGAGTCGTGCTCCCAACCGGCCGACCTACGCCTCCTAGGCGTCACGGCCTGGGGTGACGTCACGGAGACGTACCTGTGGTGCGGCCTGTGGTCCGACGAGCGTGGTCACTACTGGCGCCCCGGCGCCGACGCCCAGCGGATCCTCGACCGGCTGGTCGAGGAGGCCGGGTCACCGACCCCGACGGTCGACGCAGGGTCGAGCGCGGAGGACGTCGTCGCGGCATACGTCGACCTGCTCAATGCCGGCGACCGCTCCGGCGCTGCCGCGCTCTGGCACCCAGTGGCGGGTCCGCCGGACCTGCCCACGATGTACTCCCGCGTCGACTACAAGGTGGAAGGCGTCAAGTCGCTCCCTCGGATCTCCGCCTGGCGGGACGCCACCCTGGTGCGGGCGCTCTACCGCGAACAGATCCGCGACGCCTACGTGCCCTACCGCGAGACTTCCTTCACCCTCGGTCGGGACGAGGAGGGGGTCTTCCGGATCGTCAGCATGCAGCTGGGAGACGTGGTCGAGACGGGCCGCTGACCGGCCCGACCATGACAGTTATGGTGTCACGTATGAAGCTCTCGATGCCGCTGATGTACGCCGGGAACCCACGCGAGGCCGCCGACCAGGTGGTAGGCCTCGAGAAGGCGGGGCTGGACACCGTCTGGGTCGCCGAGGCGTACGGCTTCGACTCCCCGACGCTGATGGGCTACCTCGCCGCGAAGACCGAGGCCCTCGAGATCGGCGCGGGCATCCTCAACGTCTTCTCCCGCACGCCGGGCGCCCTGCTGCAGACCGCGGCCGGTCTCGACAACGTGTCCGGCGGGCGCGCGGTGATCGGTCTCGGCGCCTCCGGCCCGCAGGTGATCGAGGGCTTCCACGGCCTGCCGTACGACAAGCCGCTCGGCCGCACCCGCGAGATCATCGAGATCCTCCGCGCCGGGCTGCGCCGCGAGAAGCTCGAGCACGACGGCATCTTCAAGCTCCCGCTGCCCGAGGGCCAGGGACTCGGGCTCGGCAAGCCGCTCAAGCTGCTGACGAAGCCGGAGCGTCCCGCCGTGCCCCTGTGGGTCGCGGCGCTCGGCGACAAGAACGTCGCGATGACCGCCGGGGTCGCCGACGGCTGGCTGCCGTTCCTCTTCCTGCCCGAGAAGGCGAAGGAGGTCTGGGGCGACGCCCTCGCCACAGGTGCGGCGAAGCGCTCGGCCGACCTCGCCCCGCTCGAGATCAGCGCCGGCGGCATGGTCGCGATCGGCGACGACGTGAAGGGCATGCTCGACTTCATGCGGCCGATGTACGCGCTCTACGTCGGCGGCATGGGCGCGCGCGGCAAGAACTTCTACAACGAGCTCGCCTGTCACTACGGCTACGAGAAGGAGGCCAAGGAGATCCAGGACCTCTACCTCGATGGCAACAAGCGCGACGCCGAGGCCAAGGTCCCCCTCGAGTGGCTCGAGGCCGGCAACCTGGTCGGCCCCGCGTCGTACGTCAAGGAGCGCATCGCGGCCTTCCAGGAGGCCGGCGTGACCAGCCTCCAGGTCTCCCCCGCCACCGAGGACCCCGCCGCGACGATCGCCCAGATCAAGGAGTGGGTGAGCTAGTCGCTCCGCGGTGGTTTCGAGGCTCAGGCGCAGAGCGCCTTCGCACCTCAACCACCGTGACATCCCGGTGGTCGAGGTGCGAGCGAAGCGAGCCTCGAAACCCCGCGTCCACCTGGGCGCTGATGGGTGCACCGTACCTTGAACGTTGACAGTGTTGCTGTCACAGTGGTCCTGCACCGTCATCGACCCGGAGGTCCCCATGCCCGACGCACCGTCCATCCTCGAGCAGGAGCACGAGGACTTCCGCCGTACGGTCCGTGCCTTCCTGGAGAAGGAGGTCGTCCCCTACCACGAGCAGTGGGAGCAGGACGGGCAGGTCAGCCGCGAGGTGTGGGCGAAGGCCGGCGAGCAGGGGCTGCTCTGCTTCGACGTCGACGAGCAGTACGGCGGCGCCGGGGTCAAGGACTTCCGCTACAACATGGTCGTCGCCGAGGAGATGTGCCGGGTCGGCGCGAGCGGGCCGGGCTTCCCGGTGCACACCGACATCATCGTCCCCTACATCAGCCAGCTCGGGACCGACGAGCAGAAGGCCCGCTGGCTGCCGGGGCTGGTCAGCGGCGAGCTGATCTCCGCGATCGCGATGACCGAGCCGGGCGCGGGCAGCGACCTCCAGGGCATCCGCACCAGCGCCGTCGACAAGGGCGATCACTACGTGCTGAACGGCTCCAAGACGTTCATCAGCAACGGCATCCTGTCCGACCTCGTCATCGTCGTCTGCCGGACCAACCCGGACGCCGGCCACCAGGGCATCAGCCTCC
This sequence comes from Nocardioides sp., assembly GCA_025965275.1. Taxonomy (GTDB): domain Bacteria; phylum Actinomycetota; class Actinomycetes; order Propionibacteriales; family Nocardioidaceae; genus Nocardioides. Next base: position 15,737 of record JAOPXG010000233.1, read on the forward strand.
TCGTCGTCGAGCGTGGCATGGCGGGATTCGAGCGCGGCCGCAACCTCGACAAGGTCGGCATGAAGGCGCAGGACACCGCCGAGCTCTTCTTCGACAACGTCGAGGTGCCGAAGGAGAACCTTCTCGGCGAGGAGGGCTCCGGCTTCATCTCGCTGATGATGAACCTGCCCCAGGAGCGGATCTCGATCGCCGCGATGGCGGTCGCCGCCTGCGAGCACGTGCTCTCGCTGTGCCTGTCGTACGCGAAGGAGCGCGAGGCCTTCGGCAAGCCGATCGGCAAGTTCCAGAACACCCGCTTCATGCTCGCCGAGATGGCGACCGAGACCCACATCGCGCGGGTCTTCGTCAACGACTGCGTCACCAAGCTGAACGCCGGCGAGGTCGACACCGCGCTCGCCTCGATGGCGAAGTGGTGGACAACCGAGCTCCAGACGAAGATCGTGGACCGCGGCGTCCAGCTGCACGGTGGCTACGGCTACATGATGGAGTACCCGATCGCCAAGGCGTTCGTCGACAGCCGGATCCAGACCATCTACGGCGGCACGACCGAGATCCAGAAAGAGATCATCGGCCGCAGCCTCGGAATCTGAGGAGAGACCCGATGAGCAGCACCGACGTCCTGGCCGAGCGGGCTCGCATCGACGAGGAGATCGCCGGCCGGACGATGATCCACGCCCTGGCCGACACGGTCGCCGCCTACACCGACTCCCCGGCGTACTCCGACAAGCACCACGTGCCGGAGGGTGAGTCCTGGCGCACGCTGACCTGGGCGCAGACCCGCGAGCTCGGGCTCGACGTGGCCGCCGGGCTGGTCGAGCTGGGAGTCGGGGTCGGCGACGCCGTCGCGATCATGGCCACCAACCGCAACGAGCACTTCCTGGCCGACATCGGCGCGGTGCACGCCGGCGCGACGCCGATGTCGATCTACAACACGCTCTCCACCGAACAGGTCGCCTACGTCGCCGGGCACTCGGAGCCGGCCGTGGTCATCGTCGAGAACGCCGATCACCTCGCCCGCTGGAGCAAGGCTCTCGACGCGACCGGAAGCATCCGCGCCGTCGTCGTGCTCGACGCCGACGCGAACCCGGGCGGCGACCGGTTCCGCAGCTGGGAGGAGCTGGTCGAGGCCGGCGCGGCGTACCGCGCCGCGCACGGCGACGAGCTCGCCGCCCGCGCGGTCGCGGTCACCCCGGACTCGCCGGCGACGATCCTCTACACGTCGGGCACCACCGGCAACCCCAAGGGCGTGGTGCTGACCCACCGCAACGTGCTCTTCGAGGCGATCGGCAGCCAGGAGGCCGCCGGGCTGGTGGACCCGATGATCGGGATCAGCTACCTGCCGCTGGCCCACATCGCCGAGCGGATCCTGGGTCTCTACGGTCCCCAGATCCAGGGCAGCCACATGTACTCGATCGGCGACCCGAGCCAGTTGCTCGCGGCACTCGGTGAGGTGCACCCCACCGGCTTCTTCGGGGTGCCGCGGGTCTGGGAGAAGATCAAGACCGGCCTCTCCGCCAAGCTCGCCGCCGACCCCAACCCGGACAACGTCACGATGGTCCAGAACGCCATGGCCGCCGGGCTCGCCTGGGTCGAGGCCCAGGAGGTCGGGCGCGAGATGACGCCCGAGATCGAGGCGGCCTACCAGGCGGCCGAGGAGCAGATCCTCGGGCTGCTCAAGCTGCTGCTCGGGCTCGACCAGGTGACCTGGGCCGGCTCCGCGGCCGCGCCGATGCCGCTCGACGTCGCCAAGTTCATGGCCGGGCTAGGCATCAAGGTCTTTGACGTCTACGGGATGACCGAGACGTGCGGAGCCATCACCGCCAACGGGCCGGGCGGGTTCAAGCTCGGCACCGTCGGCCGGGCGACGCCCGGCATGGAGGTGAAGCTGGCCGAGGACGGCGAGGTGCTGGTCCGCGGGCCGGTCACCACCCCTGGCTACCACCTCCAGGAGGACGCCACCCGCGCGCTCATCGACGAGGACGGCTGGGTGCACACGGGTGACATCGGCACCCTCGACGACGACGGCTTCTTCGCGATCGTCGACCGCAAGAAGGAGCTGATCATCACCTCGCAGGGCAAGAACATCGCCCCGTCGAACATCGAGAACTTCCTCAAGGAGTCCCCGATCATCGGCCACGCGATGGCGATCGGCGACGGCCGCCCGTACGTCGTCGCGATCCTCACCCTCGACGGCGAGATCGCCCCGATCGTGGCCGAGCAGCTGGGCCTGGAGTTCACCGACCTGGCCGACCTGGCCCAGAAGCCCGAGATCGTGGCGATCGCCCAGGCGGCGGTCGACGCCGCCAACGAGCGGCTGTCGCGGCCCGAGCAGGTGAAGTCGTTCGAGCTGCTCGGCGTCGAGTGGACGGCCGAGTCCGAGGAGCTCACCCCGACCCTCAAGCTCAAGCGCCGGGTCGTGAACACCAAGTACTCCGACGTCCTGGACCGCCTCTACGGATGACCGCACAGCGGATTGCTAGGGTCGGCAGGTGCTGCGGTCGACCTGGTCCCGGGTCACCGCACTCGCCCTGGCCGCCGGTGTCGTGTGGCTGCCGTTCGCCGGCCGAGACCTGAGCCCGGACGAGGGCGGCCTGCTGATCCTGGCCGGGCAGTGGTCGCCCGGTTCCTCGTTGTACGGCGACTACTTCGTCGACCGCCCGCCGATGCTGATCGCGCTCTTCTTGCTGGCCGACCAGCTGGGCGGGAGCGCCTGGGCACTGCGGTCGCTCGGCATCCTGGCCGTCGTCGCGACCGTCCTGCTCGCAGGAGCGGTGGGCCGCGCGGCGGCGCCGGGACGCCTGGCACCGGTGCTGCCGGCGGCGACCGCCGCAGTCCTGGCCGCCACCCCGCTCTTCGGCCGGACCGTGGTCGACGGCGAGCTGCTCGGGCTGCCCTTCCTCGTCGGCGGCTCGGCCGCGGCGATCCTGGCGATGCGGGCCGCGCGCACGCGGACCGCCCTCCTCTGGGGACTGGTCGCCGGCGCTGCCGGCGCGAGCGGCGCGCTGGTCAAGCAGAGCCTGGTCGACGTCTTCGTCCTCGTGGCCGTCCTGGCGCTGGTCCAGCGGCGGGCCCGACCTCTGCTCGGTGTCGCCTGCGGGGCCCTGGCCGTCGTCGCGGCGACGACCTGGGCGGCGTACCTGCGCGGTACCCATCCCGGCGACCTGTGGGACGCCGTCGTGGTCTTCCGGCAGCAGGCGGCGGCCGTGATCGCGAGCTCCGCGACCGGGTCGACGGGTGCGCGGCTCGGCGCCCTGCTGGTCGCGCTGGTGCTCAGCGGCGCGCCGCTCGTCGCCGCCGTCCTGGCCCCGGCACTGGGCCGGCCCACCACCGAGGCCCCCGACCTGCGCTGGCCCGCCGTTGCCGTCCTCGCCGGGGAGCTCGCCGTGGTGCTCGGCGGCGGCAGCTACTGGCTGCACTACCTGACGGGCCTGGTCCCCGGCCTGGTGCTGCTCGCCGCCGCGGCCGTGCAGCGACCGCTGACCCGTCGCACCCCGCTCGTGATCGCGTACGGCGCCGCCGCGGCCTCGACGGCGATCGCCCTGCTCTGGGTCGGTGTGCGCCCGATCGACCGGCCCGAGGAGCCGGTCATCGCCTACCTCGACGCGCACGCCCGGCCCGGCGACACCGCGGTGGTCGCGTTCGGCGGCGCCAACATCCTGGAGGCGACCGGGCTGCACAGCCCCTACCCCGACCTGTGGAGCCTGCCGGTCCGGGTCCACGACCCCGACCTGGAGCGCCTGACCGCCCTCCTCGCCGGCCCGGACCGGCCGACCTGGCTCGTCGTCGCCGGCACGTCGCTGGGAACCTGGGGCGTCGACGCCACGTCCGCCGACACCTACCTCCACCACGACTACACGCCGGTGACGACGGCCGGTGACTTCACGATCTACCGGAGCAACGAGCCGTGACCCTGACGACCACCCCGCCCCGGACGAGCCGGTCCGCGCGCACCCGCGCGCTGACGGTGTACGCCGTCCTGCTGCTCGGCTGGAGCTGGTTCGTCGGCATCCCCAACGATCCGGCCGGCGTGGTCCTGTGGATCTGGTTCGGCACGATCGCGTGGGACGTCGAGGCCCCGGCCCGCGACCACCTCGACTTCTGGCGCGACTGGTGGAAGCCGCTGCTGCTCATCGTCGCCTACTGGCTCGGCCGCGGTCTCGCCGACGGCATCGGCGTCCCGGTGCACTACGAGATGCCGGTCCGCGTCGACGAGTGGCTGGGGGGCGGCACGGCCCCGACGGTCGCGGTCCAGCACGCGTGGTGCGGGGAGCCGTGCGTCCGCACCCTCCCGCCGCACTGGTACGACGTCCTCCTCACGACCGTCTACGCCTCGCACTTCCTGGTCGCGCTGACCCTCGCCGGGGTGCTGTGGGTGCGCAACCGGCTGGAGTGGACGCGCTGGATGCGCCGCTACGTCACGCTGCTGTTCGCGGGGCTGACCATCTACGTCGTCTACCCGATGGCGCCGCCGTGGATGGCGGCGCGCGACGGCTACCTGCCGGAGGTGCACCGGATCACCAGCCGGGGCTGGTCTGAGATCGACCTGCACCGCCAGACGATGGTCATGTTCGGGATGGGCAACCAGGTCGCCGCCATGCCGTCGCTGCACTGCGGGATCGCCTGCCTGGTGGCGGTCTACGGCGTGTGGAAGCTGCGGTCGGCCTGGCGCTGGCTGCTGCTGCTCTACCCCGTCGCCATGTCGCTCGCGCTCGTCTATTTCGCCGAGCACTACGTCATCGACGCGATCTGCGGCATCGCGCTGGCCGGACTGGTGATGGTGGCCTGCGCCCGCTGGGAGCGGAAACGCGCGGCCTGAGCGGTGTCTAGGGGTGCCGCTCGATCTCGGCGGTGAAGAGGTGTCGCCCGTGCGGCATCCGGGTCGACCTGATGGTGACGTCGACGAGCTGCTCGACACCGTCCTGGCGCAGGACCGGCACGGTGACGGGGCGGTCGAGCAGCAGGGACCGGCCGTTCGTCAGGTGCATGGTGAAGCCCGCCAGGTGGGCCTGGTGGAAGCGCCACGGGATGATCGAGAGCAGTCGCTGGCCGGTGAGCGAGGCTGCGTCGTCGTACCCGAGCATCTCGAGCGCCGACGCGCTGATCGCCACGATCCGGTCGGAGTCGTCGGCGGCGACGACCGCGCGGGCCGAGTCGGTGACCTCGGAGGGGTCCCAGTCGAGCGGCGGTGCGGTCGGGGGGTCGAGGTGCTCCGGGATCTGCCAGGCCTCCGGGTCGGCACCCGCGGTCTGGGCGCGCACCTGGCTGCACAGCCAGCGGCGCAGCTCGCGCAGCTCGGGCTGGGTCGGGACGGTCAGCCACGCGCCCTCGTCCGAGAGAGCCGCCGCCGACTCGAGCACCTCGTCGAGGCGGCGGAAGCTGTCGGCCGCGGAGGTCGGGATCCGGAGCACCACGCGCTCCTCGGTGACGGCCGGCTCGGTCGCCGAGGCCATGATCGCCTCCGGGTCGTCTCCGAGCTCCGGCGCCGGGATCTGCTCGAACAGCGCCGACATGGCGTCACCCGCCGCGGCGTGCGCCTCGAACAGGCTGACGTCGTCGCCCTCGTCGTCGAGCTGGGACAGCAGGTACTCGCGCAGCAGCGAGGCGGCGTGCTCCTGCCAGGCGGCGTGGGTCAGGAGCGGGACCTGGAGCAGGACGACGTCGACCAGGTCGAGCTCAGGAGAGTCGGCGTCGACGGAGAACCCGGAGAAGACAGACGCCTCGGCGGCCTCGGCGGCCGGCGTGGTGCCGAGCTCGAACCACACCACCTTGCCGGGCTCGTCGGGCCGCGAGCCCCAGGCGCGGACCAGCTCCTCGACCAGGCTCAGCCCGCGGCCGGTCCCGGCCGTCACGGCGTAGCCCCGGGGGCGGGGCGGGTGCGGGCTGCCGTCGGCGACCTCGACGCGTACGCCGGCGTCGTCGACCCGGATCGTGAGCCCGATGGGGGTGCCGGCGTGGACCAGGGCGTTGGTGACGATCTCGCTGATCGCGACCAGCGCGTCGTCGACCCACTCGCCGTCGCCGAGGTCTGCGTCGGCCACAGCCTGACGCAGCACGCGTCTCGCCTCACCGACGCTGGACGCCTCGGACGCCAGTCGGCGTTCGACGACTACGGTCCCCACCACGGCGGGTATATACCGCACCTAGCCCCGTCTCAACCGTCGCGGGGGACTCGGATTCTGAGACGTGTGTCGCAACGGTCCCGCTCGGTCGTCGTACTCGTGACCGATGAGTTCGGCATGCTGGGGAGGTCGATCAGGGAAAACCCCGATGTCGCACGTCCCCCGCCCCTGAAAGAGTTGCCCCATGCACCGTGAGATCGCTGGCAAGTTGAGCAATCGCGTGACCAAGTGGGTCGTGGCCGTCGTCGCCATCCTGATCTTCCTCCCGATGGCGATGCTGGGCGCCAAGCTGACCGACGTCCAGAACAACGAGGCCTCGTCGTGGCTGCCTGCGAGCGCCGAGTCGACGAAGGCCCTCGACCGGCTCGCGCCCTTCCAGGACCAGAACGACATCCCCACGATCGTGGTCTACCACCGCAGCGGCGGCCTGACCCAGGACGATCTCGCCGCGATCACGGCGCAGCTCCCCGACATCTCGGCGATGGACGGCGTGGTCGGCGAGGCGCAGGGGCCGATCGTCTCCGAGGACGGCGAGGTCGCGCAGACCGTCGTCACCTACAACTTCGGCAAGAACGGCTGGAACGACCTGCCGGACACCGCCGACGAGCTGCGCGACATCGCCGCAATCGACGGGGTCGACGTGAACATCGCCGGCCAGGGCGGCCAGGCGGCCGACTCCGCGGAGGCGTTCGCCGGCATCGACGGCACCCTGCTCTACGCGACCCTCGGCGTCGTCATCCTCATCCTGCTGTTCACCTACCGCAGCCCGCTGCTGTGGATCGTCCCGATCCTCTCCGCGATCTGTGCGCTCGAGATCTCCCAGGGTCTCGTCTACCTGCTCGCCAAGTACGCCGACCTCACCGTCAACGGCCAGAGCCAGGGCATCCTCACCGTGCTGGTCGTCGGCGCCGGCACCGACTACGCCCTCCTCCTGGTCGCGAGATACAGGGAAGAACTCCGTCGCCACGAGGACCGACACGAGGCGATGGCCTTCGCGCTGCACCGGGCCGCGCCGGCGATCATCGCGAGCGCCGCGACCGTCGCGGTCGGCATGCTCTGTCTGACCCTGGCGGAGATGAACTCGACCGCCGGGCTCGGCCCCGTCCTCGCCATCGGCGTCGGCGTGACCCTGCTGGTGATGCTCACCGTGCTGCCGGCCTGGCTGGTGATCTTCGGTCGCTGGATGTTCTGGCCCAAGCGCCCCACGTTCGGCTCTCCCGAGCCCACCGCGTCGGGTCTGTGGTCGAAGGTCGGCCGGGCCATCGCCCCGCGTCCGCGGGTGATCTGGGTGGGCACCGCCGTGGTGCTCCTGGTCGCCTGCCTCGGCCTGTTCAAGCTCGACACCGGCGGCCTGAGCTCGACCGACCAGTACACCAAGGAGTTCGAGTCGGTGAAGGGCCAGCGACTGCTCGAGGAGCACGGCATGGTCGACACCTCGAGCCCGGTCATGATCGTGGCGAACGCCGACCACGCCCAGGCCGTGGCCGACGCGGTGAAGGCCGTGCCGGGTGCCGGCGACCCCAACACCGACATCCCGCCGCAGGACGGCACCGCCCTCATCACGGTCCCGATCTCCGGTGACGTCGCCGCCCCGGCCGCGTTCGACGTGGTCCGCGACCTCCGTGACGCGGTGCACGCCGTGCCCGGCGCGGATGCGCAGGTGGGCGGCACGTCGGCGCTCTACCTCGACATCCAGGAGGCCTCGCACCGCGACAACCTGGTGATCATCCCGGTCGTCCTGGTCGTGGTGATGCTGATCCTGATGCTCCTGCTGCGGGCGGTGCTGTCGCCGGTGATCCTGATCGCCACCGTGATCCTGTCCTTCGGCTCCGCGCTGGGCATCTCGACACTGCTGTTCCACGGCGTCTACCCGCACCTGTTCGCGCAGGGAGAGGGCTTCAAGCATGCCGACGCGTCGTTCCCCCTGTTCGTGTTCACCTTCCTGGTCGCCCTGGGCATCGACTACAACATCTTCCTGATGACCCGGGTGCGCGAGGAGACACAGGTCCGGGGCACCCGGCAGGGCAGCCTGGTGGCCCTGCAGGCCACCGGCGGCGTGATCACGTCGGCGGGCCTGGTGCTCGCGGCGACGTTCGCGGTGCTCGGGTCGCTGCCGCTGGTGTTCCTGGCGGAGCTCGGCACGGCCGTCGCGCTCGGCGTCATCCTCGACACCATCATCGTCCGGTCGGTGCTGGTCACCGCGATCAACCTCGACCTCGGCGGGAAGATCTGGTGGCCGAGCGCGCTGGACCGCAAGCCGCCGATCGCGCCGGCGGAGCCCGCGCCGGAGCAGGAGTCGGTCCCGGTCGGCTGAGAGGCGTCCGAGTCCCGGGCCGAGCGGCGCGACCGACCGGCCCGGGACTAGCCTGACAACGATGAGCGAGCAGCCCACTCCCCAGCAGGTACGGCGCGCTTTGGCGCGCGCCGAACGCGGCGCGGCGCTGGACGTCGCGGAGGCGGCGGTCCTGCTGGCCGCCACGGGCGCCGACCTGGACCGGTTGACCGCCGCGGCCGCGAGGGTGCGCGACGCCGGCCTGCTCGCGGCGGGTCGGCCCGGGGTGGTCACCTTCTCGCCCAAGGTCTTCATCCCGGTCACCAAGCTGTGCCGCGACCGGTGTCACTACTGCACGTTCGTGGAGTCGCCCGGTGAGCTGCGTCGGGCGGGCCAGGACATGTTCCTGACGCCGGACGAGATCCTCGACGTCGCGCGGCAGGGTGCCGAGCTGGGCTGCCTCGAGGCGCTGTTCACCCTCGGCGACCGGCCCGAGGACCGCTGGCCCGAGGCGCAGGCCTGGCTCGACGAGCAGGGCTACGACTCCACGCTCGCCTACGTGCGCGCGATGGCGGTCCGGGTGCTCGAGGAGACCGGCCTGCTGCCGCACCTGAACCCCGGCGTGATGTCGTGGGAGGAGATGAACCGGCTCAAGCCGGTCTCCCCCTCGATGGGGATGATGCTCGAGACCACCTCGCGCCGGCTCTTCGAGACCAAGGGCGAGGCCCACTACGGGTCCCCCGACAAGGACCCGGCCGTCCGGCTGCGAGTCCTCGAGGACGCCGGCCGCCTGTCGATCCCGTTCACCACCGGGCTGCTGGTCGGCATCGGCGAGACGCTGGTCGAGCGCGCCGAGACGATCTTCGCGCTGCGCCAGGTCGCGCGTGCGTTCGGCTCGGTCCAAGAGGTCATCGTCCAGAACTTCCGGGCCAAGCCCGACACCGCGATGCGGCACGCCGACGACCTCGGGTTGGACGAGTACCGCGCGGTCATCGCGGTCACCCGGATCGTGCTCGGCCCCAAGGCCCGCGTGCAGGCACCCCCCAACCTGGTCGACCTCGAGGAGTGCCGGGCACTGCTCGAGGCGGGGATGGACGACTGGGGTGGGGTCTCCCCGCTGACGCCCGACCACGTGAACCCCGAACGCCCCTGGCCCTCGCTGGAGCGGCTGCGGGACATCACCGCCCAGTGCGGCTTCGAGCTGAAGCCGCGGCTGACCGTGCACCCTGAGTACGTCCGCGCCGGCGAGCCGTGGCTCGACCCGCGGGTCTCCGCCCACGTCGCCGCGCTGGCGACCGACGACGGCCTCGCGCGACCCGACGTACGACCCGTCGGCCTGCCCTGGCAGGAGCCGGACGGCGGCTTCACCTCCGTCGGCCGCACCGACCTCTTCGAGGCCGTCGACACCGAGGGTCGCACCGACGACCGGCGCTCCGACTTCGCGAACGTCTACGGCGACTGGGACTCGGTCAAGGACGCCGCGGCGCTGACCGGCGGACCCGCGGTGATGCACGCCGAAGGCGGCGACGCCCTGCGCGCGGCCGAGGCGGACCCGGGCAACCTGTCCGACGAGCACGCCTACACGCTGATGACGGCCGAGGGCGACCTGCTGCGCCAGGTCACCCGGCTGGCCGACGACCTGCGCCGCGAGACCGTGGGCGACGACGTGACCTACGTCGTCAACCGGAACATCAACTTCACCAACGTCTGCTACGTCGGCTGCCGGTTCTGCGCCTTCGCCCAGCGGCGCACCGACGCGGACGCCTACTCGCTCTCGCTCGACGAGGTCGCCGACCGGGCCGAGGAGGCGTGGAACCTCGGCGCGACCGAGGTCTGCATGCAAGGCGGCATCGACCCCGAGCTGCCTGCCTCGGCGTACTTCGACCTGGTCACCGCGGTGAAGTCGCGGGTGCCGGGCATGCACGTGCACGCCTTCTCACCCATGGAGGTCGTCAACGGTGTCGCCCGCACCGGGCTGACCATCGAGGACTTTCTGATCAAGGCCCGCGAAGCAGGCCTCGGGTCGCTGCCCGGCACCGCCGCGGAGATCCTCGACGACGAGGTCCGCTGGGTCCTCACCAAGGGCAAGCTCCCCACCCGCACCTGGATCGAGGTCGTCACCACCGCCCACCGGGTCGGCATCCCGACCACCTCGACGATGATGTACGGCCACGTCGACAACCCCCGGCACTGGGTCAACCACCTCCGCGTCCTGACCCGCATCCAGGGAGAGACGGGTGGCTTCACCGAGTTCGTGCCGCTGCCCTTCGTGCACACCTCCTCCCCGATCTACCTGGCCGGCGTGGCCCGCCCCGGCCCCACCCTGCGCGACAACCTCGCCGTCCACGCGATGGCCCGGATCCTCCTGCACGGACGGATCCCCAACATCCAGACCTCCTGGGTCAAGCTCGGCATCGACGGCACCCGCGCCATGCTCCAGGCGGGCGCCAACGACGTCGGCGGCACCCTGATGGAGGAGACGATCTC
>JAOPXG010000235.1 GCA_025965275.1 Nocardioides sp.
CCAAGGCCGAAGAGCTTCTGCCCACGACCGCCGGTGTCGTTCAGGTCTCGATCAACGGTGGTGCGCTGGAGCCGTGCACGGTCACCCAGACCGATTTGAACACCGACGGCATCGACGACGGTGCGACGGACTTCAGCGACATCGCGTGCAACATCGCTGACACGGCCGGCGTGACCAGCGTCCGCTTCGTCGTCAACGGCTGATGCCCCTGTCTGGGGAGCGGCTTCCCCGTCGCTCCCCAGACGTCGGGCGCACCTCATGCGCAAGTGTGGAGCCGCGGTCTCCGTCATCGTCCTGATCGTCCTGCTCGTCGGTTCCGTCGCGGTTCTCCGGGGCAGCGTGGCCCTGGTGGAGACGCACGGGAACAGCATGTCTCCGAGGATCACCACCGGAGACCTGGTGATCGTGGCCGAGCGGTCGACGTATCACCAAGGCGAGGTTGTCGCCTATCACAGCCGCGACCTGCGAGAAGTCGTCCTCCACCGGATCAAGGCGATCCACGGCGGCCACTACACCTTCCGCGGGGACCACAACGACTTCGACGACGCCGAGCAGCCCGAGGCCGGTCAGTTGATCGGGCGCGAGGTGGTCCACATTCCCGGTGGCGGCGTCTGGCTCGACCGACTGGAAGCGCCGCACACTCTCGCCCTCGTCGCCTTCATGGTCGTGGTCGGCGGCGGGAGCGCGGCGAACAAGAGAAAGAGAAGGACGCGAGCCATGGCTCAGCATGCGCGACCCACGACGAATCCGCGCCGGTTCGCCGGCCGGTCTCGGACATCGGTGATCCTGTTGGCGACCGTCGCCAGCCTGGCTGGTATCGCGCTGTCGGGCCTCGCCTGGACGACGCCCGCGACTCAACCACGATCAACGTCCTCAGACTCCGGGGCCAGACTCACGTTCTCGTATCGTGCCGAGGTTCCACGGTCAGCCGCCTATCAGGGCACCACCGTGACGGCACCCGACCCGCTGTTCCGCTCACTCGTCCACACCGTTGAGCTGAGCTACGCCTACACCGGGCGGCCGGGGACCATCCGGCTGGATGCCGAACTCTCGAGTGCCAGCGGCTGGCACACCCGCATTCCCCTGCAGCAGACCGCTCGCTTCGACCAGGCGAGCACCGACGGGCAGGTCGAGCTCGATCTCGACGACCTGTGGCATCGTGCCGCTGCGGCCGCCGCCGTGATCGGGGTGCCGGTCGACGAGGTGGGCGTCGCCGTCGTGCCGACCGTCCGCTCGGCCGAGGGGGGCACGTTCGCGCCTCGGCTCGCGTTCGCGCTCACCCCCACGCAGCTCCAGCTGGCAAGCGAGAATCCAGAGCTGGAGTTTCGTGACAGCGCGGGACCGGTTGTGGGAGCGACCATGCCGAACGGCATCGAGATCGCCGGCATCTCGATGGATGTGTCGGCCCTGCGAGTCGCTGTCTCCGGCGCAACCGCAGTCGCGCTGAGCGTGCTGGTGATCTTCGTGCTCGCCGGGGGCCATCGATCCGGCAACGAGTCGCGCATCAGTCCACGAAACTACGGGGGCTTGCTCCTCGAGGTCGAGCCGATCTCCAGTCCGCCGGGCCGGCCCATCGTCGACGTGACGGACTTCGCCGCTCTCTCGAAGCTCGCCAGACGCTACGGGGTGCTCGTGATGTATTGGACACGAAGTCACGTGCGCACCTTCGTGGTGCACGACGACGGCGTCACCTATCGCTACCGAGTCGACGTGACCCCTCGGAGCGCTCCCCGACCTGGACCCACGCCTTCAGCGGCATCGCAGAGTCGCGGGCGCTCCCCGGGTGCCCTCGACGAACCGGCCAGCCAGGTGTGAACGATGAACGCTCTGTCACCCGCTCCGGCCCCAGTACCCGCTGTTCAGCGACGGCTCGAGGTCGTGGCGGCCTGGCTCTGCGGCCAGCTGGAGTCACGCACGTCGCGGTAGACAGGTCTGGAATACGGCAGCCCGTGGCGGGGTTCCGCTGGTAGCAGGGCGCCGCAAGAACGTGGTGGATCGGGCGGGGAACTGCACCCGACACCGTGCCGCCCGGCACGCGCGACCGGGACTCGACCAACCCGACGACGTGGCAGCTGCGCGATACGGACAAAGCCGTGCACGTGGGAGCTACCGGTGCGCGGCTCGTCCGCGCCACCATCCATGACGCGGGTGCCGCCGCTTGCCGAGGTCTCGGACCAAGCCGGGCGCGCAGGACATATCGGGATGTTGACTGTGGAGGAGTTTCGATGGCTAGCGCGGCTGACCAGCCGGCCAAGCCGTACGCACCTGAAGGTTCGTCCCGAGGCGGTACCGAGCGGAAGACGACGCACGACCCGGACGAGGCCGAGCAGATCGTCACTGAGGCCTACCTTCCCAATCGCCTCTTGAGGACCTCCAGCAACGAGATCGACATGGAGCTGGTCAGCGCCCACCTCGGCGAGGTGACTGCCGGGCTGCTGTCGTACGGACAAACGATCCACCTCCAGACGGGGGAGACCAGTCAGTTCCACGTGAACGTGACTCTGGAAGGGCGGGCCGCCTCGCGGAGCGGAAGCGCGGACCCGCTCCTGACCACACGCGGGCAGGCGATCGTGTTCCCGGTTGGCGAGCCGGCACAGGTCACCTGGTCGACAGATGCTCGGCACTTGTGTTTCATGGCCACGCGGGCGTCCCTGGAGGGCGAGCTCGAGCAACTGCTCGGGCGGAGTCTGCCGAGGCGCCTGGCATTCGAACAGTGCCTACGAGCTGAGGTCGGTCACCTGTGGCAGCCGGCGATCGAGCTGGTGTGCCAGGAACTCGAGAACCCACAAGGTCTCCTGACCCTGCCCAGGGTCGTTCGGCACCTGGAGGCCCTCGTTCTCGACGGTCTGCTTCTGACCCAGCCTCACAACTACCAAGATCTCCTGCACCTTGCTGCAGCCCCTGGCCGTACCGGCGCGATAGCGCGCGCTGCGGAGCTGTTGGAGGAACTTCCCAGTGAGCCCTGGACCGTCGTCAGGTTGGCCTACGAGGTGCACCTGAGTGTGCGAGCGCTGCAATACGGGTTCAAGCGGGACTTCGACATGCCACCGATGACCTACCTCAAGCGAGTACGGCTGCGGCATGCACGCCGGACACTCCTGACTTCCTTCCCCGAGATCACCACGGTCACCGCGGTGGCGCTGGAATGCGGCTTTCTCCACCTGAGCCGATTCGCGGCCGCGTATCGCGAGGCCTTCGGCGAGTCACCGTCGGAGACGTTGGGTCGCCGTCTGTAGGTCCCCACCGCCGCCATCGGCGAGACGGCGTTCCCGCTGGTCAGGGGCGTGAAATCGGTCCGCGAAGGCTCCCGCGCGGCGCGACTTTACCGTCGAGACGCTGCTCACTTCGGTCCCGGATTCGACTAGTTCGGTTTGCAATCAGCCCGGATCGCTGGTGGTCTGGGGTGCTGATGGCCGGGATCGGGATCGATCTGACCAGTGCAGGGAGCCGAAATCTGGCCCCGCAGCAGGACCCCCAGCGCACGAACCCACGACGTGGGAGACCTGCGCTCGGAGCACTGGCACCCGAGAACCGGGGAGTACGACGTTCGGAGAATCGTGCCCAGCAATGGACACAGCAGGTTCAGCCAGTGGCTGGGCCGTGCAAGCAAGAGCCGCCCCCTGATGCTCGCCCTGGCGACCGTGGTCGTCCTCGCGGTAGCCGGCACCACCTGGGGCTACAGCTCCCTCAGCAAGTCCGTGACCCTCTCGCTCGACGGCAAGCCCCAGGAGGTCACCGCCTTCGGTGGCACCGTCGGTGACGTCCTCGACTCCGAGGGCGTCGACGTGTCCGCCCGCGACATCGTCGCCCCCAGCCTCGACGAGAAGATCGAGGACGGCAGCCAGATCTCGGTCCGCTTCGCCCGTCCGCTCGAGCTCACCGTCGACGGCGACACGAAGACCTACTGGACCACGGAGACCACCGTCTCGCGAGCCCTCGACGAGATCGGCGAGAACTTCCGCGGCGCGGAGCTCTCCGCCAGCCGTGGCGCCGAGCTCGACCGCGGCGGCATGGACCTCGAGGTCGTCACGCCCAAGACGCTGAAGGTCAAGCTCGGCAAGCACAAGATGGCCAAGAAGACCGTCACCGCGCTCACCGTCGAGGACGCCCTCGACGAGCTCGGCGTCAAGCTCGGCAAGCACGACGAGATCTCGCCCGCCCCCCAGCACGAGCTCACCGACGGAGACAAGCTGGTCTTCACCGACATCAAGGTCGTCCGCAAGCACGTCGACGGCGAGGCCGTCGACTTCGGCACCGTCGAGCAGCAGGACTCCTCGATGTACGAGGGTGAGACCTCCGTGGCCCGCGCCGGCGAGGACGGCCTGCGCGACGTGACCTACCGGATCGTCTACCGCAACGGCGAGATCTCGGTCCGCAAGGT
>JAOPXG010000236.1 GCA_025965275.1 Nocardioides sp.
CCCCGGAGCCGGAGCGCGGCGGTCAGGCCGGCGATCCCGGAGCCGATGACGACGACGTCGGCGGTGGTGGTCCACCCGGGCTCGGGCGCGGTGAGGCGGCCGGGGACGCGGCGTACAGGTGCGTCGATCTCGCGGGCAGGCACCCCAGGAGGCTAGCGCTTGGCCAGCTGGTCGCCGCGGACCAGCCCGGATCCCTCGGGGGCCTCGGCCGGGTCGAAGCCGGTCGCGAGGATGGCGTTGTCGGCGTCGACGAAGACGACGTGCGGCTGGAACTCACGGGCCTCGGCGGTCTCCATCTGCCCGTAGGCGATCAGGATCACGAGGTCGCCGGGGTGCACCAGCCGGGCGGCCGCGCCGTTGATGCCGATCACGCCCGAGCCGCGCTCGCCCGCGATCGTGTACGTCTCGAGCCGGGCGCCGTTGGTGATGTCGACGATGTGCACCAGCTCGCCGGACAGCAGGTCGGCCGCGTCGAGGAGGTCCTCGTCGACGGTGACCGAGCCGACGTAGTGGAGGTCGGCCTGGGTCACGGTCGCCCGGTGGATCTTGCTCTTCATCATCGTGCGCAGCATCAGGACGCTCCTTCCCGCGGCGCCACGGGGGACCCGACGACGAGCGGCATGTTGTCGATCAGGCGGGTGGTGCCGACCCGGGCGGCGATGAGGATCCGGGCCTCGGCGCCCGGGGGTACGTCGGCGGGCAGGTCGCCCAGGTCGCGGTCGGTGATCACGAGGTAGTCGAGGTCGACGCCGTCGGCGGCCCGGAGCTCGGCCCGCGCGGCGTCGAGGGCCACGTCGGCGCCCCAGCGAGCGCCTTCCTGGGCTGCGTGCAGGGTGCGGCTGAGAGCGGTCGCCTGGAGGCGCTGCTCGGCGTCGAGGTAGCGGTTGCGGCTCGACAGCGCCAGCCCGTCGGGCTCACGGACGGTCTCGGCCCCGACGACGTCGACCGTCATGTTGAGGTCGAGCACCATCCGCCGGATCAGGGTGAGCTGCTGGTAGTCCTTCTGCCCGAACACGGCGACGTCGGGCCGGACCAGCCCGAAGAGCTTCGCCACCACGGTCAGGACGCCGTGGAAGTGGCCGGGCCGGGTCTTGCCCTCGAGGACGGTGGCCAGGGGTCCGGGCGCCAGCGTGACCTGGGGGTCCCCGCCCGGGTAGACCTCCTCGACGCTCGGCGCGAAGACGATGTCGGCACCCTCGCGCTCGCAGATCTTGAGGTCGTCCTCGAGCGTGCGCGGGTAGCGGTCGAGGTCCTCGCCGGCCCCGAACTGGAGCGGGTTGACGAAGATCGACACAACGAGCGGCCCGTCGGCGATCCGCTCGCGCGCCGTACGGATCAGGCTGGCGTGGCCCTCGTGGAGGGCACCCATCGTCGGCACCAGGCCGACCGGCCGGCCGCCGGCGCGCGCGGCGGACAGCAGCGACGACAGCTCCTCGCGGGTGTGCGCGAGGACGGGCGAGGCGCTCATCGCCGGCGCGGCGCCGGGGCGGGCTGGCGGGTCACGCGCTCGGGGGCCACGGCCGCGTCGAGCACCCGGCGCATCGCGGCCGCGCGGATCGGCAGCAGCCGGCCGTCGGTCACGACGCGGTCGAGGGTGTCGCGGGCCATGGCGACGTACGACGGCAGCGTGTGCGGAGCGTTGGCGGCGATGTCGGCGAGGTGGGCGCGCACGGTGTTGACGTCGCCGCGCACCATCGGGCCGGTCAGCGCCGAGTCGCCCTGCTCGAGCGCGTTGTCGAGCGCGGCGGTGAGCAGCGGGCGCAGGGTGCCGGCCGGGTCGTCGGCGCCGGCGGCCGCGAGCAGCTCCATGGCCTGGCTGACCAGGGTGACGAGGTGGTTGGCGCCGTGGGCGAGCCCGGAGTGGTAGAGCGTGCGCATCTCCTCGGGCACCCACATCGGGCGCCCGCCGAGGTCGGCCACCAACTGCTCGGCGACCTCGTGCTCGGCGTCGCCGGCGGTCAGACCGAAGACGCAGCCACGCAGGCGGTCCAGGTCGAGCGCCGTGCCGGTGAAGGTCATCGCGGGGTGCATCGCCACGACGCGGGCACCGACCCGGGCGGCCGGCTCGAGCACCTGGAGGCCGTGGAGGCCGGAGGTGTGCACGACGTACTGGCCCTCGTGGATCGCGCCGCTGTCGCTCAGCACGCGCACCACGTTGGGGAGCATGTCGTCGGGGACGGTCAGGAGCAGCAGGTCACTGGCGCGCGCGACGTCGGTCGGCTTGGCCGGCGTGGCGCCCGGCAGCAGGTCGGCGATGCGGGAGCGGGAGGCGTCGGACTCGCCGGCCGCGGCGACCACGTGGTGTCCGGCGGCTTCGAGAGCGGCGGCCAGGACGGCGCCGACGCGTCCGGCGCCGATCACGCCCACGCGCAGGCCGGTCTCCCGGGTCAGGTGCGTCATGTGTCGAACCTTTCGTTCCAGTCCCTCCGACCACCCTCCTGTCGCGATCAGCGGGGAGGGCCGGGGTGGGTACCGGACGGTGTGCTCGTCTGTGGATGATCTGTCGGAGGTGGTGTTCCCCGACGTCGTCGAATCTACGCCTGAGGTTTCGACATTGTGAACGGATCCGGACGTGACCTACCCGACACCGTGACAGCGGAGCGTTCGCGCCGACTCGGCGGTTCAGCCGACGGCGAGGGGGCGCGGGGCGCGCGGGAGCCAGTCGTGGGTCACGTGGTCGACGATGTGCACGCCGGCGGGCGCGGTGATCTCGTGGACGCCGGGCAGCACCCGGCCCTCCTGGAGGGCGTTGAAGACCTCCCACTCGCGGCGCTTGCGCTTGTTGCGCCAGCTGGTCGCGAACGACTCGGGGTCGGTCCAGTGCGCGAACTCGTCGCCGTCGAGGTACTTCAGTTCCACGCACATCCCCTGCGGCAGGCCGATCGAGCGGACGCCGACCGGCGTCGTACGGATCTCCCACTCGAAGGCCTTGGTGTAGACGAAGTCCGGCCCGATCGGGAAGCCCCACTCCTCGGCGTTGCGGAGCCCGAGGTCGAGGTAGCCCTTCGTGTCGCTCTCCAGGTAGAGCCCGTGCCGCGGCACCCGGATGATCGACTGGACGTCGCCGACCTGCCAGCCGAGGTCGGCGATGGAGACCTCACCCTCGGTGGTGAGGACCATGTCGCCGTCCCACTTCCACGAGTAGCGCGTGGTGACCTGCGCGAAGCACCAGTTGTGGAAGTACGAGAGCGAGTGCACGGAGAGCTCGTGCTGGGCGAGGTGCTCGGCGCCGGCGCGGGCGACCGTGAAGGGGTACGACGTGACCGTCAGCTTGTCGCTGAGCCCCGCCCTGGCCGCGGTCTCGCGCGCGACGTCGGTGGTGGCGTCGGTCGAGCCGTTGTCGACCAGCAGCACGTGGTCGCAGGCGCGGAGCAGCGGCGGCAGCACGAACGGCAGCGACGGGGCCTCGTCCTTGACCCGGAGCACCGCGGTCGAGCCCGGGCGCAGCCCTTCCGGTCGCAGCCACGGCCAGGTGATGTCGTAGTCGGTGTGGCCCTCCAGGTTGGAGATCCCGGCCGCCCCGAGGTGAGCGGTCACCTCCTGCGGCCCAGCATCTTGCGCAGGCCGCGCCGCATCGGTGCCGGGATCGCGGCGCGGAGCCGGTGCGGCACCTTGTCGACCCGCGACGGCGCTGCGGGCGCGGGCGGGCCGCCCCTCAGCTGCTTGCGGGTGCGCTGCTCGGCGGCCACGACGGAGGACCGCGAGATCGCCTCGGCCTCCTCGTAGAGCTCGACGTACGCCTCGCGCAGCTGGTCGAGCGCCTGGTGGGCGGCGGGGGTGTCCCCCTCGGGCTCGGCGAGCCTGTTGAGCTCCTCCCACGTCTCGCCGGTCAGCTCGTGCAGCCGGGGCGGGAGGCCGAGGTCGTCGAGGCTCAGCGTCATCCGGCGCAGGCTCGGGTCGACGAAGCGGTGCCCGTTGCGGATCGCCTCGCTGCGGGCGTGCATGACGTGCTGGAGGTCGAGCCGCTCGCCGAGCTGCATCACGACGCGGGTCCAGTCGTCGAGCAGGTCGGCGTACCGCACGAACACCCGGCCGCCGTCGGCGACCGACTCGCGGGTGGCGCGCTCGGTGTGGAGCAGCATGTTCAGCCAGGAGGCTGCGAGGTGGGCCGAGCCCAGCCGGTTCTTGTAGTAGGTCTGCTTGCTGCCGACCACCTCGGCCGGCGGGCGGAGCATGGTCGCGAAGACCGGCGTCGCGCCGGTGCGGACCGCGGCGACCCGCCAGAGCGACAGGAACCAGCTCAGCCGCGGGTCCTTGACCACGAGCTCGGTGTTGCCGGGTGCCTCGCCGAAGTGGCTCTCCAGCCACTCGGCGGCGCGGATCCGCTCCTGCTCCCTGGTGGAGACCCGCCCGGTCTCGAACCACGCGTCGGGCCGGGAGTCGCTGACCTGGACGCCCGCCTCCTTGAGCAGCCGGTCGTGGTTCTCGACCACCCAGGCGGGCTCTCCGAAGCCCTTGGGGTTGGTCTCGTCGGCGACCACCTCGGGCTGCGGCACGTGCAGCCCCATGATCTGCATGAGCCCGGCCATCGTGCTCGTCCCGCTGCGTCCCGCACCCGCCACGAACAGCACCTTGCGGGGGTAGTCGGCGGGGTCGACGGAGCTGGGGTCGGAGCTGGGGTCGGCGGGGCGGTCACTCACGAGCAAGGAGCCTAACGGTCAGTACGGTGAGGCCATGAAGTTCGGACGGCGGGCGCCACTCGTCAGCGTCGTCGTCCCGGTGTACGACGTCGAGGCGTACCTGCCGGAGGCCCTCGACAGCGTGCTCGCCCAGAGCCACGGCGCCCTCGAGGTCGTCGTGGTCGACGACGGGTCGACCGACGGCTCCGGCGCGCTCGCCGACGACTACGCCGCCCGTGACCCGCGGGTGCGGGTCGTGCACACCGCCAACCGCGGCCTCGGCGCGGCCCGCAACGAGGGCGTCCGGCACGCGACCGGCGAGATCCTGGCCTTCGCCGACTCAGACGACGTCGTCCCCCCCGATGCCTACCGGACCCTGCTGCGCCAGCTCACCGGCACCGGCTCCGACTTCGTGACCGGGTCGGTCGCCCGGTGGGACGGCGAGCGGCTGACCGAGATGCCGTGGATGCGCCGGCTCCACCGCGACCGCGCGGCGTACCCGATCACCGAGCAGCCCGAGATCCTCGGCGACGTCTTCGCCTGGAACAAGCTCTTCCGCCGGGCGTTCTGGGACGGCGCGGACCTCTCCTGGCCCGAGGGCATCCGCTACGAGGACCAGCCCACCACGACCCGGGCGTACGTCGCGGCGAAGCGCTTCGGCGTGGTCCCGGAGGTCGTCTACCACTGGCGGATCCGGCACGACGGCTCCTCGATCACCCAGCAGCGGTCCTCGCTCGACGACCTGCGCGACCGGTGGGAGACCAAGCGGATGTCGCTCGCCAGCGTGCGCGACCTCGGGTCCGACGAGGTGTCGGAGGTCTTCGTGGACCGGGTGCTCGCCGGCGACCTGCACCGCTACTTCACCGAGATCCCGGGCTGCTCGGACGCGTGGTGGGAGCTGCTGACGGCGGGCGTCCGCGAGCTCTGGGACGCGCGGTCGCTCACCCACTCCGGCCTGCCGCCCGTGCACCGGCTCACCGGCTGGCTGGTGGAGCAGGGGCGGCGGGAGGACGCCGCCGCGGTGATGGCCTACGTCGCCGGGCTCGGCGCGCCGGTGCCCCAGATCGCCACGCCGACAGGTCCGCGGATCGACGTACCGGTCCTCGACCCGGCCTCGGTCGACCCCGCCGCGCTCGCGTTGCGGGACTTCGAGGTGAGGACGTGAACCGCTCCGGACGGGTACCGTCGCCGTCGTGATCCTGCTCGCCAGCGACGTGCCCCAGTGCTACGTCGACAACGACTGGATCTGCGGCCGCTACTGGAGCGAGTACCGCCCGGAGCTGGTGGACGCGACGATCCAGCACCTCTGGATCACGGTGGTCTCGGTGCTGTTCGGCTTCGTCCTGGCCGTGCCCCTGGCCCTGCTCGCCCGCCGCAGCCCGACGCTCGAGTCGATCGTGGTCGGGGGCACGACGATCATCTACACCATCCCGTCACTGGCCCTCTTCTCACTGTTGCTGCCGTTCACCGGGCTGACCGCGACGACGGTGATCATCGGGCTCGCGCTCTACTCCCTGACGATCCTGGTGCGCAACGTGCTCGCGGGCCTGCGCGGCGTGCCCGACGAGGTGCGGGAGTCCGCGCGCGGCGTCGGCTACTCCAACACCCAGATGCTGCTGCGCATCGAGATACCGCTGGCCCTGCCGGTCATCATGGCCGGCCTGCGGGTGGCGACGGTCTCGACCGTGGCCCTGGCGACGATCGGCGCGATCGTGTCGTACGGCGGTCTCGGCAACCTCCTGCTGCTGGCCGTCGGCAACCAGTTCAAGGCGCAGATCTTCGCGGCCAGCATCCTGTGCGTCGGGCTGGCCGTCGTCCTCGACCTCGTGATCGTCGTCGCGCAGCGGCTCCTCACCCCCTGGACGCGCCATGCTCGGTGACGTCCTCTCCTACCTCACCGACGGCGCCAACTGGTCCGGCGAGAACGGCATCGGTGCGTTCGCCGTCCAGCAGCTCCTGCTGACGGTCACGGCCCTGCTCGCCGCGCTCGTCCTGGGGCTGCCGCCGGCGCTCTACCTCGGCCACCGCCGCCGCGGCGGGTTCCTGGCCGTCAACGTGTCGAACGTCGGTCGCGCGATCCCGGTGTTCGCCGTCCTGCTGGTGCTCGCGCTCGGGCCGATCGGCTCCGACGAGTTCGGGCCGTACGGCCGGGCCGGGCTGGCCACGCTGATCGCCCTGGTGCTCTTCGCACTGCCGCCGCTCATCACCAACACGTACGTCGGCATCACCGAGGTCGACCGCGGCGCGGTGGAGGCCGCCCGCGGGATGGGCATGAGCGAGATGAAGGTCTTCACCGCGGTCGAGCTGCCCCTCGCGACCCCGGTGATCATGAACGGCATCCGCCTGGCCCTCGTCCAGGTGTGGGCGACCGCGACGATCGCCGCGCTGGTCGCCGGCCCGGGTCTCGGCCGGATCATCACCCGCGGCTTCGCCAACCACCGCACCTACGAGGTGGTGGCCGGCGCGGTCCTGGTCGCGCTGGGGGCGCTGCTCCTCGAGGCGCTCGCGGTGCTCGCCGAACGGTACGCCGACCCGATGCGCCGGGCCCGCCGCCAGCAGGCCCGGACGACGACAGGAGCCGTAGTCGGCGGTCGGGGTTAGGGTTTTGTCAGCGGGTGCCGTCGGGTGCCCATCGGACACGCGCGGGCCCCCTCGCGGGACACAGAAGGTGGTCATACCCATGCGAATTCTTCGTACCCTCGGACTCGCCGCGGCGGGAGCCGCCCTCCTCACCGTGGCCGCCTGTGGCGGCAGCGACTCGCTCGAGGGCGCGGGGTCCGACTCCCCCTCGAGCGGTGGCGCCGACAAGGGCACGGTCGTGGTCGGCGGCCAGGACTTCACCGAGAGCCAGATCATGGCCTCGATCTACCAGAAGCTCCTCGAGAACGAGGGCTACACGGTGCAGACGAAGCTGGTGACCACCCGCGACGTCTACCTGCCCGAGCTCAGCAAGGGCAACGTCGACATCGTGCCCGACTACCTCGCCGGCATCACCGACTTCCTCAACACCGAGAGGAACGGCCCCGACGCGCCGCTGGTCTCGAGCAACGACGTCGACAAGACCCTCGAGGCCCTGAAGCCGCTGGCCGAGGCGAAGGGCATCTCGATCCTGCCGCCGTCCGACGCCACCGACCAGAACGCCTTCTTCGTCAGCAAGGACTTCGCCGACCAGAACAACCTCTCCACGCTCTCCGACCTCGCCGCGCTCGGTGACCCGATCAAGCTGGGCGCACCGCCGGACTGCGAGGGGCGCGCCGACTGCGAGGGTGGCCTGACCGGCGTCTACGGCCTCGACATCACCGAGATCGTGCCGCTCGACTTCGCCAGCGCCCAGGTGAAGGACGCCGTCAAGAGCGGCGAGATCCAGCTCGGCGAGACCGGCACCACCGACGGCACGCTGGGGGACCTCGGCCTGGTGCTGCTCGAGGACGACAAGGGCATCCAGCCGGCCCAGAACCTCACCCCGGCCGTCAACTCCGGCTTCCTGGCCGACAACCCCGACCTCGCGGACCTGTTCAACAAGCTCTCGGCGGCGCTGACCACCGAGGACCTCGCCGCGATGAACGTCCAGGTCGACCTCGAGCGCAAGAAGCCCGCCGACGTCGCCCAGCAGTTCCTCGAGGACAAGGGCCTGCTCTGAGCCCGGCGCGCACCATGCCACCCACGGGCCCCGACCCGATGATCCGGCTCTCCGGAGTCGGCAAGACCTACGACGACGGCACCGTCGCCGTCGCCGAGCTCGACCTGGTCGTCAACCGGGGCGAGCTGGTCACCCTCGTCGGGCCCTCGGGGTGCGGCAAGTCCACGACGCTGAAGATGATCAACCGGCTGATCGAGCCCACGAGCGGCACGATCGAGATCGACGGTCAGGACGTCACCCACCAGGACCCGGTCAAGCTGCGCCGCGGCATCGGCTACGTCATCCAGCAGGTCGGGCTCTTCCCGCACCAGAAGATCATCACCAACGTGATGACGGTGCCGCTCCTGCACGGCGAGTCCAAGGCGACGGCCCGGGAGCGGGCCACCGAGCTGATGGAGCTGGTCGGGCTCGATCCGGCGACGTACGCCGACCGCTACCCGCACCAGCTCTCGGGCGGTCAGCAGCAGCGTGTCGGCGTGGCCCGCGCGCTCGCGGCGCACCCGCCGGTGCTGCTCATGGACGAGCCGTTCGGCGCGGTCGACCCCCTGGTGCGGCTGCGGCTCCAGGACGAGTTCCTCCGGCTGCACGACGAGCTCGGCATCACCGTCGTGCTCGTCACCCACGACATCGACGAGGCCGTCCGGGTGGGCGACAAGGTCGCGATCTTCGCGGCTGGGGGGCGGCTGGCCCAGTACGACACCCCGGCCCGGGTGCTCGGCCGCCCGGCCGACGACTTCGTCGCCGAGTTCGTCGGGTCGACCTCGGGCCTGCGCCGGCTCGACGTGATCCCGCTGGATCCCGCCCACGTCGAGCCGCTCGACGGCGTGAGCGTCGGCGACCTCGGCTCGGCGATCGACGTGGACACCACGCTCGGCGACGCGCTCGCGGCACTCCTGCGCGAGGACCGCGGCATGATCGGGATCAAGCAGGGCGCGCAGTTCGTGGGCGTGCTGACGCCCAACGGCGTGCACCACGCGCTGCGCGCGGCGCTCGCCGAGATGACCGAGGCCGAGGCGGCGGCGGCTAGGACGTGACCGGGACGTCGCGGTGCCAGGACTCCGTGACGTACTTGGTCTTCCAGTCCATCGACGTGTAGAGCCCGGCCGCGCCGGTCGGCGAGTCGGCGTCGACCTCGAGGCCGACACGGTCGCGGCCACGGGCGGCGGCATCCGCGATGATCGTGCGCAGCAGGCCCTTGGCCACCCCCCGGCCACGGGCGGCCTCGAGCACGCCGAGGTAGGACACGTACGAGCCGTCCGGGCCGTTCGCGCTCTCCGAGACGGTGCCGATCAGCGCGCCGACCGGCTGCGGCCGGTCGCCGTCGACCAGCTCGGCCAGCCACCAGTGGTCCCAGCGGTGGCCGGGGTCCTCGCGAAGCCGGTGGATGAACTCCTCGAAGGTCTCCTCGCTGGAGTTGAAGTGGTCCACGAACGCCCCCTCCAGGACGTCGTGCACCTCGCGCAGGTCGCTCTCGTCGGGCATGCCGGTGCCGGTGCGCCGGACCAGCCGGACGACGACACCGCCGTCCTCCCAGTGGTCGGGGGTCTCGACGAGACCCTCCTCGTCGGGCGTGACCGGACGGTTCATCTGCCACCAGGTGCGGACCTTCTCGAAGCCGGCCCCGGTCAGCCAGCGGGCCTGGCGCTCGTCGCCCTCGAAGGCGCCGGTGTCGATCTGCTGGGTCTCGAGACCGCGAGCGGCGCCGACGGAGCGCGCCTGCGCCTCGGCCCACTCGAACAGCAGGTCCGAGCAGGTGTCGGCGACGTCGTCGGGCAGCTCGCGCTCGACGACGTGGACGAAGAGCATCCGGCCGACCGAGCGGTCGTGGACGCTGCCCCAGGCGTGGATGTCGCCCTCGTCGTCGCGGACCACGACGTTCTCGCGCATCAGCAGGCCGTGCTCGGAGACCTCGACGAGCACGTCGTCGACCGAGGCACCCGCCCAGCCCCGGCCGTGCCGCTCGTGGGCACGGAGCAGATGGGTCAGCCGGGCGACGTCGAACCGGTCGGCGGGGTCGGGCGTGCCGACCGTCCAGCCTTGCGGCAGACCGGGCACCGCGCCCAGCACCTCGTCGGGGTCGCTCTCGAACCGGTTGTCGTCGGGGATCACGGTCGCGATTGTGCCCCACGGCGGTCGAGAGGCGCCGCGCGCCCACTACCGACCGTGGTCGACGCCCCTGCGTACGTCACCGGGTCTCGACACGCGGGTCGCGACCTCGTTCCTCGGTCGCGCCGCTTGCTCGACCACCATCATCCGGTCCGCTGCGCGCCCCGGATCTCCGCGGCGTGCCAGGCCTGGGTGACGACCTCGAGCTCGGCGCGGACGACGTCCAGCTCCTGCTCGAGCTCGGCGACCCGGACGATCGCCTCGGCCGCGCGCTGCTGCGACTGCTCGAGCAGCGTGGCGGTCTCGCGGCCGTCGGTCTCGGCGAGGTCGGCGCGGCGCGCCTCGGCGTTCAGCTTGCGGGTCGCCTCGGCGGCGCGCCCCTGGGCGGCGGTCAGGGCGTCCTCGAGCTCGTGGACGGCCGTCTCGTGGCGGGTCAGGCGCTCCTGCATGGACTCGGCGAAGGCGGTGTGCTCGGCCGTACGCGTGTCGGTCAGGTCGCGGTAGGCGCGGGCCTGCTCGGCGCGGTCGCGCGCGGCCTCGCGGCGGGCGTCGGCGAGCTCGGAGTGGGTGATGCGGGTGGCCGCGGCGCCGAGGACGACACCGAGGACGGCGGCGAGCACCACGAGGATCCAGATGCCGCTGATGACCGCACCGATGACCGCCAGCGCCGAGACGGCGATCAGGACGACGGCGACGGTCAGTCGGGTGCTGCGCTGCCGGCGTCGGCCGGCGGATGATGCCTGGGGGGAAGCCATACCCCGAGGTTAGGTCTCATCGTCGTCGGAACGGACGCGACACGCGCGCTCCAGGAGCATCGCGGTGACGACGATCGCCACACCCGCGGCCCCCGCGATGCCCGACCGCAGCGCCCGCTGGGCCGCGAGCTCGGCGTCGTCGCCGAGCCAGGTCACGGCGTAGCCGAAGTAGCCGCCGGCGACGAGCGCGCCGACGAGCGCGCAGGCCCGGGCGAGCACGAGCCGGTTGACCGCCTGGTGCGGCTCGAGTCGCCGGTGCTGGACGTGCACGGTGCGCCAGGTGAGGTACGCCGTCGCGCCGAGGATCGCGGCGACCAGGATCAGCGCGAGCGGCTGCGCCCAGGTGACGATCGGGGCGCTGCCCCGCCACCGCACGGTGAGGGGGTGCAGCAGCCAGCCGCCCACCAGGCCGGCGACCCCCCAACCGGTGAGGGCACCCGCCGACGTCGGCCGGAGCCGCCCACCCGACGGTTCCTCGCCGGACGGGTCGGCGCTCACCGGCGGGTCACTGGACCTCGAGGACCAGGTCGTCCCGCAGCTTCATGCCGCTCTGGTCGGTCGCCCCCAGCAGGTCGGCCACCGGACCGAGGTCCGGGAACTCCGCCTCCGGGTCGAGGTCGAGCCAGGGACGCAGCACGAACGCCCGCTCGACCGCCCGCGGGTGCGGCAGCCGGAGCGAGTCCTCGTCGCTGCGCCGGTCGCCGACGACGATCAGGTCGACGTCGAGGGTGCGCGGCGCGTTCTTGACCTCGCTGCGCTCCCGCTCGAAGGCGTCCTCGATGGCCAGCGCCCGGTCCATCAGCCGGCTCGCGGCCAGCGTGGTGTCGATCATCACGATGGCGTTGAGGAAGGTCTTCGTGTCGGGCGGGCAGTCGACCGGCTCGGTCTCGTAGACGGGCGAGACACCGGTGATCCACACGTCCGGCGTGTCCGCCAGGGCGTTGACGGCGCCCTGCAGGCTGGCCAGTCGCTCGCCGAGATTGGATCCCAACGCCAGCACCGCCCGACGGATCGGACGCATCTCACCGGTCAGCGTGTCGGCATCGATGATGTTGGGGTTGGGGGTCTCAGTCACGGGCGGCCCTCACGTTTCCGGGTGATCGTCAGCGCGACGTCTTCGAACGTCGCGTCGATGGGTGCGTCCGGCTTGTGAACCGTGACCCGAGCCCATTCAACACGGTCGTCCAAGAGGCAGACGCCCGAGATCCGCTGGGCCAGGGTCTCGATCAGGTCGACCGGATCCTTCTCCACGGCGGCTTTCACCGAGGTCACGAGACTCCCGTAGTCGACGGTGTCTGGCAAGTCGTCGGACGCCGCCGCGGGTGCGGTGTCGATGCCGAGGGTGAGGTCGATCACGAAGGTCTGCCCCTCGCGCTTCTCGAACTCGAACACCCCGTGGTGGCCGTAGCACTCGATGCCGCGGACGGCGAGTTCATCCTGAGTAGCCCGCGAGGTACGAGCGGGCGTATCGAAGGGCTCGTCGGTCATGGTCCGTCCTCCCCGGTCAGCCGCTCGAGCACCCGGAGGGCGTCGCGCGCGGCGCGTACGTCGTGCACCCGCAGGCCCCACACCCCCTGCTGGGCGAGGTGGACCGTGAGCGCGGTGTTGGCGTGCTCCCGCATCTCCACCGGACGGGTCGTCCCGCGAGCGTCCGCGAGCAGCCTACCGAGGAAAGACTTGCGGCTCGCACCCACCAGTAGGGGGAAGCCGAGCGCCTGCAGCGGTCCGAGGTCGCGCAGCAGCTGCCAGTTGTGCTCGCCGTGCTTGGCGAACCCGAGGCCCGGGTCGAGGATGATCCGGTCGTGGGCGATCCCCGCGGCCAGGATCGCCTCCACCCGCTCGGACAGCTCGTCGCGGACCGCCCCGACCACGCCGCCCGGCCCGTCGTACACGGCGAAGTCGCGCATGTGGTCGGCGTGCGCTCGCCAGTGCATCGCGATGTACGGCGCACCCGCGGCGGCCACGACCTCGAGGATGCGCGGGTCCGCGAGGCCGCCGGAGACGTCGTTGACCATCGTGGCGCCGGCGGCGAGCGCCGCCTCGGCGACCTCGGAGCGCATCGTATCGACGGAGACGACGGCTCCGTCGGCGGCCAGCGCCGTGATCACCGGGATCACCCGGCCGAGCTCCTCCTCGACGACGGGCCGCGTCGCTCCCGGCCGGGTCGACTCCCCGCCGATGTCGAGGATGTCAGCGCCGTCGGCCAGCAGGTCGCGGCCATGCGCGACGGCGGCCTCCGGCTCGAGCCAGCGGCCGCCGTCGGAGAACGAGTCGGGCGTGACGTTGACGACGCCCATCAGCTGCGGGAGCGCGCGCGTCGTCATGGGCACCGAGGCTAGCGGTGTGCGGTCAAACCTGGGTCAGCGGTGGCCGCGGCTGCTGTTGATCAGCGACATCGCCTCGGAGCGGGTCGCGGCGTTGTGCATGATGCCGCGCACGGCGGAGGTGATGGTGCGGGCGCCGGCCTTCTTGACGCCGCGCATCGTCATGCAGAGGTGCTCGGCCTCGATCACCACGATCACGCCGCGGGCGTCGAGGATCCGCATCAGCGCGTCGGCCACCTGGGTGGTCAACCGCTCCTGCACCTGGGGGCGCTTGGCGTAGACGTCGACCAGCCGGGCCAGCTTCGAGATGCCGGTGATCTTGCCGCTCTCGGCCGGGATGTAGCCCACGTGGGCGACGCCGGTGAACGGCACCAGGTGGTGCTCGCACATCGACCACAGCTCGATGTCGCGGACCAGGACCATCTCGTCGTGCCCGAGGTCGAACGTCGTGGTGAGGACGTCCTCCGGGGCCATCCGCATCCCGGACGTGACCTCGGCGTATGCCCGGGCGACCCGGGCCGGGGTGTCCCGCAGCCCCTCGCGGTCGGGGTCCTCGCCGATCGCGGCCAGGAGCTCGCGCACGGCGGCCTCGGCCCGCGCCTGGTCGAACGGCGGGATGTCCTCGGGGGCCCGGTCGTCGGGACGGATGGAGTCGGTCACGGCGTCAGTGCGGCGGGAGCTGGGTCCCGGGACCCTGGACTCCGGGGTCGCCGTGCACGTCGCCGCCGGACCCGGGCGGGGTCAGGATCGCGCCGGAGCCGTCCTGGCCCTCCTCGGTGTCCTTTGCGCCGTCTCCGTTCGAGGCGGCGAAGGCCGCCGCGTTGGCGGCCGCGCGGTCCTTGATCCACTGCGGGATCTCGACCGGCGGGATCGCCGACGGGTGGCGCTGGTCGGAGCCGGTCCACGCGGGGCGCTCGGGGCGCCGGCGCAACGGCTCGAAGACCCGGGCGACCTGCTCCTTGTCGAGGGTCTCCTTGTCGAACAGCTCGAGCACCAGGGCGTCGAGCACGTCGCGGTTCTCCTCGAGGATCTCGAAGGCCTCCTGGTGCGCCACCGCGAGGAACTTCTTGGTCTCCTCGTCGATCTTGGCGGCGACGTCCTCGGAGTAGTTGCGCTGGTGGCCCATGTCGCGGCCGAGGAACGGCTCGGACGTCGAGTCACCGAGCTTGATCGCACCGAGCGACTCGGTCATGCCGTACTGCGTGACCATCGCGCGGGCCAGGGCGGTGGCCTTCTCGATGTCGTTGCCGGCACCCGTGGTCGGGTCGTGGAACACCATCTCCTCCGCGGCCCGGCCGCCGAGCATGTAGGCGAGCGAGTCGAGCATCTGCGAGCGCGTCTGGGAGTACTTGTCCTCGTCGGGCAGCACCATCGTGTAGCCGAGCGCCCGGCCGCGGGGCAGGATCGTGATCTTGTGCACCGGGTCGGTGCCGGGCAGCGCCGCCGCCACCAGGGCGTGGCCACCCTCGTGGTAGGCCGTGATGAGCTTCTCCTTCTCTCTCATCAGGCGGGTGCGCCGCTGCGGTCCGGCGATCACCCGGTCGATCGCCTCGTCGAGCGCGGTGTTGGTGATCACCTTCTGGTTGCCGCGCGCGGTGAGCAGCGCGGCCTCGTTGAGCACGTTGGCCAGGTCGGCGCCCGTGAAGCCCGGCGTACGACGGGCCACGGAGAGCAGGTTGATGTCCTGGGCCATCGGCTTGCCGCGCGAGTGGACCTTGAGGATCTGGTGGCGACCCGACAGGTCGGGGGCGTCGACCGCGATCTGGCGGTCGAAGCGGCCCGGACGCAGGAGGGCCGGGTCGAGCACGTCGGGGCGGTTCGTCGCGGCGATCAGGATGACCCCGCCGCGGACGTCGAAGCCGTCCATCTCGACGAGCAGCTGGTTGAGCGTCTGCTCGCGCTCGTCGTGACCGCCGCCCATGCCGGCGCCGCGGTGGCGACCCACGGCGTCGATCTCGTCGATGAAGACGATCGCCGGGGCGTTCTCCTTGGCCTGCTCGAACAGGTCGCGGACGCGGGACGCACCCACACCGACGAACATCTCGACGAAGTCGGAGCCGGAGATGGAGTAGAACGGCACGCCCGCCTCGCCGGCGACGGCGCGCGCGAGCAGGGTCTTGCCCGTGCCGGGAGGACCGTAGAGCAGCACGCCCTTGGGGATCTTGGCGCCGACGGCCTGGAACTTCGCGGGCTCCTGGAGGAACTCCTTGATCTCCCCGAGCTCCTCGATGGCCTCCTCGCAGCCGGCCACGTCGGTGAAGGTCGTCTTCGGCATGTCCTTGGAGATCAGCTTCGCCTTGGACTTGGCGAACTGCATCACGCCGCGGCCGCCACCGCCCTGGACCTGGTTCATCAGGAACAGGAACAGCAGGATGATCAGCGCGAACGGCAGCAGGGTGGCCAGGATCGAGCCGAGCAGGCTGGGCTTGGCGATCTTGGAGTTCGACTTCTCGATGTTGCCGTCGGCGACCTGCTGGTCGACCTGCTTGATGATGCCCTGCTGCTGACCGTCGACCCAGTACGCCTCGACCTTGTCGCCGTCGTCCCGGACACCGCTGTCGAGGGTGGCCTGCATGACCTGGTCACCTCCGACGAAGGTGATCTCCTTGACCTCGCCCTTGGCGATGTAGGACTCCATCGTGGAGGTCTCGACCTCGTCGTACCCGCCGTTGGGGGCGAGGTACTGGAGCGCGACGAGCACGCCCACCACGGCAAGGACGATCCACAGCCAGGGACCCTTGAATATGCGCTTCACAGGCTTCTCTCGACACGGCGTTACCGTCCGTCGGCCGGGTGGCCGGGCGGACGCTCATCTGAACTGCCGACGGTACACACCGCGGGCAATGGGCATTGTCTCAGGAATCGGCGGGTGGGGCGCATCGGGCCCGCGAGACGGCGGCCAGGTCGCGCTCACCGCCGACTTCTGTCTCACCCGGTCTCGACACGCCGGTCGCGACCTCGCGAGCTCGGTCGTGCGGCTCGCTCGACGTCTCAGGAATCGGCGGGTGGCGCGCATCGGGACCGCGAGACGGCCGGCTGGGGGTGGCGCTCACCGCCGCCTTCTGTCTCACCGGGTCTCGACACGCCGGTCGCGACCTCGCGAGCTCGGTCGTGCGGCTCGCTCGACCACCAACAGCGGGTCCGCTGGCGCGTCCCCGCTCAGGAGTAGACGTGCGGGGCGAGCGTGCCGATGTCGCGCAGGTTGCGGTAGCGCTCCTTGTAGTCCAGCCCGTAGCCGACCACGAACTCGTTGGGGATGTCCCAGCCGATGTAGCGCACGTCCACGGGCATGGTGAGCGCCTCGGGCTTGCGCAGGAGGGTGCAGATCTCGACGCTCGCGGGGCTGCGCGAGGCGAGGTTCGCCGTCAGCCAGGACAGCGTCAGGCCGGTGTCGATGATCTCGTCGACGATGACGACGTGCCGACCGGAGATGTCGGTGTCGAGGTCCTTGAGGATCCGGACGACGCCGCTGGACTTCGTGCCGGAGCCGTAGGACGACACCGCCATCCAGTCCATCTCGAGGTGCCGGGTGAAGCTGCGCGCGAGGTCGGCCATCACCATCACCGCGCCGCGCAGGATCCCGACGATGAGGAGGTCCTTGCCGGCGTAGTCCTGCTCGATCTCGGCCGCGAGCTCGCGCAGGCGGGTCTGGATCTGCTCCTCGGTGAAGATGACGTTGACCAGGTCGTTCTCCACGTGCGAAGCGTCCATGGCGGAGAGCCTAGATGAGCCCCGCCGGGACGCCTGCGGCGCCTACTTCTTGACGGTCAGCGTGAGCTTCTTCGCCGTCGACTTCTTCACGAAGCTGTCGCCGGCGAACGACACCACGACGGGGTACTTCCCGGCCTTCTTGAGCTTCGGCAGGGTGAGCGTGATCTTGCCATTGCTGCTCTGCTTGAGCGTGCCGGTGACCTTCTTGCCGCCGACAGCGGCGGTCACCTTCCCGAGCACCGGGTCCACGTTCTTGCAGGTCACCGTGACCGTGACCTTCGCGGGCTTGTTCACCTTCACCGTCGACGGGCTGAGCTTCGCCGAGGTCTGGGAGCCCTGGGCCTCCACGTAGGAGACCGCGGAGGTGCCGAGCTGACGCACCTTGCGGAGCCCGGCCTTGATCGGGTCGCCGCTGTTGTAGCGGAACGTGCGGAAGTCGTCGGTCGGGCGCGAGATGACGATCAGGTAGTAGGTGTGGATCGGGACCTCGAGCCTGAAGTAGCCCTCCTGGTCGTCCTCCGCGACGTTCTCGTAGGTGATGTCGGAGGCGGTCGGCTCGGTGGCGGTCGGCTCACCGGTCTCCGGATCGGCCTGCCAGGCCTCGACGGTCACGCCCTGGAGCGGGTGCCCGGCCTGGTCGGTGACCACGCCGACGAGCCACGCCTTGCCCACCGGGGGGCGCGGGTCGGCGAGGGCCGCCACGGAGGCGTCGGACGAGCCGGGCGCGGCGGCCGAAGCGGGCAGCACCTGGGGCGTGATCAGCAGCCCGCCGATGGCGATGGCAGCGGCTGCGAGGGTACGCCTGGACATGAGATCTCCTCGAGAGACGACCGACCGGGTGGTCCCCCGGCCTCGATCATTGTGACCTCAGGATCGTCCGCGCGCGGGCGAACCTGAAGAAAGTGCATCAGGCGGGCTCGAACGCCAGCCGGGCGTCGGTGCGCCGGCAGCGCAGGTGGCCCGGGAGCTCCGCCCACCGCTGTCCGTGCCAGTCGGTGAGCAGCGCGTCCATCGCGAGCACGTGATCGTGGAACAGCTCGGAGGCGGGCGCCCCCGCGGCCAGGGCCGCCAGCCGCAGGACCCGGCGTCGGATCGACACGGGCTCGGCCAGGAGCCCGTCGACGGGGAGATCGGCCAGGCGGGCGAGCGCGGCCTCCGCCTGGTCGTCGAGGAGGTCCATGTCGGCCCGCAGCTGGTCGGCCGTGCGGGCCAGGGTCGCGGCGACGCCGGGCCCCAGCTCCTCTTCCAGGACGGGCAGGACCCGGGAGCGGACGCGGGCCCGGGTGTACGCCGGGTCGCCGTTGTGGGGGTCGTCCCAGAACCCGATGCCCTCGACCTGGCAGGCGGTGACCGTGTCGGCGCGCGCGACGTCGAGCAGGGGTCGCACGAACACGTCGAACGACCGGCGCATCCCGGCGAGGGACCGACCCCCCGAGCCGCGGGCCAGGCCGAGCAGCACGGTCTCCGCCTGGTCGTCGCGGGTGTGGCCGAGGACCACCGCCGCGGCGCCGAAGTGCTCGGCGATCTCCTCGAGGACGGCGTACCGGGCCTGACGCGCCGCGGCCTCGGGCCCGAGGCCGGCGCCCTCGACGTGGACGGTCGCCGACAGGGTCTCGTCGGCGCCGAGCCCGGCCATCTGCTCCACGACGTGGGCCGCGTGCTCGGCCGATCCCTCCTGGAGGCCGTGGTCGACGGTCGCGCCGATCACGTGCCAGCCGGCCCGGCGGCTCTCGAACACGGTCGCCGCCAGCAGCGCAAGCGAGTCCGCCCCGCCGGAGCAGGCGACGACGACCGGCTGACCGGCCTCGACGTGCACGAGGGCGCGGCGTACGGCCAGCCGGACGGCGGCGACGGCGGGGTGGAGGCTCACGACGGCCTGGACCCTAGAGGACGCGCGAGACCCAGGCCTGCGGGTCGGCGATCTCGGCCTTGGTCGGGAGGTTGTCCGCGTGCTCCCAGACCGCGTTGAACTCCGCCATCCCGGCCTTGTCGACGACCCCGCGGACGAACTTCGCGCCGTCGCGGTACTGCGCCATCTTCGCGTCGAGCCCCAGCAGCCGGCGCAGCACGCGGTCGAGGGTGCCGACGCCCTTGCGGCGCCGGTTGAAGCGGGTGCGGATGTCACCGACGGTCGGGATGACGGACGGGCCGACGCCGTCCATGACCACGTCGGCGTGACCCTCGAGCAGCGACATGACGCCGGTGAC
The DNA here is from genome assembly GCA_025965275.1 of Nocardioides sp. Lineage (GTDB taxonomy): Bacteria > Actinomycetota > Actinomycetes > Propionibacteriales > Nocardioidaceae > Nocardioides. The sequence goes on from JAOPXG010000236.1 coordinate 19,363, forward strand.
CCGGTCGACGATCTCCTTCTGCTCGGGGTTGCCGAGGACGTCGAGGAGGCTGCCGCCGTGCCGGGCGCTCTTGAGCGCCTCGGTGACCCGACCGAGGCCCTCGTCGAGGAGCTTGGACGGCTCGAGGGTGTCGGCGATGGCGTGCATCTCGGCGAGGAGGTGGTCGGTCAGCCACGGCACGGCGGTGAACTGCACCCGGTGCGTCTCCTCGTGCAGGCACACCCAGAGCCGGAAGTCGTGCGGGTCCACCTCGAGCTCGCGCTCGACGTGGACGATGTTGGGGGCGACCAGGAGCAGCCGGCCGGAGGGCGCGTGGAACGGGTCGAACTGGCCGAGGACCTTGCCGGCGAGGAAGCCGAGCAGACCTCCGACCTCGGCGCCGGTGACCCGGGACCCGATCGCCTTGGTGATCCCGGAGGGCGCGCTCTTGCCGGAGGTGAGCTTGTCGACCATCGGCGCGAGCGCGGTCGCGAACCCGTCGGCGTTCGCCTGCACCCACCCGGGCCGGTCGACGACCAGGACCGGCGCCGTACGGTCGGCGGCCACCAGGCCGGTGAAGTCGCGCACCAGGCCGGTCGACCGCTCGGCGTCGGCGCGGAGCTCGGCCACCACGGCGGCGGCCTCGCCGCGGGAGATGTCCGGCCCGTCGCCCGCGATGCGGGACCCGATCGACACCGCGAGGTCCCAGTCGACCATGCCGGACCCGCTGCTCGTCATGCGCCGACCGTACCCGTGGGCGCCAACGCTCACGCTCCGCAGTGGCAGGCGGCGAGCGCCGTGGCGACCGCGTCGAGGGCGTCCTCGGCGGTGAACCTGTCGACCAGCGCGACCCGGTCGGCGAGCAGCGCGAAGACCATCGGCCGGCCGTCCCGGTCGGTCACGGTGCCGGCCAGGCCGTTCACGCCCGACAGGGTGCCGGTCTTGGCCCGGACCATGCCGCGACCCTGCTCGGCGTCACCGAAGCGGTCGGCGAGCGAGCCGTTGAAGCCGGCCACCGGCAGCCCGCTGATCACCGCGCGCAGCTCCGGATGGCCGACGGCGGCGGCGGTCCGGAGCAGGGCCGCCAGGGTGTCCGGGCCGACCAGGTCGTCGCGGGAGAGCCCGCTTCCGTCGTACAGCCTCGCCCCGGTGGTCGGCACCCCGAGCGTCTCGAGGGTGTCGAGGACGCCGGTGACGCCGGCCCTGGACGACCCGTCGTCGCCGGTCGCGAGCCCGACCTGGCGCAGGAGCACCTCGGCGGCCTCGTTGTCGCTGAACTCCAGGGTGTGCTCGACGATCTGCGAGAGCGGCGGGCTGGTGACCCGGGCGAGCTCGGCGGCGCCCGGCGCGGCCGGGCGCTGCCGGGGCGTGCCGACGACCTCGACCCCGGCCCTGTCGAGGGCCGCGGCGAACGCGGTCGCGGCGGCCGCCGCGGGGTCGTCGACCCGACCGGACCCGGTGGCCGGGCGGCCCTCGTCGACCCAGAGCGGTGAGATCGGAGACACGACGGCCTCGGGGACGTAGGTCGCCGGCCAGTGCGGGTTCACGGCGGGACCGGAGAAGAGGCTGGTGTCGTAGCCCAGCCGGACCCGGGTGTGGCCGCTGTCCTGGAGCGCCCGCGCGGTCGCCCTGGCGAGGGTGACGACGTCGGCCGGGTGCGGGTACGCCGCCCGGCCGCCGGGCCTGCTCGCCAGCAGCGGGTCGCCGCCGCCGACCAGGACGATCCGCCCCGGAGCGTCGGAGACCACGGTCGTGGCGAACGTGTGCTCCGGGCCGAGGGCCTCGAGGGCGGCCGTGGTCGTCAGGAGCTTGAGCGTCGACGCCGGGGTCGCCGTACCCATGCCGGCCGAGAAGAGGAGGGTGCCGTCGAGGGCCGACACCGTGGCCAGCACGGCCGGGCCGAGGTCGTCGTCCTCGAGCAGCGGGGCGATCGCGCGCCGTACCTTCCGGGGGTCGAGCGGGCCCTCCGCCGGCTCGGCGACGGGTGCCGGCGCACGGAGAGCGGGCAGGACCAGCCCGGCGGGCGGCGCGACGGCGGCCGGATCGTCGGTCGGGTCGGGCTGGTCGTCGTCGAGCCGGTAGGCCACTCCCGCCGAGCCGAGCAGGGCCAGGACCAGCAGCACGGGAAGCCAGAAGGGCAGGCGTGAGCCGCGGTGTGAGTCACGTCTCGCCACTGTTCACCTCTTCCCGACTGCACGTTTGCGGTCATTGTGCGGGAGACTGGCCCCGGCCTGCCTCGCGGGCCCACTGGATCCATGACGATGGCGGAGGAAGACGTGCTCGAGTTCGACGTGCTGGTGGAGATCCCCAAGGGTGTGCGGAACAAGTACGAGGTCGACCACGAGTCCGGCCGGATCCGCCTCGACCGCACGCTGTTCACGTCGACGCAGTACCCCGCCGACTACGGCTACATCGAGAACACCCTCGGCCTGGACGGCGACCCGCTCGACGCGATGGTCCTGCTCCAGGAGCCGACCTTCCCGGGCTGCCTGATCAAGTGCCGCGCGATCGGCATGTTCCGCATGACCGACGAGGCCGGCGGCGACGACAAGGTCCTCTGCGTCCCCGCGACCGACCCGCGCCTCGAGCACCTGCGCGACATCGCGCACGTCTCCAAGTTCGACCGCCTCGAGATCCAGCACTTCTTCGAGGTCTACAAGGACCTCGAGCCCGGCAAGTCCGTCGAGGGCGCCGAGTGGGTCGGCCGGACCGAGGCCGAGGCCGAGGTGTACGCGTCCTTCGAGCGGCTCAAGACCCACGGCGGACACTGAGTCTCGGCCGCCGCAGCGATCCCCGGTTCACCGGGGATCGCTGAACTTCGAAGGCGTTGCAATGCCTTGGAAGTTCAGGGACTGCCTCAGAACCGGGGGTTCCCGGGGCAGGCGTGGCTAGCCGACCAGGTCCGGCGACCGCAGCATCTCCACCGGGAC
>JAOPXG010000242.1 GCA_025965275.1 Nocardioides sp.
GGATCGAATGCAAGCGGGCGACCTTCAAGTACGGCCTCGGCGACGAGTTCATCAACATCCTCAAGGTGCTGCACACCCTCGGCCTCGACCGCACCGAGAAGGTCCGGGTGAAGGGCGTCGAGGTCAGCCCGCGCGACGTGGTCGCGGCCGTGCTGCCCGACCCCGCGACGGTCGGCCCGCGGATGAAGGGCAAGACCTGCGCCGGGCTCTGGGTCACCGGCACGGGCAAGGACGGCCAAGGAAATCCGACCGGACCGCGCTCGACGTACCTCTACCACGTGGTCGACAACGAGGTGACGATGCGCGAGTACGGCCACCAGTGCGTGGTCTGGCAGACCGCGATCAACCCGGTCGTCGCGCTCGAGCTGCTCGCCAACGGCACCTGGTCGGGCGCGGGCGTGCTCGGCCCGGAGGCCTTCGACGCGGTGCCGTTCCTGGACCTGCTGACGGAGTACGGCAGCCCCTGGGGCCAGCAGGAGCTGACGGTCTAGAAGAAGCCCGGGATCGCGACCACCGGCCAGGTCACGCCGGCCAGCGCGGCCCGGACGACCTCGCCGCGGGTCCGGTCGGGCGGCCGCACCGTGAGCGTCGCGTCGTTACCCCGCTCCGCGTTCTCCGCCGTCAGGATCAGCACCGGGATCTCGCGTGTGCGCCGTCCGGGACCCTCGGGCGGCACCGTGACCGTGAGCGCCGCCGTCCGCTCGCCGGCCGGCACCGTGACCCAGGCATCGGCCCGGCCGGCGCGGACCCGCACCCGCACGTCGCGTCCGCTGACGCCGTCGAGCCGGACCTGGACCTGACCGGTGGTGTCGAGCAGCGGCGAAGCCGTGACCGTGCCGCCGACCACGGAGGCGGTGGGCGGCGGGTCGTCGTCGCGGATCCGTACGTCGGCCTGCGCGACCAGGGCGGGCTGGACGCCGTTCCCGTCGTACACCGTGAAGTAGAGGTCCTCGGTGCTCTCGTCGATCCGGTCCTGTCGGACGCGTAGCCAGAGATGAGCAACCCGCTCGCCCACCCCGAAGCGCACCGTGCGGCGCGCGTGGTCGAAGTCGGACCCGCTCGTGGCGCTGCCGCCGGGTGCCACCAGGGCCGTGGTCGGTCGCGACGTCGGCCGGTCGAGGCGGACGGTCACCCGCACGGTCCCGCCCTCGTCGACGTGGCGCACGTCGGTCGACACCGAGGCGACCGGCACCGGCGGCGTCGGGTTGCCCTGCTCGTCGAGCCCGGCGAAGCAGAAGCCGCGCTCGCGCAGCGTCGCGATCTCGGCGGGCAGCGCCCGCAGGGTCGCCGGCGAGTTCGTGACGCCGTCGTGCTGGAGCACCACGTTGGTGCGGTGCCGGTGGACCCCGTCGAGGACCCGGTCGCGGATCTGGCCGGGCTTCAGCCCGGTCCAGTCGCGGGAGTCGATCGTCCACAGCACCGGCACCAGGCCCAGGCCGGCGAGCAGCCGGCGGACCCGGTCGTCGACGGCGCCGTACGGCGGACGGGCCAGGCGGGTGGGGTGCAGCCCGGCGTCGACCATCGCCTGGTGGGTCGAGCGGAGCGACTTCCTGATCTCGGCCTTGCTCTGGGTGGTCAGGTCGGTGTGCAGCCAGGTGTGGTTGCCGATCGCGAAGCCGGCCCGCTCGACGAGCCGGGCGGTGTCGGGCGCCGCCACGACCCGGCTGCCGACCATGAAGAACGTGGCCGGGACGTCGAGCCGCTGGAGCAGTCGCACCAGCTTCGGGGTGACGGTGCTCGACGGTCCGTCGTCGAAGGTGAGCGCGACCAGTCCGCGCGAGCACGGCACGACCTCGTGGTGCTTGCGGGGAGCGGAGTCCGCCGGCGCGGCGAGGGACACCGGCAGCACGACGGCGAGCAGCAGCCCGAGCGCCCAGCGCATGCACCCCACCTCCTGCGGGTCAGACGCGCGCCGGGGCGATCTGGTTGTCTCGCGCACGTAAACCGAAGTCACAGGAACGTAACGACCTGCCAAATCGTTGTTGATGGGCCCGTAGACGATGGAACGCGACGGTCCGACCCCGCTAGGTTGCTCGCTATGTCGACGGCGATCTCGTTGCGTGGCCTGAGCAAGCACTTCGACCAGGTGCGTGCCGTCGACGACCTCGACCTGGACATCGCCGACGGCGAGTTCTTCTCGATGCTCGGCCCGTCGGGCTCCGGCAAGACGACCGTGCTGCGGCTGATCGCCGGTTTCGAGGAGCCCACGTCCGGCCAGGTCCTGCTGGCCGACGAGGACGTGACCCGGCGCCCGGCGTTCGCCCGCGACGTCAACACCGTCTTCCAGGACTACGCGATCTTCCCGCACATGAGCGTGCAGCAGAACGTCGAGTACGGGCTGCGCGTGAAGAAGGTGCCCGGCGCCGAGCGTCGCCAGCGCGCCGAGGAGGCGCTGGCCACGGTCCGGCTCGAGGGGTACGCCGACCGGCGGCCGCACCAGCTCTCCGGCGGCCAGCGCCAGCGGGTCGCGCTGGCCCGCGCGCTGGTCAACCGGCCGCGGGTGCTGCTGCTCGACGAGCCGCTCGGTGCACTGGACCTCAAGCTCCGCCGCGAGATGCAGATCGAGCTCAAGGAGATCCAGCGCGAGGTCGGCATCACCTTCGTCTTCGTCACGCACGACCAGGAGGAGGCGCTCACGATGAGCGACCGCATCGCGGTCTTCAACGAGGGGCGCATCGAGCAGCTCGCGACGCCGGTCGAGCTCTACGAGCGCCCGGCGAGCGCGTTCGTCGCCGGCTTCGTCGGCACCTCCAACGTCCTGCAGGGCGAGGTCGCCCAGCAGCTGCTCGGCGAGGAGGGCACGTTCGTGATCCGCCCCGAGAAGGTGCAGATGTCGTCCGAGGCCCCGGGCGAGGCACGGTCCGATCCCGCGGTCTGTGCGGCGCCCGGCGTCGTCCGCGACGTCGTCTACCTCGGCTCCACCACGGTGTCGGTCGTCGACCTGGACGCCGGCCCCACGCTGACGGTGTCCCACCAGAACACCGACAGCTCGATCGACGCCGCCCTCGAACGACGCGACCATCGCGTCGTCCTCACGTGGCGGCGCGACCACCTGGTGTCCCTGGGCGCGGCTCCCGCCGCTCCGGTGGCGTCCCCTGAGGAGGAGACAGCATGAAGACAATCGGCTCGACGAAGCTCGCGGCGGTGGCCTGCGCCGGGCTCCTGGCCCTGGCCACGGCCTGCGGCACCAGCTCGGGAGGCAGCGACGGCGGTGGCCCGAAGGCCGCCGAGGACCAGGGCGGGTTCACCGCCCCCGACGTCGCGATGATGCAGTCGCTCGGCGACATGGAGGGCGAGGTCAACATCCTGGCCTGGCCGGGCTACGCCGAGGACGGCTCGACGGACAAGTCGATCGACTGGGTCACGCCGTTCGAGCAGGAGACCGGCTGCCAGGCGAACGTGAAGTACTTCGCCACCTCCGACGAGGCCGTGCAGCTGATGAAGTCGGGGGAGTACGACGTCGTCTCGGCCTCCGGTGACGCCTCCCTGCGCCTGATCGCGGCCGGCGACGTCGCCCCGGTCAACACCGACCTCCTGAAGAACTACCCCGACATCGAGGACTTCCTCAAGGACCAGCCCTGGAACTCCGTGGACGGCCAGATGTACGGCGTCCCGCACGGCTGGGGCGCCAACCTGCTCATGTACAACAAGGCCGAGGTCGACCCGGCCCCGACGAGTTGGAGCGCGGTCTTCGACGACGCGTCGCAGTACGCCGGCAAGGTCACGGCGTACGACTCGCCGATCTACATCGCCGACGCGGCTCTCTACCTGATGAACACCCAGCCCGACCTCGACATCTTGGACCCGTACGCCCTCGACGAGGACCAGCTCGCGGCGGCCGTCGACCTGCTCAAGAAGCAGAAGGCGAACGTGTCGGAGTACTGGTCCGACTACCTCAAGGAGGTCGCGGCGTTCAAGAGCGGCGACTCGGTCATCGGCACCACCTGGCAGGTGATCGCGTCCACGATCGGCGACAAGGTCGAGGCGTTCCTGCCCGACGAGGGCTCGACCGGCTGGTCCGACACCTGGATGATCAGCACCGACGCTCCGGACCCGAACTGTGGCTACGCGTGGATGGACTACATCACCAGCCCGAAGGCCCAGGCCGCGGTCGCGGAGTACTTCGGCGAGGCGCCGGCCAACACCAAGGCGTGCGGCCTCACCTCGGACCCGAGCTTCTGCGACACCTACCACGCGAAGGACGCGGCGTACGCCGCGCAGATCCACTACTGGACGACGCCGATCGCGCAGTGCCTGGACGGTCGCACCGACGTGAAGTGCACCGACTACGGCGACTGGACGACGGCGTGGACCGAGGTCAAGGGCTGACGACTTGAGCGTCCTCGATCGCCGCCCGGGTCTCCGGGTGGGCGCGCTCCTCACGCCACCGATGCTGTGGCTGGGAGTCGCCTACCTGGGGGCCCTGGCGGCGCTCCTCATCACCTCCCTGTGGACCCAGGACGACTTCACCGGGACCATCCAGCGCACCTGGACGCTCGACAACTTCCGCGACCTCTTCACGATCGACGTCTACCGGACGATCACGCTCCGCACGATCGGCATCGCCGCGCTGGTGACGGTCATCGACGCGGTGCTGGCCTTCCCGATCGCGCTCTACATGGCCAAGGTGGCCTCGCCCAGGCTCCAGCGCCTGCTGGTGATCGCGGTCCTGATGCCGCTGTGGGCGTCGTACCTCGTCAAGGCCTACGCGTGGCGCGGGATGCTCTCGGCCGACGGCCCGCTCGCGTGGATCGCGGCGCCGTTCGGCCTGCACTCGCCGGGCTACGGCGTGCCGGCCGTGATCATCACGCTGTCCTACCTGTGGCTGCCCTACATGATCCTGCCGGTGTACGCCGGTCTCGAGCGCGTGCCGAACTCGCTCTTCGAGGCCTCGGCCGACCTGGGCGGCGGTGCGTGGACGACGATCCGCCGCGTGGTGATCCCGATGGCCTTCCCGGCGATCGTGGCCGGCTCGATCTTCACCTTCTCGCTGTCGCTGGGTGACTACATCGCGGTCAAGATCGTCGGCGGCACCAGCCAGCTGCTCGGCAACGTCGTGTTCGACAACCAGGGCGCGGCCAACAACCTGCCGTTCGCCGCGGCCGTCGCCACGGTGCCGATCGTCGTGATGCTGGTCTACCTCGCCGCGGCCCGTCGTACCGGCGCGCTGGAGAACCTCTGATGAGCCAGCAGATGATCCTGTCGAGCGGGCTGCGCCGGTCGCTCACCGCCTTCACGCTGGTCGGCCTCGTGGTGATCTACGTGCCGCTCGCGCTGGTGCTCCTCAACTCGTTCAACACCGACAACACCTTCGGCTGGCCGCCCGAGTCGCTGACCCTGCGCTGGTGGAAGCTCGCGTGGCACAGCGAGGGCGCCCGCAACGCGCTGTGGACCAGCATCAAGGTCGCGATCGCGGCGACCGCGATCGCGCTGGCGCTCGGGACGCTGGCCGCGATGGCGCTGCGGCGGAGCCGCTTCTTCGGCCGCAACGTCGTGTCCCTGCTGATCATCCTGCCGATCGCACTGCCCGGCATCGTCACCGGACTCGCGTTCCAGAACGGCTTCCGCACCATCCTCGGCGTCCCGCTGAGCCTGTGGACGATCGTCATCGCCCACGCGACGTTCTGCATCGTGACGGTGTTCAACAACGTCCAGGCGCGGTTCCAGCGTCTCGGCGTGAACTTCGAGCAGGCGTCGATGGACCTCGGCGCCGGGCGGTGGACGACGTTCCGCCTGGTCACCTTCCCGATGCTGCGCTCGGCGCTGCTGGCCGGTGCGCTGCTGTCGTTCGGGCTGTCGTTCGACGAGATCGTGGTGACCACGTTCACCGCCAGCAGCCACGACCAGACGCTGCCGCTCTGGATCTTCCAGAACCTCTTCCGCCCCAACCAGGCGCCGATCGTCAACGTCGTGGCCGCGGTGCTGGTGCTCTTCTCGGCGATCCCGATCTACATCGCCCAGCGACTGTCGGGCTCGACCGCGGAGTCGATGACCGGGGCGCGATGACCAGCGCGCCGTGAAGGTCATGCCTGCTCCGACACTCGGCGCCGCGCCGACTCATCGGTGTCCCCTCCAAGTGACAGGGTGCTGCCATGACCCGGGTCTCGCTCTCGCGCCTGCCGGGCGACCGCGTCCTGGTCGTCGACGAGGACGTGGAACGGGAGCTCGCGGTGGCCGACCTGCCGGCGTACGTCGGCGTCCGCGAGGTCGACGCGCCGCGCTGGGTGTGGGACGACACCGCGCGCTGGTACCCGCCGCTGCTCGCCGCCGGGGTGCGGGTGGAGCGCTGCCACGACCTGCGGCTGGGTCATCACCTGCTGCGGCGGGCGCCGGCGGTGGACGGCCGGCTGCTCGACGGTGAGGAGTCCGAGCACTGGGACCGGCTCGGGCCGAGCGCGCCGTCCCATCCCGCCCTGTTCTCGATCGACGACACGGCCGAGCACCTGCGCGCCGACCTCGAGGACGCCCGGCAGCTGGCCGCCGTCGCGGCGTCCCCCGAGGCCGCGCGGCTCGGGCTGCTGCTCGCGGCGGAGTCGTCGGGCGCGCTGGTCGCGGCCGAGATGACGTACGCCGGGGTCCCGTGGCGGGTCGACGTCCA
>JAOPXG010000261.1 GCA_025965275.1 Nocardioides sp.
GGCCAACCCCGACGAGACCCAGAACCCGTGGGACAAGCAGGGCTACAAGATGCCCGGTGGCTCCCCGACCTCGCCCGGTCTCGCCGGCTTCCTGCCGGCCTTCCCGGCGCTGCTGCGCAAGCAGACCAAGGGCGCGGTCTACCCGGCGCCGCGGGCGATCCTGTCCGCCGCGGTCGAGGGCGCGCTGGTCGACTTCGACACCGCGTCGCGCATCGAGTCGCGCTACCTGACGAACCTGATCGTCAACCAGGGCTCGAAGAACATGATCCAGGCGTTCTTCTTCGACCTGCAGGCGATCAACGCCGGCAAGCTGCGCCCCCAGGGCATCGAGCCCTACAAGGCCACCAAGGTCGGCGTGCTGGGCGCCGGCATGATGGGCGCCGGCATCGCCTACTCCTGTGCCCGCGCGGGCATGGAGGTCGTGCTCAAGGACGTCGCCGTCGAGAACGCCGAGAAGGGCAAGGCCTACTCCGAGAAGCTGCTCGACAAGGCGATCTCCCGCGGCAAGTCGACCGAGGAGAAGAAGGCGGAGCTGCTCGGCCGCATCACGGCCACGCAGGACCCGGCCGACCTCGCCGGCTGCGACCTCGTCATCGAGGCCGTCTTCGAGGACCCGTCGCTCAAGGCGAAGGTGTTCGCCGAGATCGCGCCGTACGTCAACGGCGACGCACTGCTCTGCTCCAACACCTCGACGCTGCCGATCACCGAGCTCGCCGAGGGCGTCGACCGTCCGAACGACTTCATCGGCCTGCACTTCTTCAGCCCGGTCGACAAGATGCCGCTGGTCGAGATCATCAAGGGCAAGGAGACCTCCGACGAGGCCCTGGCCAAGGCCTACGACGTCGTGCAGCAGATCCGCAAGACGCCGATCGTCGTCAACGACAGCCGCGGGTTCTACACCTCGCGGGTGATCGGCACGATGGTCAACGAAGGCCTGGCGATGCTCGCCGAGGGCGTGCACCCGGTGTCGCTCGAGCGGGCGGCCACGCAGGACGGCTACCCGGTCGGTCCGCTCCAGCTGAGCGACGAGCTGAACATGGAGCTGATGGCCAAGATCGGCAAGGCCAGCAAGGACGCCGTCGAGCGCGAGGGTGGCACCTACACCCCGCACCCGGGCGAGGCGGTCGTCGCGAAGATGATCGAGATCGGCCGTCCGTCGCGGCTCAAGGGGGCCGGCTTCTACGACTACGACGAGTCCGGCAAGCGTGCGTTGATCTGGCCCGGCCTGGCCGAGACCTTCCCGGTCGCCGCCGAGCCGATCCCGTTCGAGGACGTCAAGGAGCGGCTGCTCTTCGTCGAGGCGCTCGAGACCGCGAAGTGCTTCGAGGAGGGCGTCATCACCTCGGCCGCCGCGGCCAACATCGGCTCGATCATGGGCATCGGCTTCCCGCCCATGACCGGCGGCGCGGCGCAGTACATGCAGGGCTACGAGAACGCCGAGGGCCAGATCGGCCTCGGCGCGTTCGTGAAGCGCGCCGACGAGCTCGCCGAGAAGTACGGCGACCGCTTCAACGCGACGGCCTACCTGCGCGACCTGGCTGCCGAGAACGGCTCCTTCCCGGCTTGAGCGATCCGGTCGCCGGCGGTGCTTCCGAGACGGTTGCTGCGCAACCCTCCTCGACCAACGTCGGCGGCCGGCCTCTAGCCTTCGGGCATGGGAGTCGTGCTGCTGGTCCGTCACGGGCAGGCGTCGTTCGGATCCGACGACTACGACGTCCTGTCGCAGACCGGCTGGGAGCAGGGACGTCTTCTGGGCGCCTGGCTGGCCGAGCGGTCGGTGGCCCCGACCGTCATGGTCCGCGGTGGCATGCGCCGGCACCGCGAGACCGCGGAGGCGGTGCTGGCCGGTGCGGGCTGGTCGACCGACGTCGTGGTCGACGCGGGCTGGGACGAGTTCGACCACCTCGGCGTCGTCGGTGCCTACCCCGACACCCCGCCCGGTGAGCTCGACCGGCGTGAGTTCCAGCGGGTCTTCGAGCTCGCCACCGAGCGGTGGACCGCGGGCGGGCACGACGCCGACTACCCCGAGTCGTGGCCCGGCTTCGTCGGGCGGGTGCGGGTGGCGCTCGATAGTGCGTGTGACCAGGCCGGACCGGGCGGGACCGTCGTCGTGGTGAGCTCCGGCGGGCCGATCGCCGCGGCCTGTGCCGCACTCGTGGACCCGGGGGCGGACGGCGCGTCGTACGCCCGGCTCTGGAACCGCTTCAACACCGTCGTCGTGAACTCGTCGGTCACCCGCGTCGTCGTCGGCTCGACCGGGCCGCGGATGCTGACCTTCAACGAGCACCCCCACCTCGAGGGCGAGACGCTCACCTACCGCTGACGGTCAGACCATCCTCCGCACCACGGACATCGGGGCCTGCTTGAGCACGAGCGACAGCGGAGCCCACGGCCAGGCCGGCACGTACGCCTTCAGCGGCTCCTTCTCGATCGCGGCGACCATCGAGCGCACGCCCTTCTCGGTCGTGGCCATCAGCGGAGGACGGTCGTCGCCGACGTCGTTCATCTCCGAGACGATGTAGCCGGGGTAGAGCACCGTGACCTTGATCGGCGTGCCGTGGAGCTCGGCCTGCAGCCCCTGGCCGAGGCTGGCGACGGCGGCCTTGGTGGCGGCGTACGTCGTGACGGCCCGGGGCAGCCCGCGCAGCGCACCCATCGACGCGACCAGCACCAGGTGCCCGGAGCCCTGGGCGCGGAGCACCTCCATCGCGGCCTCGGTCTGGGCCAGGGCCGCGACGAAGTTCGTCATCGCGGTCTCCCGGTTGGCGGCGAAGCGGCCGGTGCCCAGCGGGGCGCCCTTGCCGATCCCGGCGTTGACGACGAAGCGGTCGATCCGCCCCAGGTCGGCGTGCAGCGCTCGGAAGACCTCGAACACCGCGTCGTCGTCGCACACGTCGAGCGCCCGCACCTCCACCCGCCGGCCGGGGTGCGCGGCCAGGATCTCGTCGCGCAGCTGCTCGAGCCGGTCGAGCCGTCGTGCGCAGAGCGCGAGGTCGTTGCCGCCGGCCGCGAGCTGCCGGGCCATCTCGGCACCGAGGCCGGACGAGGCACCGGTGATGAGGATCGTTGTCGCCATGCGCAGAGTTTGACGCACGCAGGCTCTGGCGCCGCCGGCGCCCGTGTCCGGGCACCAGACGACTTCCTGCGGCACCGCTCTTGACGGGGCGGAATTTCTGACCTTGGGTGGGCCCAGTGGCTGTCTGCCTGTCCCGGAGATGAACCACCGGCAAACCCACACCCCCACTCACCTCGGTACGGGAGCTCTCGTGTCAGTCAAATCCTCCGGCCGGCGGACGCGTCAGCGCCGCATCGGCCTCATCGCAGCGGGGGTGGTCGTCGCCGGCCTCCTCGCCGGCCTCCTCGCCGGCGTACCCGCCGCCACCGCGGCCGGTGCGGCGCCCGGCAAGGCCGCCTCGCCCATGACCACCTACACCAGTGGTCGCTACATCGTGCTGCTCCGCGAGCCGGCAGCCGCGACCTACGACGGTGGCAACCGGCGCTTCGCGGCCACCCGCTCGACGACCGGCCGGTTCGACGCACGGTCCGCCCGGGTGCAGAGCTACCGGGCCCACCTGAGGTCCACCCACCAGCGGATCGCGGACGAGTTCGGCACCAAGACGGTCGCGGACCTGACCGTCGCGACCAACGGCTTCGTCGCCGACCTGACCAAGCAGCAGGCCTTCGACCTCGCGACCGACCGCCGGGTGCTCCTGGTCGAGAAGTCGACGAACGTGAAGGTCGACACGTGGCACACTCCGACGTTCCTCGGGCTCACCGGCAAGAACGGCGCCTGGGCGCAGCATGGCGGTGAGAGCCACGCGGGTGACGGGGTGGTCATCGCCGACCTCGACACCGGCATCTGGCCCGAGTCGAAGTCCTTCAAGGGCGCGCCCCTGACGTCGACGCCCAAGACGAAGTGGGACATCTCCCGCACCGGCACCACCACCCGCATGGAGAAGGCCGACGGCATGGTCTTCCACGGCGAGTGCGTGATCGCCGACAAGTGGAACGCAGGAGACTGCAACACGAAGATCATCAGCGCGCGCTACTACGGCGACAGCTACCTCTCGGGCATCCCCGAGGACGAGCTGTCGGAGTTCGAGCAGGTCTCGCCGCGCGACGGCGCCGGCCACGGCACCCACACGGCGAGCACCGCGGCGGGCGAGCCGGTCAACAACGTCACGACCGAGGGCCGCAAGTTCGGCACCGTGACCGGCATGGCGCCGGCCGCACGGCTGGCCGTCTACAAGGTCTGCTGGGAGGCGGCCAACCCCGACGACAGCGGCTGCAACAACGCCGACATCGTCGAGGCGATCGACCAGGCCGTCATCGACGGTGCGGATGTCCTGAACTTCTCGATCGGTGGCGGTGCCTCTCCGGACCTCGACTCGACCGAGCTCGCGTTCGAGGGTGCGGCCGAGGCCGGCATCTTCGTCGCGGCGTCCGCGGGCAACTCCGGCCCCGGTGCCTCGACGCTGGACCACCCGAGCCCCTGGCTCACCACGGTCGCGGCGTCGACGTCGTACAACTACGAGAACACGATCGTCCTCGGCAACGGCAAGAAGATCGTCGGGGCCTCGGTCACCGAGAAGCCGGTCCCGTCGACGAAGGTCGTCACCGCCGAGGACTCGGTCGTCACCGGCGGTGACGCCGACGACGCCGCGCTCTGCGGCCCGGACACCCTCGACCCGGCGCTGGTCACCGACAAGATCGTGGTCTGCATGCGCGGCGTCTATGACCGGGTCGCGAAGAGCGCGGAGGTGAAGCGGGCCGGCGGCAAGGCCATGATCCTGGTCAACCCGTCGCCGAACAGCCTCGACGCCGACTTCCACTCGGTGCCGACGATCCACATCTCCGACACCGCGGCCCCGCGGCTGTTCAACTACCTGGACTCGGCCGGCGCCAAGGCGACGGCGTCGTTCGCGGTCGGCAACATCACCAAGAACAAGACGCCGCTGCCGCAGGTGGGCGGCTTCTCGTCGCGCGGACCGATCCTGGCCGCCGGTGGTGACCTCCTGAAGCCGGACATCTCGGCTCCCGGTGTCAGCATCCTCGCGGCCGTCGCCCCGCCCGCGAACTCGGGACGGGACTACGACCTCTACAGCGGTACGTCGATGGCGGCCCCGCACATCACCGGTCTGGCGGCGTTCATGCAGAGCGTCCACCCGTACTGGACGCCGATGCAGATCAAGTCGGCGATGATGACGACCGCGACGCCGACCAAGACGGCCGACGGCAAGGCCTCGAAGGACGCGTTCGCGCAGGGTTCCGGTCAGGTCACCCCGAAGAAGTTCTTCGACCCGGGCCTGTTCATCACAGCGACGCCGGTCCAGTGGCTCGGGTTCCTCGCGGACCTCGGCTACGACACCGGCGTGCCGGCGGTCGACCCCAAGGACGTCAACGTCGCGTCGATGGCCGATGCCTCGGTCACCGGTGAGACGGTCTTCCACCGCAGCTTCCGCGCCAGCAGGAAGGGCACGTGGAAGATCACGTCGCAGGTGCCGGGCTTCACGATGAAGGTCAACCACACGTCGGTGAAGTCGAAGCGGGTCAACGACATCGTCGACGTGACCTTCACCTTCACCCGGACGACGGCGCCGCTCGGCTCCTACACCCAGGGCTCGGTGACCCTCGACGGCCCGACCTCGGTGCGGATCCCGGTGGCTCTGCAGCCGCTGTCCGTCGACGCTCCGACCTCGGTGTCGGGCAACGGCACCGACGGGTCGGTCGACGTCCCGCTCACCGCCGGCTTCACGGGCGACCTGGACGTCACCGCGCACGGGCTCGCCAAGTCCGACACGGTGGAGGACTCGGTCGACGTGGGTGACTTCAAGCTGGAGTGTGTGACGGTCACGCCGGACACCTCGCTCGCGAGGTTCGCGGTCGACTCCATCGACAACACGGCGGACCTCGATATGTTCGTCTACGCCTCCAGCTCGTGCGACATCGACGACGCGTTCGCGGTCGCCGGACAGTCGGCGACGGCCTCCGGTGACGAGTCGGTGACGCTGCGGAACCCCGACGCGGGTACCTACATCGTCGAGATCGACGGCTTCTCCGCGGGAACGGACGGCGCACCGATGGACTTCGCGTTCGACTTCTGGGACATCGACCCGGGTGCCACGGCGGGTGACCTCACGGTCACGCCCGACCCGGTGCCGGTGGTCCAGAACCAGGAGACGTCGGTGACGGTCGGGTGGACCGGGCTCGACGCGAGCTCGCACTACCTCGGCTATCTGGAGTACGCCGATTCCGACCAGATCACTCTCGTGGACGTGAACACGGGGTCGTGACGATCGGCTAGCAGCACAGCTCACGCAGGACGGGCGGCGCCCGGGGACCACGGTCCCCGGGCGCCTCTGCCTTCCCGTCTGCCTTCCCGTCCCAATAAAAAGTCAGGCTTGACTGTTTGTTTGTGGCGGGGCCATGCTGACCCGGTGACGACAGCGGCCGGGGCCACGCGGGTGCCCCAGGAGGAGCGCACCCGGCTGATGCGGGCCCGGTTGCTGGAGGCAACGGTGGACTGCCTGGTCGAGCGCGGCTTCGCCGGCACGTCGACCACGCTGGTCTCCGAGCGGGCCGGGGTCAGCCGCGGTGCGCAGCTGCACCACTTCCCGACCAAGAACGACCTGGTCGTCGCCGCCGTCGAGCACCTCACCGAGCGCCGCGGGGCCGAGCTCGCGGCCGCGGCCGCAACGCTGCCCGACGGGCCCCGTCGTACCCGGGCGGTCGTGCAGATGCTCGGCGACCACTTCGCCTCACCGGTCTTCGACGCCGCCCTCGAGCTGTGGGTGGCCGCGCGCGCCGACGAGCACCTGCTTGCCGCCGTCGGGCCGCTCGAGCAGCGGGTCGGGCGCGAGACGCACCGCCTGACCGTCGAGCTCCTCGGCGCCGACGAGTCCGTCCCGGGCGTGCGCGAGATGGTCCAGGCGACCCTCGACCTCGTGCGCGGCCTGGGCCTGGCCAACACCATCTCCGACGACACCCGTCGGCGCCGCCGCATCCTCGACACCTGGGCCGACACCCTCGACACCGTGCTGAAGGGAACCACCCGATGAGCGACCTCCTCGAGGGACTGCTGGCCGACCTCCGCACCGAGAGCGACCAGCTCTGGAACGCCGTGGCGGGCCTGGACGACGACGGCTGGCAGACGCCGACCCCAGCCCCGGGCTGGAGCATCGCCACGACGATCGCGCACCTGCTCTGGACCGACGAGGTGGCCGTCGTGGCCGCCACCGACAAGCAGGCGTGGGACGCCCTCGTGCTGGCCGCGATCGCCGACCCGACGGGCTACGTCGACCAGCAGGCGATCGAGGTCGCCCGGCTCTCCCCTCAGGCGCTGCTCGCCCGGTGGGGCAAGGCCCGGGAGTCGCTGCCGGCCGCGTTGCGGGCCTTTCCCGCCGGCCAGAAGATGCCGTGGTTCGGGCCGCCGATGTCGCCGGCGTCGATGGCGACCGCCCGCTTCATGGAGACCTGGGCGCACGCTCTCGACGTCTACGAGGCCCTCGGCATCGAGCCCGAGCGGTCCGACCGGATCCGCCACGTCGCGCACCTCGGCGTACGCACCCGCGACTTCGCCTACTCCGTGCGCGAGCTGCCGCCCCCGGTCGACGAGTTCCGCATCGACCTGGTCTCGCCGTCCGGGGACCAGTGGACCTGGGGCCCCGAGGACGCCGCGCAGACGGTGACCGGGTCCGCCTGGGACTTCTGCCTGCTGGTCACCCAGCGTGTGCACCGCGACGACACCGACCTGGTCGCCACGGGCGCGGACGCCGAGCAGTGGCTGACGCTCGCCCAGGCCTTCGCCGGCCCTGCCGGCGAGGGGAGGTCCAGGAAGTGAGGATCGGCAACTGCTCCGGCTTCTACGGTGACCGGCTCTCCGCGATGCGGGAGATGCTCGAGGGCGGTCAGCTGGACGTGCTCACGGGCGACTACCTCGCCGAGCTGACGATGCTGATCCTCGGCAAGGACACGATGAAGGACCCCTCGCTGGGCTACGCGAAGACTCATGTCCGACAGCTCGAGGACTGCATGGGCTCAGCGCTCGAACGCGGGGTCAAGATCGTCAGCAACGCCGGCGGGCTCAACCCGGCCGGGTTGGCCGACCGGCTCCGCGAGGTGGCGAAGGGCCTCGGGCTGGACCCGGCCGTCGCCCACGTCGAGGGCGACGACGTCCGCAGCCTCGGCCAGGAGATCGGTCTGCGTGACAACGCGCTCACCGCCAACGCCTACCTCGGCGGGTTCGGCATCGCGGCCGCACTGCGGGGTGGGGCCGACGTGGTCGTGACCGGTCGGGTGACCGACGCGAGCCTCGTGGTCGGACCGGCGGTCGCGCACTTCGGCTGGACGCCCACGTCGTACGACGAGCTGGCCGGCGCCGTGGTCGCCGGGCACATCCTGGAGTGCGGCACCCAGGCCACCGGCGGCAACTTCTCCGGCTTCAAGACGCTGCCCCACGACGGCAGGCCGCTGGGCTTCCCACTCGCCGAGCTCGCGGCCGACGGGTCGAGCGTGATCACCAAGCACGCCGGCACCGGCGGCGCGGTCACCGTCGACACCGTGACCGCGCAGCTCGTCTACGAGATCCAGTCCGCGCGCTACCTCAACCCCGACGTCACCACCCACCTCGACTCGATCCACCTGCGCGAGGTCGGCCCCGACCGGGTCGAGGTCAGCGGGGTGCGCGGCGAGGCGCCTCCCGAGCGGCTGAAGGTCTGCGTCAACGAGCTGGGTGGCTTCCGCAACACGGTCGAGCTCGTGCTCACCGGGCTCGACATCGACGCGAAGGCCGACTGGGTGCGCGAGCAGCTCACCCCGGCGCTCACCGCGAGCGAGGTCAGCTGGACCCGCACCGCGCTGCCGCCCGCCGACGCCGACACCGAGGAGGGCGCGTCCAGCCTGCTGCGGTGCACCGTCAAGGACGCCTCGCCCGACCCGGTCGGCCGGAGGTTCACCAGCGCCGCGGTCGAGCTCGCGCTCGCGTCGTACCCGGGCTTCACGATGACCGGACCGCCCGCCCAGCCCACGCCGTACGGCGTCTACCGCGCGGCGTACGTCGACCGCACCTCGGTCACCCACACGGTCGTGCACGCCGACGGCAGCCGCGAGGTCGTCGCCGACCCGACCGAGTTCTCGCAGGTCGACCACGAGGACGGGCTCCGGCCGTCGCCCTACCCCGCGCCCACCGACTCGCTCACCCGCCGGGTGCCGCTGGGCACGTTCGTGCACGCCCGGTCGGGCGACAAGGGCGGCGACGCCAACCTCGGACTGTGGGTGGCCCGCGACGGATCCGGCAAGTACGACGCGCGGGTGACCTGGTTGGCCAAGCTGCTGACCCCGCGCAAGGTCCGCGAGCTGGTACCGGAGGCCGCCGACCTCGACGTCGAGGTCTACGTGCTGCCCAACCTGGGTGCGGTCAACGTGCTGATCCGCGGACTCCTCGGCGACGGCGTCGCCGCGTCGCCGCGGTTCGACCCGCAGGCCAAGGGCCTCGGCGAGTGGGTGCGCTCGCGGATGGTGCACGTCCAGGAGGGTCTGCTATGACCACCCCGCCACGTTCTGCGTCTCCCCCGCTTCGCTCCTCCGTCGAACAACGTGGCGGGGACCCCGGAGTCCCGTCGTGATGTCGTTGCGAGAGGTCGCGCACGAGTTCGTGCGTCGTGAGGTGGAGCCGCACCTCCAGGAGTGGGAGGACGCCGGCGCGATCCCGCGCGAGCTGCACGCCGCGGCCGCGAAGCAGGGGCTGCTCGGCGTCTCGTTCCCGGAGTCCGTCGGCGGTGAGGGTGGCGACCTGCTCGACTCGATCGAGCTGCAGGAGGGGATGTTCGGGGCCGGGGCGTCGAGCGGGCTGATGGCCGGGCTCTTCACCGGCGGCATCGCGCTCCCGCACATCGCGGCGCACGGGTCGGCCGACCTGGTCGACCGCTACGTCCGACCCACCCTCGCCGGCGAGACGATCGGCTCGCTCGGGGTCACCGAGCCCGGCGGCGGCTCCGACGTCGCGGGCATCCGCACCACCGCGGTGCGGGAAGGCGATCACTACGTCGTCAACGGCGCCAAGACCTTCATCACCAGCGGCATCCGCGCCGACTTCGTGACCACGGCCGTCCGCACCGGCGGCCCCGGCCACGCCGGCATCTCGCTGCTGGTCGTCGAGAAGGGCACGCCCGGCTTCACCGCCGACCGCGCGCTCACCAAGATGGGCTGGCACTGCTCCGACACCGCCGAGCTGTCGTACGTCGACGTCCGCGTGCCGGTCGGCAACCTCGTCGGCGAGGAGAACTCGGGTTTCTACCTGATCGCCGAGCAGTTCGTCGTCGAGCGGATCGCGCTGGCCGTGCACGCCTACGGCATCGCGGCCCGCTCGCTGGAGCTGACGGCGGCGTACTGCCGCGACCGCGAGACCTTCGGCAAACCGCTGATCGCCAACCAGGTGGTGCGCCACAAGCTGGTCGAGATGCGGCGCCAGGTCGAGGTCGCGCGCACCTACACGCGCGAGGTCGCCCGACGCCATGTCGCAGGCGAGAGCGTGATCGCCGAGGCCTGCCTCGCGAAGCAGACCGCCTGCGACACCGCGACGTACGTCTGCGACCAAGCCGTCCAGCTGCACGGCGGGACGGGTTACATGCACGGGACCGAGGTCGAGCGGCACTACCGCGACGCCCGGATCCTGCCGATCGGCGGAGGAGCCACCGAAGTGCTGACAGACCTGGCCGCCAAGCTCCTGGGCTACGCGTCATGACGCCCCACCCGACTCTCGGCTGGTTGAGGAGGGACGAAGTCCCGTCTCGAAGCCCGGTGAGCCAAGCGTCGGCCTCGATCGACGCTGCTTCTCGGGTGCAGGGGTTTCGAGACGGTTGCCGCGCAACCTCCTCAACCACCGGGGGGAACCGATGACGAACCGCGAGGCGATGCTCGAGAAGCTCGCCGACCTCGACGCCGAGCACGCCAAGGCCGTGGCCGGCGGCGGGGAGAAGTACGTCGCCCGCCACCACGACCGCGGCAGGCTGATGCCGCGCGAGCGGATCGAGCTGCTCGTCGACGAGGGCTCCGCCTTCCTCGAGCTCAGCCCGCTGGCCGGCTGGGGCTCCGACTTCACCGTCGGCGCGAGCGTGGTGACCGGCATCGGCGTCGTCGAGGGGGTTGAGTGCATGATCACGGCCAACGACCCGTCGGTGAAGGGCGGCGCCAGCAACCCGTGGACGGTGAAGAAGATCTTCCGCGCCTCCCAGATCGCCGAGGAGAACGGGCTGCCGTCGATCTCGCTGGTCGAGTCGGGCGGCGCGGACCTGCCGACGCAGAAGGAGATCTTCATCCCCGGCGGCAAGCTCTTCCGCGACATCACGCGGGCCAGCGCCCGCAAGGAGCCGACGATCGCGCTGGTCTTCGGCAACTCCACGGCCGGCGGCGCCTACGTGCCGGGCATGTCCGACTACACGGTGATGGTCCGCGAGCAGGCGAAGGTCTTCCTCGGCGGCCCGCCCCTGGTGAAGATGGCGACCGGTGAGGAGTCCGACGACGAGTCGCTCGGCGGCGCCGAGATGCACGCCCGCACGTCGGGTCTCGCCGACTACCTCGCCGAGGACGAGCACGACGCGATCCGGATCGGACGCCGCATCGTCGCCCGGCTCAACTGGCGCAAGGCGGTCGCGCCGCCCACCGCCTGGGCCGAGCCCGACGAGGACCCGGACGGGCTGCTCGACCTGATCCCGACCGACCTCAAGGAGCCGTTCGACCCGCGCGAGGTGATCCGGCGCATCTGCGACGGCGTCAGTGGGACCAACGGGGTCGTCTTCGACGAGTTCAAGCCGCTCTACGGTCCGTCGCTCGTGACCGGGTGGGCGAAGCTGCACGGCCGCCCGATCGGCATCCTCGCCAACGCGCAGGGCGTGCTCTTCTCGCAGGAGGCGCAGAAGGCGGCGCAGTTCGTGCAGCTGGCCAACCAGAGCGACACCCCGCTGCTCTTCCTGCACAACACCACCGGCTACATGGTCGGCAAGGAGTACGAGCAGGGCGGCATCATCAAGCACGGCGCGATGATGATCAACGCGATCAGCAACTCCACCGTCCCGCACCTGACCGTGGTCCTGGGCGCCTCCTACGGCGCCGGCAACTACGGCATGAACGGCCGCGCCTACGACCCCCGCTTCCTCTTCACCTGGCCCAGCGCCAAGTCGGCCGTGATGGGCCCCGCCCAGCTCGCCGGCGTCCTCGAGATCGTCGCGCAGCAGTCGGCGGAGTCCAAGGGCGAGGTCTTCGACGCCGAGGGGATCAAGGGCATCAAGGACTACGTCGAAGCCTCGGTGGAGGAGCAG
>JAOPXG010000277.1 GCA_025965275.1 Nocardioides sp.
CACGTCGCCCGCGAACCGGGTCGCCGCCACCCCGAGGCCGGTGAACCCCAGCGCGTAGCCGACGCGTCCTCCCATCGCGGTGCCGTAGAACGCGGTGAACCTGGTGCAGGTGTCGATGACGCCGCCCCAGGTGTGCGAGAAGGACAGCCCCTCGAGCTGCGGGAAGGTGGCGAAGAAGTTGCGCGCCAGCACCTCGTGGGTCTCGGCCCGCTGCTCGTACTCGTCGTCGAGGCAGCTGCCGAAGTGGTAGATCGCGTCGTACCCACCCCACAGGATGCGTCCGTCGCGCGTGGTCCGGAAGTAGTGGAACTGGTTGCCCGCGTCGGAGACCCCCTCGCGCCCACGCCAGCCGACGGCGTCGCGCTGCTCGACGGTGAGCGGCTCGGTCATCAGCGCGTAGTCGTAGACCGGCACCGTCATCAGCCGCAGCCGGCGCAGCAGGGACGGATAGGCGTTGGTGGCGAGTACGACCTGCCGCGCCCCCACAGATCCGGCGCCGGTCTGCACGGCGACTGCCCCACCGACGCGGGACAGACCCGTCACCGGCGTCTGCTCGGCGATCCGCACGCCCAGCGAGAGGCAGGCGGCACGCAGCCCCCACGCCAGCCGGGCGGGCTCGAGGATCGCCGCGTCAGGGTCATGCACGCCGGCCAGGAAGGTCGGCGAGTCCACCCGCTCACGCACCTGGTCGGCGTCGAGCCAGGTGGTGCCCATGCCGTGGGCCCGGGTCTCGTCGTACTCCTCGCGCAGCCCCTGGACCTGGTGGGGCTGCGTGGCCACCGCGAGCGAGCCGGCCCGGACGAAGTCGCAGTCGATGCCGTGCTGCTCGATGGTGCGCTCGATGCCGTCGAGGTTCTCGCGACCCATCGCGGTGAGCACGTCCGTCTCGCGGGGCCAGCGCGCGAGACCGTTGCCGAAGCCGTGGGTCAGGCTGGCCTCGCAGAACCCTCCGTTGCGACCGCTTGCGGCATGCCCGCACGTGGCGGCCTCGAGCAGCAGCACGTCCCGCGAGGGGTCGCGCTCCTTGGCCAGCAGGGCGGTCCAGAGCCCGAGGTAGCCGCCGCCCACGACGACGAGGTCGGCCGAGTCGGGACCGGAGTCAAGATGCGTGAGCCCGGGCAGGACAGGTGGGTGGCGGGGGTCGTCGAACCAGTACGGCATCGGACTGGCCGACCGCAGGGACGCGGAGACGGCCCTCGTGACGCGAGGAGCCATCAGACGAGGGCCTTCTCCTGTCGGCGTCGGTTCAGCTCGGCGCCCACGACGATCGCGATCGAGATGAGGAACATGACGGTGCCGACGACGTTGACCTGCATCGGGACACCGCGCTGCGCGACACCCCAGACGTACATCGGGAACGTCGTGGTGTTGCCGGCGTTGAGGTTGGTGATGATGAAGTCGTCGAAGGACAGTGAGAACGACAGCAGCGCGGCGCCGAGAATGCCGGGGAACACCAGCGGCAGGGTGACCCTGCGGAAGGTCTGGGCCTCGGTGGCGTAGAGGTCCATCGCGGCCTGCTCGAGGTTGTCGTCGAGACCGGCGAGCCGCGCTCTCACGGT
This sequence comes from Nocardioides sp., assembly GCA_025965275.1. Lineage (GTDB taxonomy): Bacteria > Actinomycetota > Actinomycetes > Propionibacteriales > Nocardioidaceae > Nocardioides. The sequence continues at coordinate 1,560 of JAOPXG010000277.1, forward strand.
GACCACCACGAACGACAGGCAGAACATGACGTGCGCGATCAGGATCGTCCAGAAGCCCAGCTGCCCGCCGAAGCCGGCGGCGACGAACAGGGCCAGCAGCGAGGAGCCCAGCACGATCTCGGGCGAGGCCATCGGCAGGAAGATCAGCAGGTTCATCGAGGAGCGCCCGACGAACTGGTGCCGCACCAGCGCAAAGGCGATCAGGGTGCCGAGCACCGTCGAGCCCAGCGTGGCCAGGAAGCCGATCTCCACACTCGTCCGGAGGGCGCTGCACATGCCCTCCGCCTCGCACGGGTTCAGCCAGTTGTGCAGCGTGAAGCCGTCGAAGCGGTAGATCAGCCGGCTGGCCGGGTCGTTGAAGCTCATCAGCACGACCACGAAGATCGGCACGAACGTGTAGACGAGCACGAGCAACCCGAGGATCAGCACGAGGTGGTGGCGGATCCACCGGCCGGCCGCGGACCCCGGCTTGTACGACGTCGTGCGCGAGCTTGTCATCGTGCTCATACCGGGGTCCCCGCGGAATCGTGAGCTGGAGGAGCGCAGCGGGGGAAGCTGCGATTTCGTGGGGTGGTCACAGCAGGTCCTCCGTCCCCGCGCGGCGCACGTAGAACAGCACCATCACCACGATGAGGGCCATCAGGATCACCGACAGCGCACCCGCCGCCGGGTAGTTGTTGGCGTTGGTGAAGAGGCTCTGGATGACACTGCCGATCATCCGCTGGTTGGGACTGCCGAGAAGCTCGGCGTTGATGTAGTCGCCGACCGCGGGGATGAAGGTCAGGAGCGTGCCGGACACGACGCCCGGCAGCGACAGCGGCCAGGTCACCTTGAAGAAGCCGACGAAGGGGTTGGCGTAGAGGTCGCTGGAGGCCTCGATCAGCCGCGGGTCGATCTTGTCGATGCTGGCGTAGAGCGGCAGCACCATGAACGGCAGGAAGTTGTACGTCAGTCCGGCGATGACCGCGACGGGGGTGGCGAGCAGCCGCCCGTCGGCGCCCAGGATGTGCACGAACTGGAGGCTGTTGACGATGAAACCGTCGTCGGCCAGCAGCAGCTTCCACGACAGCGTGCGCACCAGGAAGCTCGTGAAGAACGGCGCGATCACCAGCACCAGCATCAGGTTCTTCCACCGGCCGGCCTTGAACGCGATCGCGTAGGCCAGCACGTAGCCGAGGACCAGGCAGAAGAGCGTCGCCAGCGCGCCGTACGCGAGTGAGCGCACCAAGGGCTGCCAGTAGTCACTGATGACGTGGGAGTAGTTCACCCAGTGGTAGGTCATCGAGTAGCCGGTGGTGTCCGAGCCCGACGGGTCGAACAGGCTGGTCGCCACCAGCGAGTAGAGCGGCACCACGAAGAAGAGGGCCAGCCAGAGCACCCCCGGGATCAGCAGGAGGTAGCCGGTCCTGCCGCGCTTGCGGACCGTCTCGCTCATTCGGCGTCGACCTTCTGCGCACCGGCGGAGGCGTCCTGGCTGAAGTCGAGGAGGAAGGCGTACTCGGGGCGCCAGGACAGCTCCACCTTGTCGCCCGGGACGAAGCTCGTGTGCCGGCCGGTGTTCTGCTGGAAGACCGAGAGCTCCTGGCCCCACGGCATCCGGACGAGGTACTGCGTGCTGACCCCGACGAAGCTGACGTCGGTGACGACGCCACCCGGGATCGTGTTGCCGGGCGCGTCGAGCTCCTCCCCCGGGGCGCCGATGAGCACCTTCTCGGGCCGGATCCCGACCCAACCCTTGTCGCTGTCGGCGTGGCACCGCTCGGTCGGCACCGAGACGCCGATGCCGTGCATGTCGACGGTGACCACGTCACCGCCACGGTTCTGGATGGTGCCCTCGATCAGGTTGGACTGGCCGAGGAAGTTGGCGACGAACGTCGACTGCGGGTTCTCGTAGAGGTCGGCCGGCGCACCCATCTGCTCGACCACGCCGGCGTTCATGACCGCGACCGTGTCGGCCATGGTCATGGCCTCCTCCTGGTCGTGGGTGACGTGCACGAACGTGAGGCCGACCTCGGTCTGGATCCGCTTGATCTCGAGCTGCATCGAGCGCCGCAGCTTCAGGTCGAGCGCGCCGAGCGGCTCGTCGAGCAGCAGCACCTCGGGCTTGTTGATCAGCGCGCGCGCCAGCGCAACCCGCTGCTGCTGGCCGCCGGACAGCTGGGCCGGCTTCTTGCGGGCCTGCGACGTCAGCTCCACCAGCTCGAGCATGTCGCGCACCGCGGTGTCGACCTCCTTCGACTTGCGGCGCCGCAGGCCGAACGCCACGTTCTCGTAGATGTCGAGGTGCGGGAACAACGCGTAGCTCTGGAACACGGTGTTGACGGGCCGCTGGTAGGGCTTGGCGTAGGTGATGTCCTGCCCGCCCAGGGTGATCGAGCCCGCCGTCGGCGTCTCGAGCCCGGCGACCATCCGCAGCGTCGTCGTCTTGCCGCAGCCCGACGGGCCGAGCAGCGCGATGAACGAGCCACTGGGCACGTCGAGGTCGAGGTCGTCGACCGCCTTGAACGCCCCGAACGACTTGGTCACGTTGCGCAGCCGCAGACCGTCGTACGACTCTGCGTCGGCCGTCGTCGGCTCCTGCTCAGCCACCTGTGACATCGTCGAACTCTCCTTGGTAGGCGGTGATCTGCTTCTCGCTCAGCGGCATGAAGTCGAAGGTGACCGAGAGGGTCTCGTCGTCGGGGAAGATCAGCTTGTTGTCGACCAGCGACGGGTCCACCTTCTCCATCGCCTGCTGGGCGCCCTTGACCGGGCAGATGTAGTTGACCCAGGCGGCGAGCTTCGCCGCGACCTCGGGCTCGTAGTAGTAGTCGATCCACTTCTCGGCGTTGTCCTCGTGGGTCGCGAGGTTGGGGACCAGCATGTTGTCGCTCCAGAGCGACAGCCCCTCCTCGGGCGTGACGAACTTGATGTCCGGGTTGTCGAACTGGGCCTGGATCACGTCGCCCGACCACGCCTCGCAGGCCACGATGTTGCCGGCGGCGAGGTCCTGGATGTACTCGTTGCCCGTGAAGGCCCGGACCTGGCCGGAGGCGACCACCTCGCGGAGCTTGTCGATCGCGGTGCCCCACTCGTCATCGGTGAAGTCGCTCGGGTCGGCGCCCACGACCTTGAGCATGAAGCCCATCGTGTCGCGCATCTCGCTCAGCAGGCTGATCTTGCCGTTGAGCTCGGAGCGGGTGAGCAGCTCCTCGAAGCTCTTGACCTCACCGGTCTTGGCGGCGTTGTAGGCGATGCCCGTCAGGCCGCTCTGCCACGGCGCGTGGAACTGCAGGTCGGGGTCCCACTGGCGCTTGCGCAGCGGCTCGATCAGGTTGGCGTGGAGGTTGGGCACCTTCGCCGCATCGAGCGGCTGGATCCAGCCCAGGGAGATCATCCGCGCGGCCATCCAGTCGGTGAGGACGATCATGTCCCGGTCGATGGTCTGGCAGGAGCCGAGCTGGTTCTTCACCTTGGCGTAGAACTCGTTGTTGTCGTTGACGTCGTCGGTGTAGGAGACCGAGATGCCGGTCTGCTGCTGGAAGACGTTGAGCGTCGACGTCGCCTTCTTCTTCGGGTCGATGTAGGCCGGCCAGTTGGAGATGATCAGCTTCATCTCGCTCTCGGACACGTCCGTGGCCATGCAGTCGGCCGGATCGACCTTCCGCGGCTCGACGCCGAAGAACGGCAGCTTGAGGGCCGCGACGCTGATGCCGGCGAAGGCCACGGCGCCGCCGCCCTTGAGCAGCCCTCGTCGAGACAGTCCAGCCCGCTCAGCGGGTGACTCCGGCGCCATGCGACTCCCTTCGAGCAAACCCGTCGATGGCTCGGATCGTGCCACGCCTGGGGGCCCTCGACAAGCGATCCAGTGGATCTGAAACATCCTCGCAACGAAATCGCTTGTCGACGGGCCGGACGAAACCTTTGACCCCAGGCCCGGGCTGGGGGAGCATGCGGCCCATGACGAGGAAGCCCGGTCGCCCGGCGTTCCAGCTCGACGACGTGTCGAAGGCGATCATCGAGCAGCTCCAGCAGGACGGCCGACGGTCGTACGCCGCGATCGGCAAGGTGGTCGGCCTGTCCGAGGCCGCGGTCCGCCAGCGCGTGCAGCGGCTGATCGAGAGTGGCGTGATGCAGGTGGTCGCCGTGACCGACCCGCTCGAGCTCGGCTTCGCCCGCCAGGCGATGGTCGGCATCCGGGCCTGCGGGCCGCTCGAGCCCGTCGCCGACGCCATCGCCGAGCTGCACGAGGTCGACTACGTCGTCGTCACCGCCGGCTCCTACGACCTGCTCGTGGAGGTCGTCTGCGAGTCCGACGAGCACCTGCTCGAGCTGATCTCGGGCCGGATCCGCGCCATCGAGGGCGTCGCCGCGACCGAGACGTTCATGTACCTCGGCCTGCGCAAGCAGACCTACTCGTGGGGCGTGCGCTGATCTCCTCCGTGAACCCGCACTGGGAGCGCCTGTCCCTCTGGCACGACTCTGTCGACACGGACTGGACGCCCCGACCCGCACTCTCCGGCGACATCGAGGCGGACGTCGCCATCGTCGGCGCGGGGTTCACCGGGCTGTGGACGGCCCACTACCTGGCCGAGGCCGACCCGTCGCTGCGGATCGTGGTCCTCGAGGCCGAGACCGCGGGGTACGGCGCCTCCGGGCGCAACGGCGGCTGGTGCTCGGCGCTCTTCCCCGCCTCGCTCGGCACCCTGGCGAGCATGAACGACCGCGACGCGGCCCTGGCCCAGCACCGCGCGATGCGCGAGACCGTCGACGAGGTGGTGCGGGTCGCGGCCGCGGAGGGCATCGACGCCGACATCGCCAAGGGCGGCACCATCTCGCTCGCCCGCAGCCGCGCCCAGCTGCGCCGGGCCCGGGCCGAGGTCGCCGACGCCCGCGCCTGGGACCGCGGCGAGGACGACGTACGCCTGCTCGACAAGGCGCAGGCGCGGTCGGTCCTGCGGGGCAGCCGCACGATCGGCGCGACGTACACCCCCGACTGCGCCGCGATCCACCCCGCGCGGCTGGTGCGCGGGCTGGCCGACGCGGTCGAGCGCCGCGGCGTCACGATCCACGAGCAGACCCCGGTCCGGGCGATCGCGCCCGGCCGCGCGCACACCGGCGTCGGCGACGTGCGCGCCCGCACGATCCTGCGCGCGACGGAGGGCTACACGGCGACGCTGAAGGGTGAGGACCGGACGATGGTCCCGGTCTACTCGCTGATCATCGCGACCGAGCCCCTGTCGGCGGCGACCTGGGACGAGATCGGCCTGGCGCGGCGCGAGACGTTCTCCGACCACCGACACCTGATCATCTACGGGCAGCGCACCGCCGACGACCGGCTGGTCTTCGGCGGGCGCGGGGCGCCGTACCACCTCGGCTCGAGGATCAAGCCCGAGTTCGACCGCGACGAGAGGGTCTTCGCGCGGCTCTACGCCACGCTGGTCGACCTGTTCCCGGTCCTCGAGGGGACCCGCGTCACGCATGCCTGGGGCGGCGCGCTCGGCATCCCCCGCGACTGGTGCGCGTCGGTGGGGCTCGACCGGGCGACCGGGCTCGGGTGGGCCGGCGGGTACGTCGGCGACGGCGTCAGCACCACCAACCTCGCCGGCCGCACGCTGCGCGACCTCGTCCTCGAGCGCGACACCGAGCTCACCCGGCTGCCGTGGGTCGGCCACCGCTCCCCCGCCTGGGAGCGAGAGCCGCTGCGCTGGCTCGGCATCAACGCCGGTCTGCGCGCGATGACCCTGGCCGACGCCGAGGAGTCCGTCACCCGGCTGCCCAGCGTCATCGCGCGTGCGGTCTCCCCGCTCCTGGGTTGAGGATGACCCCATGAACAAGCGCGCCCTGGTCCGCCGCCCCGGCCCCCGCCTCGCCGACGGCCTCCTCACCCACATCGCCCGCTCGCCGGTCGACGACGACCTCGCCGCGCGGCAGTGGGAGGGGTACGCCGAGGCGCTGCGGGCCGAGGGCTGGGAGACGGTCGAGGTGCCGCCGGCCGACGACTGCCCGGACGCGGTCTTCGTCGAGGACACGGTGGTCGTCTACGGCGACCTGGCCGTCATCTCGCGCCCCGGCGCCGACGAGCGCAAGCCCGAGACCGCCGGCACCGAGGAGACGCTGGCCGGACTCGGCTACCGGATCGCCCGGATCGAGGAGCCCGGCACCCTCGACGGCGGCGACGTCCTCAAGCACGGCGGCGTGGTGTGGGTCGGGATGGGCGGCCGCACCAACGCGTCGGGCCTGGAACAGCTCGCCGCCCTGATCGCGCCGCTCGGCGCCCGCGTGGTCGGCGTGCCCGTGGCCCGGGTGCTGCACCTGAAGTCGGCCGTCACCGCACTGCCCGACGGCACCGTGATCGGCTTCGAGCCCCTCGTCGACGACCCGTCGGTCTGGGACGCGTTCCTGCCCGTGCCCGAGGAGGCCGGCGCCCACGTGGTGCTCCTCGACGGGTCGACCGTGCTCATGTCGACCAGCGCTCCGGCGACCCGGGCACTGTTCGAGGAGCGCGGTCTGCGGGTGGTCGCCGTCGACATCTCCGAGTTCGAGAAGCTCGAGGGCTGCGTCACCTGCCTGTCGGTGCGACTCAGAGGCTGAGCCCCCCGGTGGTTGAGGAAGGACGAAGTCCTGTCTCGATCCACGGAAACCGACG
>JAOPXG010000290.1 GCA_025965275.1 Nocardioides sp.
ACGGAGAGGACGGGGCCGAAGATCTCCTCCTGGGCGATCCGCATGCCGTTGTCGACGCCCGCGAAGACGGTCGGTCGCACGTACCAGCCGCGGTCGAGACCGTCGGGCATGCCGTTGCCGCCGACGACCAGGCGCGCACCCTCCTCCTGGCCGAGGGCGATGTACTTCTCGACCCGCTCCTGCTGACGTTGGGCGACCAGCGGCCCGATCTCGGTGGCCGGATCCATGGGGTCGCCCACGGGCATCGCCCGCACCTTCTCCGCAAGCGCCTCCACGACGCGCTCGTAGTTGGCACGCGAGGCGAGGATCCGGGTCTGGGCCACGCACGCCTGGCCCGAGTTCATCAGGGCCGTGAACTTCAGGCCCTCCATGGTCGCGGCCAGGTCGGCGTCGTCGAGCACGATCGCGGCCGACTTGCCCCCCAGCTCGAGCGAGACGCGCTTGAGCTGCTCGCCACAGACCGCGGCGATCTTGCGGCCAGCGGCGGTCGACCCGGTGAAGGCCACCTTGTCGATGCCCGGGTGCGCCACCAGGTGCTCGCCGACCTCGCGACCGGCGGCCACGATGTTGACGACACCGGCAGGTACGCCGGCCTCCTGCAGCAGCTCGGCCATCAGGTAGGTGTCGAGCGGTGTCTCCGGGGCCGGCTTCACGACGACCGTGCAGCCCGAGAGCAGCGCCGGGATGACCTTCGACATCGTGGTGAACTGCGGGACGTTCCACGGCGGGATCGCCGCGACCACGCCGACCGGCTCACGACGCACGATCACGTCGGTGCCGAGCATGCCCGTGCGCTTCTCCTCCCAGGGGAAGTTCCGCGCGACGGTCAGGAACGCCTCGATCATCATCCACGGCGCGGGAGCCTGGGCGAGGTTCGAGAACGACGTCGGCGACCCCATCTCGGCCGTGATCAGGTCGGCCATCTCGCCCATCCTGCCGGCGTAGAGGTTCGAGAAGTTCTGGACGATCTCGATCCGCTCCTCCGGCGACAGCCGGGGCCACGGTCCGTGGTCGAACGCGCGACGAGCGGCAGCGACCGCGGCGTCGATGTCGGCGTTCGAGCCCTCGGGCACGGTCGCCACGACCTGCTCGGTGTGCGGCGAGACGACCTCGATCGTGTCGCTGCTCGCGGGCGCGGCCCAGTCGCCGTCGATGAAGAAGGTGCTGCGGTCGAGGCTCATCAGGTCTCCTTGGTTCGAATCAGGGTGCGAGCGTGAAGAAGTCGGTGAAGCCGGACGGGTCGTGGCGACCGATGCTGAAGTGCTCGAACAGGCCCCAGCCCTCGGCTCCGTCGGCCGTGGCCCGGCCGACGTGGTCGACGCAACCGAACATGAAGCGGCCCTGCACGGCGGCGTCGTCCATGGCGTAGGTGACCCGCTCGGCCAAGTTCTCGCCCTTCCAGGTGCCGTGGATCCAGTCCGGGTCGCCGCCGTACCCGCCACCGACGTGGAGCGGTACGGCGAGCCGCGACTCGACCTCGAGCACCAGCGGCTTGCCCTCGGGCGTCGTGCAGCGGATGGTCGCACCGGTCGGCGTCCGGGTGCCGGAGGCGTAGTGGATGTCGATCAGCGGCCAGCCGAGCTGCTCGATGCGGCCGTCCTTCCAGACCCGGGTGCAGTCGTTGAGGGTCCGGAAGCCGTCCGGGTCCTCCTGCATGATCAGGCAGATCGCGAAGTCGTCGAACTGCATCGGCACGTAGAGCCACCACATGCCCTCGAACGGCGGGTCGGCCGGCGCTCCTGGGGGCTCCGCCTCCCCCACGGGGCGGATCCCCCAGGAACGATCGCGGCTGCCGAGCCAGGTCGCGGGATCGACGGCGATCTCCTCGCGGTCGATCACGATCGTGCCGCTCCAGGACCCGAGCTGGGCGAAGCGCTGGGCGTCGAGCGTGACCCGGCTGCCGGAGCGCAGCACGTGCGGCTGCTCCTGGATGACCGGGCAGGTGCCTTCCCACGTCAGGTCGAGGGACATCCCCTCCGTCTCCTCGAGGACGATCCGGACCTTGTTCAGCGGGTCGGGGACCTCGATGCGGTAGGCGCCGACGTGCGGGTTCATCCGGTCCTGGTCGATCAGGTCGGACAGGTGGACCGCGGTCTGCGTGCCGTTGCGGGCGACCAGGACGAACGCGTCCTTGGTGCCGAGGTTGGGGTAGTAGCCCAGGCCGGTGATCACCATGATCTCGCCGGTGCGGTCGTGGGCGTTGAAGTACGACCGGTCGTAGAAGTTGCGGTCGCTGCTGTTGGCCCACGCCAGGGGAAGCGGAGCCTGGTGCAGCGGGAACTCGTCCAGCGGGCTGATGCCGCTCATCTCACGCTCCTGCTTCGCTGAGAAGCCGCTGCATGAGCGGCTTGTGGTGGAAGAGGGTCTCGATGTCCTCGGGCCGCTCGATCTCGTCGAAGTGGATCTGGCGGGCCCCGGTGCGCATGAAGACGATGCACCACTGGACGGCGTTGTAGACGTGGTACCAGTGCAGGTCGCCGAGCTCGACGCCCGCGATCTCCTCGTACGTCGCGACCACGTCCTCCTCGGCCAGGAAGTGCGGCATGCCGGGCAGCTCCAACATCGCGGTGATCGTCTCGAAGACCTGGTGGGCGAAGAGGATCCAGCTGACGTCGAGCTCGCGCGGCCCGATCGCCGCCATCTCCCAGTCGAACACCGCGACCGGCTCGAAGTCCTGGTACATCATGTTGCCGATCCGCGAGTCGCCCCAGACCAGGACGACCTCGTCGGTCTCGGGCAGGTGGGCCTCGAGCCAGTCGAGACCGCGCTCGACCAGCGGCGATCGGCCGATGTCGGGGACGGCGAAGTCGTACCAGGCGCGGGTGCGGGCGAGGTTCTTCTCCAGCAGCGTGGAGCCCGGGTGGTGCGGCTCGAGGAACCCGAAGGTCGTCGCGGCGTCCGGGATCGCGTGCAGCTCGGCGAGCACCGCGAGCGAGCTGTCCTGGAGCCGGCGCTGGTCCTCGCGGGACGCGTCGTGCAGCCAGTTGTCGCCGAAGTTGTAGGGCAGCACGTCCTGCGGAACGACGCCGTCGATGCGGTCCATCAGGAAGAACGGCGTGCCGAGCACCTCGCCGGTCGGCTCCATCCAGCGCACGGCCGGCACGGGTACGTCGGTCAGCTCACCGACGATCTTCATGGCGTCGTACT
>JAOPXG010000317.1 GCA_025965275.1 Nocardioides sp.
GGGCTTCCACCATTCCGACAGGGCGTAGGCGTCGTGGGCGTCGATGGTCGTGTGCGAGATGAAGGCGGTCATGGGCCCACCCTGGGGCGGGCCCATCACAGGACACAACCCGTAAAGTACGCCGCCGGGAGCGGCGCGGCAGGAACGGCGGCACGAGCACGGTCAGCGCCAGCGCCACCGCCGCCACCCAGGCCGCGGCCTTGGCCTGGCGGTGCGGCCCCCGGCCAGCGTCGCCGGCGTCGCAGTCGCTGATGGACGGCGAGCTGACCGCACCCGGGATCCGCTTCACCTGCTTGAAGCCCGCGAGCACGAGGTTCTCCGGCGTCGGATAACCACCCGTTCGGGGCAAAGCGAATAGCCCGAACGGGCTACTCGATGCCCGGGATGTCAGTCGAGTCCGTGGCTGTTCACGAACGCGACGATGCGCTCGGCGAGCTCGGGGCGGCAGACGATCAGGTCCGGGAGGTAGACGTCCTCCTGGTTGTACTCCAGCGGCGTGCCGTCGACGCGGGAGGTGAAGAGCCCGGCGGCGCGGGCGACCGCGACCGGAGCGGCGGAGTCCCATTCGTACTGGCCGCCGGCGTGCACGTAGGCGTCGGTGATGTCGCGGACCACGGACATCACCTTGACCCCGGCCGACCCCATCGGGACCAGCTCGGCGTCGAGCTCCTCCGCGAGGGCGTGGACGAACTCCGGCGGGCGGCTGCGCGAGACGGCGATCCGCGGCCGCGCCGAGGTGCTCGGGGGTACGACGGAGGGCTGGCCGGTGTTGAAGGTCTCCCCGAGTGCGGGCTGCGCGACGGCGCCGGCGACCAGGTCGCCGTCCTGCCACAGGGCCACGTGCACGGCCCAGTCGTCGCGCGGCGGCTCGGAGAACTCGCGGGTGCCGTCGAGCGGGTCGACGATCCAGACCCGGTTCGAGCCGAGCCGCACCTTGTCGTCCTTGCCCTCCTCGGAGAGCACGGCGTCCCCGGGCCGGTGCTCGGCGAGCAGCGCCATGAGGAGGTCGTGGGCCGCGACGTCACCGGCGTCCTTGAGCTCGCGACCCTCGAGGCCCTCCTGACGCACCTCCAGCAGCCGCTCCCCCGCCACCATGGCCAGCCAGGTGGCGAGCACGTGGTCGTCGGTGGTGGCGTCGGCGGGCGGGGTTCCGGGAACGAAGGTCACGGCGGTCACCCTACCGATCGGGTCGTCAGGAGTTGAACTGCTGCTGGGTGCGCTCGAGGCCCTCGGTCACCAGCGACTCGACGGCGTCGGCGGCCTTGTCGACCTGGAACGGCAGGATCTTCTTCTCGGCCGACGAGTAGTTCGAGAGCACGAAGTCGGCGACGTCCTGGCGGCCCGGCGGACGACCGATGCCGACCCGCACCCGGTGGAAGTCGCCGGTGGCCAGCGAGCCGCGCATCGAGCGCAGGCCGTTGTGGCCGTTGTCGCCGCCCCCGAGCTTGACCCGCATGGTGTCGAACGGGATGTCCAGCTCGTCGTGGATCGCGACGATCCGTTCCGGCGGGACCTTGTAGAAGCCCGCGAGCTGCTTGACCGGTCCCCCGGACTCGTTCATGTAGCAACGCGCCTTCATCAGCACGACGCGGGGTCCGGGCGTCCCGGGCGCACCGAGGCGCCCCTCGACGACGTCGGCGCGACCCGACTTGTGCGCGCGGAAGGGCGCGCCCAGGCGCGTCGCCAGCTCGTCGACGACGAGGTGGCCCACGTTGTGCCGGTGGCCGGCATAGGAAGGGCCGGGATTCCCCAGCCCGACCACCAGCCACACGGGACTGGAGTCGGTCATGGGATCCCGGCCCTTTCTGCGGAACAGGTGGAGGGTCACTCCTCGGTGGCGGCAGCCCCGGCGCTCTCGGCGGCGTCGTCCTCGGCGCCGACCTCGTCGACGTCCGCGTCGGACTCCTCGCGCTCGATGCCGGCCTCGGCCTCGGCCTCCTCGAGCTCGGCCTCCAGGGCCTCCTGCGACTGCTGCTCGGTGATGTTGACGATCAGCGTCTCGGGGTCGAGCAGCAGCGTCGAGCCGGCGGGCAACTTGAGGTCGGACGCGTGGATCTGCGTGCCGGCCGGGGCACCGTCGATGTCGACCTCGATGAACTCGGGGATGTTGGTCGCCTCGGCCTCGAGCTGGATCGTCGCGTTCTCGGTGACGACCAGGGTCTCGCGGGCGGCCTCGCCGTTCAGGTGCACGGGCACCTCCACGGTGACCTTCTCGCCCTTGATGACGGCGACGAAGTCGATGTGCTCGAGGTGGCGCTTGATCGGGTCGATCTGGACCTGCTTGGTCAGCGCCAGCTGGGTCGTGCCCTCGATGTCGAGCTCGAGCAGGGCGTTCGCGCCGCCGTGCTTGAGCGCCATCATCGTGTCGTGGCCCGGCAGGGTCACGTGGATGGGGTCGTTGCCGTGGCCGTAGATGACGGCGGGCACCTTGTCGGCGCGGCGGATGCGGCGGGCCGCACCCTTGCCGAACTCGGTGCGGGTCTCGGCCTGGATCTTCTCGCTGCTCATGACGACTGCTCTCCTCAGGGGTACTGACTGTTCAACGTCTCGGGGCCTCGGCACGAGCTGAGATCGTGAGGGGGCGCATCCGGAGGATCAGCCAGCCCTGTCGATCACGGAGTGGCAACCACTCCCTCGCCGAGGCAACCGCACAAGCCTAACGGTGCAGCGCGACCGGCGCGAATCCGTGGCTCGGACGGGCCGAGGGTGTCACCCGTCGATCTCCTCCGCCGAGCGCAGCGCAGACACCGCGGCGATCTGGGAGCGCACCCCCAGCTTCCGCAGGACGGAGCGCACCTGGCTGCGCACCGTTGCCTCCGACAAGCCGTCCCGTGATGCGATCTTGCGAACGACCATGCCGCGGCGCAGCAGCTCGAGCACCTGGCGCTCGCGCGGCGACAGGCTCTCGATGCGCCGGCGGATCTCGTCGCGACCCGCGCGGGTCGCGCGCCACGCGTCCACGTACTCGTCCAGCTCGTCGGTCCGCGACACCGTGCCCGCCGCCACCGAGCGGATCAGCTCCTGGAGCTCGTCGAGCCCGATCAGTGTGGACCGCACGACCGTGGCGCCGGCGTCCCGGAAGCCGCCCCAGGTGATCTCCGGTCCCGTCCCGGACAGGACCACCCACGGACCGTCCCACTGCCGCATCAGCGCGGCTGCGCCAGCCAGCCGGGTTGCGGTGTCGACCTCACAGATCAGCAGCGCCACGTCGGGAGCCGCCCGCGCGAGCTGCCGCCCCACGGGGTCGTCGCTCGGCTCCCGGGGCCACGCGAGCAGCGAGACGGTCCATCCGCAGCCGACGAGCGCCGCGCCCACCGCCTCGGCCACCAGCGACATGTCCGAGGCGAGCGCGACACGGGGAAGCGGGGACGCAACCACGCCACCCGAGGTTGTGCTCGCCATCAGGGGGAAAGCGTGTCGCCGCCCGGTCCGCCGATGACTCCTCGACGATGAACGTCCCCTGTTTTCGGGACGCGTCGTGGGCCTGGGCGGGTTGGCGGCGACACCGCGCCCGCGCGCTGGTGTAGACGTCCCTTTCGAACTCCTGAACCTACCCTCCTTCCTGTGGCATCCTGAGGTGGCGATGCCGCGACCGTTCGTCAGAACAGTCGGCGCGACGGTCGTGGGATGTCAGGCCGGAGCGGCTGGTGTCGGTCGCCTCAGGTACCGGGGGGCTCCATGCAGCACAGCAGCACAGATGTGGCGTCGACGGGAGGACGTGGTCCGAGGATCACCGCCGCGATCTGGGGCGCGCTCTCGGCGCCGCGAAAGGGTTGCAGTGCCGGCCGCCGTCCCGCGTAGCCGGTTCCGGGTCCTCATCCTCGATGACCACGTCCTCTTCGCGGAGTCGCTCGAGCTCGCGCTGACGATCGAGGGCTACGCCGTACGCCGGATCGCGGTGGCCGCGGACGGTCGCTCCCCCCAGGCCCTCATCACGTCCTTCCACCGGACCCCACCGCACGTCGTTCTCCTCGACCTCGACCTCGGCCCGTGGGGCGACGGGGTCCCACTGATCACCCCGATGACCAAAGCGGGCATCAACGTCGTGGTGGTCACGGCGTCGGTCGATCGGCTCCGGTGGGGCGAGTGCCTGCACCACGGTGCCCGCACGGTGCTCAACAAGTCGCGGCCCCTCAACGACATCCTCGCGGTCGTCCGGAGGATCAACCAGGACCTCCCCGTGCAGGACCTGGACGATCGCGAGTCCCTGATCGCGCTCTGGCGTGACGGCACCCGTGAACACCGCGCCCTGCACGAGCGGCTCGCGCTGCTGACGCCGCGCGAGGAGACCGTGCTCGGTGAGCTGATGCGCGGGCACACCGTGCGTGAGATCGCCGCCAGCAGCGTGGTCTCGGAGGCAACCGTCCGCACCCAGGTCAGGTCGATCCTGGCCAAGCTCGAGGTCTCCTCCCAGCTCTCGGCAGTCGGGGTGGCCAACGAGGCGGCGTGGCGCCCCCGGTCGTCCTGACCCGGCGCGGCCTGCACTGGCGCCGGCCGGTTTGCCCCATTTGAGGCATGCCGCACCCTGCCGGTCTCTCTAGGTTGGCGTGCAGTACATCTCGGCATCGGTCGGTGCCAAGCCTAGGGGGACAATTGGCATCGGTTACTCCGATCGCGTCCGGCAGCATCGGCGGCTACGCCGACGACGAGATCGACACCCTCCACCTGGTGACCGACACCACCGCCGAGGCCGACGCGCTGCGCCGTTGGCTCCACCGCCTGCCGCGGCGTCTCGCTTGGCGCCCGCTGTGGCTGCCAGCCGTCGACGTGGTCCTCGCCACCGCCGTCCTCGCGCTTCCGGTCGGTCTGACCGGACCGCAGGACCTGGCACCGTCGGCGGCGGCGCTGCTGGGACTGGGGTGGTTCCTGGCGCTCGTCGCGACAGGAGGGTGGTCGGCCCGCTCGGTCAGGGACGACCGGCTCGGCGTGCTCCTGGCCTCGATCGTCCGGGCGGTGGCGCTCACCGGTCTGGGCTGCTGGGTCGCCGACGCCCTGCTGGAGCCGTCAGCGACCTCCGACCAGCTCCTCGCCGCCACTACGGCCCTGGCACTCCTCACCCTGCTGGCCCGGCTCGTCGCCGCGGCCCTGATCGGCAGGCGCGTCCCGACCCGGGTGTCGATCGCGGGTGGCGTCGCCGACGTCCAGCGACTGCTCGACGAGCTCCACCGGACGCCCGCTGCCCGTTTCGAGGCTGCCGCGGTGTGTCTGGACCGCGTCGACCTCGACCAGGTCGGCGCCATCGAGACCGACGACCTCCCGGTGTGCCTCGGTGTCGACCGGGTCGTCGAGTCCGCGGTCGCGGTCGGGGCCGCCGCGATCCTGCTCGCACCCGGTCCGGCGTTGTCCCCGGACGCCTCCCGTCGCATCGCCTGGCTCGCCGACGAGGCCGGCCTCGAGGTCTATGTCGGCACCGGGCTGCTCGACGTCAACCCTGCCCGCGCGGCCGTGACCAGGATCGGGGACCTGGCCGTGCTGCAGATCCGGACGGGCACCCCCGCTGCGCCGGCCCGCCTGGTCAAAGCGGTCGCCGAACGACTGCTCGCCGCGCTGGCCATCCTCACGCTCCTGCCCCTGCTGGCCACGATCGGGCTCGCCATCACGCTCGACTCCCCGGGAGGGACGATCTTCAGCCAGCGCCGCGTCGGACGTGGCGGCGAGCTGTTCACGATGCACAAGTTCCGCACCATGGGCGTCGACGCCGAGCAGCGGGTGGACGAGCTCGCGGACCGCAACGACGCCACCGGCGTGCTGTTCAAGATGCGCGCGGACCCCCGGATCACCCGGGTCGGCGCCTTCCTGCGCCGCTACTCGCTCGACGAGCTCCCGCAGCTCTTCGACGTCGTCGCCGGCCACATGTCACTGGTCGGCCCCCGCCCCGCGCTGCCGGAGGAAGTCGCACGCTACGACGTCGACCCCCAGCACCGCCTCGTCGTCAAGCCGGGCCTGACCGGCCTCTGGCAGGTCTCGGGCCGCTCCGACCTCTCCTGGCCGGAGGCGGTGCGCCTCGACCTCCACTACGTCGACAACTGGTCGCTCGGCCTCGACCTGCGGATCCTGGTGCGCACCGTCGGTGCAGTGCTCGCCCACCGCGGCGCCTACTGAGCGACGACGGCCTGCACGATGCCGTGCCGGACCGTCGCGGCTTGTCCCGACAGGACTGGCTGGTGCCTGCCGCCCGCTCGGACGGCGCCGTCCCGCTCGTCCGGCCCGACCCACCGGCGCTGGAACTTCGCGCCGATCGGCCCTGGGCGCTCGCGGTGTCGAACGGACCCGCGGCAAAGCCCCCGGAGCGCACGTCGCGCGCTCCCCCGACGGCCACGCAGGTGGAGCCGGCCGTCCCCGGAAGGCGGTCGAGCACGTCGGTCT
>JAOPXG010000346.1 GCA_025965275.1 Nocardioides sp.
GGCCGGCTCGTCCGCCGCAGGGGCGGCCGGCTCGACGGCGCGCGGGGCGGGCACGGCGGCGCGGACGCTCGGGGCGGCACCCGGGACGACCGTCGTCGTCACTGCGACCTGGACCAGGGGAGGGACCATCGGCGCGACCACCAGCCCGGCCGCGGCGGCCTCGGTCGCGGTGTCGGCGGTGGCGGAGCCAGGGGTGGAGCCGGGGGCGGAGCCCGGGGTGGAGTCGGGCGCGGTCGCGTCGGTGAGCCCGTCAGCGGGCGCGTCGACCTGCGGCGCGGGGCCGGCCGCAGCCTGGCCGGCCGTCCCCTCGAGCAGGCCCTGCACGAGGGCGAGGAAGGCGTCGCCGGCGTCGCTCCCGGCCGGGGTCCCGGGCGTCGCGGTGCCGGGCGCCAACGACGGCGCCACCGACGGGACAGGGCCGAGGATGGGCGTGGACATGGTCATGCGGCCTCCACCATGGACATCACGGACCGGACGTAGTTCGTCGTCTCCGGGTAGGGAGGCACGCCGCCGTACCGCAGCACGGCGCCCGGGCCGGCGTTGTAGGCGGCGAGCGCGAGCGGGGTGCTGCCGAAGCGGTCGAGCAGACTGCTCAGCAGGCGGGCGGCGCCGTCGACCGCCTGGGCGGGGTCGAACGGGTTGCTGACGCCGAGGCCCCGGGCCGTCGCGGGCATCAGCTGCATCAGGCCCTGCGCGCCGGCGGGGCTGGTCGCGGTCGGGTCGAAGCCGGACTCCTGGCGGGCCACCGCGGCCAGCAGGGTCGGGCTGACGCCGTACTTCTGCGCGGCCGCCTCGAACAGCTCGGAGTACGGCGTGCCCGCGGCGACGCGCGCCGTCGGCGTCACCCACGCCGGGGTGACCGCGCTGATGGCGTCGGGGACGATCCGCCGGATCGCGGCCGGGGTCTCGTAGACCGGGCCGATCCGCACGTCGAGACCCGGGCGCGGTGCCTCGATCATCTGGTTGTCGCCCAGGTAGATGCCGACGTGGTGGACCGGCGAGCCGAAAGCCAGGATGTCGCCCGGCTGTGCCTGGTCGAGGCTCGCGACCGGTCGGCCGGCCTTCGCCTGCTCGTAGGAGACGCGGGGCAGGTCGTAGCCGAGGTCGGCGTAGGCGCGCTGCACCAGGCCGGAGCAGTCCAGGCCCGACGACGGGTCGGTGCCGCCCCAGACGTAGGGGACGCCGAGGTACTTCTTCGCCGAGGCGACCACGGCCTCGCCGGCGGCGGCTCCGTCGGCCGCAGAGGTGTCGCCGGCGGCCGAGACCGAGCTCAGCGAGGTCGCGAAGGCCGCGGAGGATGCCGCGCTCGCGCCGGGCGGGGCGAGCAGGGCCAGCTGGGACTGGATCTGACCGATCCGTGAGGTGACGTCCGCGATGCTCACGACGCCTCCCCGCTGGTCGTGGCGTGCTGCCGGCGCCAGAGCTCTCCGGCGATCTCGTCGAGGTCGCGGTTCTCCTGCCGGCGGCGCTCCTCGCGGACCGCCGCCGTACGGCGGGCCACGAGCGACTCGACGGCGGCGAGCCGGCTGCGGTCCTCGACCCAGCGGTTGCGTGCCTCGAGCGTGATCTGCCGGGCCACCTCCTGGCCCGCGCGGGCGTCGACCAGGGCCGCACCGAGCATCTCGACCAGGTGCTGGCGGGCCCGGAACGTCGCGAGGTCGGCCGAGACCGGGGCCGGCAGGGTCCCGAGTTGGCGCTCGAGCTCGGCCACCGTCGCCGTCGCGCCCCGCTCCTCGGCGAGGGCGGTGGCCAGGCCGATCCGGCTGTCCCGCTCGCGCACGCCGCGCAGCCGGACCAGGCCGCCCAGGCTCCCGCGTCCGCGCCGCGTCACAGGGTCACCAGCTCGTGCAGCGCGGTCCAGGTGTCGGCCGCGTCGGTGCTGTCGTCCATGTCCTGGCGCAGGAAGGCGTTGATCCGCGGCATCAGCGCGAGGGCCTGGTCGGCATCCGGGTCGGTGCCGGCGACGTACGCGCCGATCTCGACCAGCTCGCGGACCGAGCGGTGCGCCGCGAGCAGCCGGCGCAGGTGCTGGGCGTCCTGGCGGGCGGTCGGCTCGATGACCGCCGACGCGACGCGGGAGATCGACTCGAGCACGTCGATGCTCGGGAAGTGGCCCGACGTCGCGAGGTCGCGGGAGAGCACGACGTGGCCGTCGAGGATCGACCGGGCGGAGTCACCGATCGGATCCTGCAGGTCGTCGCCCTCGACGAGGACCGTGTAGAGCCCGGTGATGCTGCCGGCCGGCGAGGTGCCGGCGCGCTCGAGCAGCCGGGGGAGCAGCGCGAAGACGCTCGGCGGGAAGCCGCGCGTGGCCGGGGGCTCGCCGGCGGAGAGGCCGATCTCGCGCTGGGCGAGGGCGACGCGGGTCAGGCTGTCCATCATCAGCACGACGTGCCGGCCGCTGTCGCGGAACCACTCGGCGATCCGGGTCGCCACGAAGGCGGCCCGGAGCCGGACCACGGGCGGCTCGTCGGAGGTGGCGACGACGACGATCGAGCGGCGCAGGCCCTCCTCGCCGAGGTCGTTCTCGAGGAACTCGCGGACCTCGCGGCCGCGCTCGCCGATCAGGGCGATCACCGAGATCTCCGCGTCGGTGCCGCGGGCGATCATCGACAGCAGGCTGGACTTTCCGACGCCCGAGCCCGCCATGATGCCGAGCCGCTGGCCGCGGCCGCAGGAGATGAGGCCGTCGAGGGCGCGCACGCCGAGGCTGAGCTGGCGGTCGATCCGTGGTCGGCTGAGCGCGGCCGGGACGACGTGGTCGACGACCACGGACTCGAGGTCGTCGAGCGACGGGCCGTCGTCGATGGCCCGGCCGAGGCCGTCGAGGACCCGACCGCGGAGCGCCTCGCCGACCGGGATCCGCAGGCCCTCGCCGAAGTAGTGGACGTGGTCGCCGGCGCGCAGCCCGGTGGTCTCGGCGAGCGGCAGGCAGGTGAGCACGCCGCCGCCGCTGGCGACGACCTCGACCGGCACCGGACCCGCGGCGCCGTGCACCTCCAGGAGGTCGCCGAGCGCGGCGGTGATGCCGGAGACGGTGACGCGGAGGCCGAGCAGCCCGACGACGCGCCCCATCCGGGCGGGCCGGACGGCGGCGCGGGCACGCTCGCGGTGGGCGTCGGTCAGCTCGCTCATCGCAGCACCTCCGCGAGCCGGGAGAGCGCGGTCGAGACCCGCAGGTCGATGGCCGCGGTGTCGGTCTCGACGACGGCGTCGGCCGGGGCGAGCGTGGGGTCGACGACGAGGCGTACGCCGCGCTCGTCGAGCAGCCGGGCGGCGTCCGTGCCGGCGGTGTCGGGGTGCAGGCGCACCAGCGTGGTCGGGTCGCCGGGCAGCACGGCCAGGACGCGGGAGAGCACGCCGGCGCCGGGCTCCGCGGCGACGGCCAGCTCGTGGCCGACCAGGGAGCGGGTGAGCTCGAGGGCGAGCCCGGTGGCCTGCTCGGCCACCCGGGCGGACACCTCGGCGGTGGCCGCCTCGAGTGCCGCGGCCGCTCGCGCCAGCCCCGTGACGGCGGCGGCGTGCTCACGGGCCCGGCGCTGCTCCTGGTGCTGGACCTGCTCCTCGGTGCGGGCGGCGGCCTCGGCCGCGCGGGTGAGCGCCTCCTGCCGGCCCTCGGCCCAGCCGA
>JAOPXG010000363.1 GCA_025965275.1 Nocardioides sp.
GGCCAGGCGTCGAGGTCCATCAGCGTGTGCTTGCGGACCCGGAAGGGGATGCCGGGGCGGTTGGGGACGACGGCCTCGATGGTCGCGTCGGCGGCGTACACGACGTCGTAGAAGCGCGGCACGTAGATGTTGCCGCTGACGGCCAGCCGCCTGAGCACCTCGTCGCGCCCACCCGGGCGGCCCTCGGACTTCCAGTCGCGGATCACCTCGGAGATCGCGAGCACGACCTCCTCGCCGTCGCCCAGCACGGCCGCGTCGAGGAAGTCGGCGACCGGCTCCGGGTTGAACGCCGCGTGCCCGCCGGCGAGCACGATCGGGTCGTCGTCGGTGCGGTCGGCGGCGTGCAGCGGGATGCCGGCCAGGTCGAGGGCGTTGAGCATGTTCGTGTAGCCGAGCTCGGTGGAGAAGCTGAGCCCGAAGACGTCGAAGGCGCGCACCGGTCGGTGGGCGTCGACGGTGAACTGCGGGATCGAGTCCTCCCGCATCACCTGCTCCATGTCGGGCCACACGGCGTAGGTGCGCTCGGCGACGATCCAGTCGCGCTCGTTGAGCACCTCGTAGAGGATCTGGACGCCCTGGTTGGGCAGGCCGACCTCGTAGGCGTCGGGGTACATCAGCGCCCAGCGGACGGTGTCGCCCTCGGGGGCGCAGTCCCAGTCCTTGACGGTGGAGTTGAGCTCACCGCCGACGTACTGGATCGGCTTCGACACCGACGGGAGCCGGGGCTCGAGACGCGGGAAGACGCTCGCGGGCGCGGACATGGAACAACCTCGCAAAGAATGCGTTGACGATCGGGGAAGCCACCAGCGTACGTCGTGTCCGCCCGTCGGTGCGAACCGTCAGTCGGGTCCGGGAGCGAGCTCCTCGAGTGCCTTGCGGGCCACGACCAGCTCCTGCTGCGCGAGGTCGATCAAGTCCTCCAGGCCCGCCGCGCCGTGGCGGTTGGTGACGGCGTGGACGGCCTCGGCGATGTCCGGCTCGATGGTGTGGTCGCTCATCGGTCCATCCAAACAGATCCGGCCGGGTCTACGACCCAGCCTCCGCGCGCGCCGCGACACTCGCCGAGGTGGCGCGCAGCTCGACCGGCGGGAGCAGCAGGAGGATCAGGAACGCGAGCACACCGACCCCGGCGGCGAGCATGAAGACGAGGTCCATCGACTCCGCGAACCCGACCTTGAACGGGTGCGCGAACACCGGGTCGAGAGTGTCGATGAACGACGAGTCGTCCTGGACCTTGGCGACGACGGACGGGTCCAGGCCTCCCCCGGCGGCGACCGCCTGCTGCCACTGCGGCGTCTGCGCTTCGGCCTCGATCGCATCCTGGATGTTGCCGCCGACGGTGCTGAAGAGCACCGACAGGAAGATCGCGACCCCGAGCGTGCCGCCGATCTGGCGGAAGAACGTGGCCGAGCTGGTCGCCACGCCGATCTCGGTGGGCGGCACCGCGTTCTGCACGATGAGCAGCAGCGGCTGCATGCAGTTGCCGAGCCCGAGGCCCAGCACCAGCATCGACAGGCTGACCCAGAGCATCCGGGTGTCGGCGCCGCAGAAGGACAGCAGCAGGAGGCCGACGACGATCAGCGCGGAGCCGGCGATCGGGAACATCCGGATGTGGCCGGTCCGCGAGATCACCTGGCCGGACCCGATCGAGCCGACCATCATCCCGGCGACCATCGGCAGCATCAGCAGGCCCGCCTCGGTCGGAGACGCGCCGTGCACGATCTGCATGTAGAGCGGCAGCAGCATGATGCCGCCGAACATCGCCATGCCGACGATGACGCTCGCCGAGATCGTCACCGCGGCCGCGCGGATCCGGAAGAGCCGCAGCGGGATCAGCGCCGCGTCGCCCATCATCCGCTCGGCGAGGTAGAAGGCGACCAGGCCGAGACCACCGACGACGTACGCCGCGACCGAGCGCGGCGAGTCCCAGCCCCACTCGCGACCCTGCTCGGCGACGGTCAGCAGCGGCACCAGCCCGACGACGAGGGCCAGAGCACCCCACCAGTCGATCCGCACCTGACGCCGTACGTGGTGGATGTGGAGGGTGCGGAAGACCACGACCAGCGCAGCGATGCCGATCGGCACGTTGACCAGGAAGACCCAGCGCCAGCCGGCGATGCCGAGGATCGTGGCCTGCCCGGCGAAGAAGCCGCCGATCAGCGGGCCGAGCACGCTCGAGGTGCCGAACATGGCCATGAAGTAACCGGTGTAGCGGGCCCGCTCGCGCGGGGACACGATGTCGCCGATGATCGCGAGCACCAGCGTGAAGAGGCCGCCGGCACCGAGGCCCTGGAAGGCGCGGAACGCCGCGAGCTGGTACATCGACGTCGCGAACGTGCACAGCACCGAGCCGAGGACGAAGACCGTGATCGCGAACATGAAGAGCTTCTTGCGCCCGTACAGGTCACCGAGCTTGCCGTAGATCGGCGTCGTGATCGTCGCGGTGATGAGGTACGCCGTGGTGACCCATGCCTGCACCGACAACCCGTTGAGGTCGTCGGCGATGGTCCGGATCGACGTGCTCACGATCGTCTGGTCGAGGGCACCGAGGAACATGCCGAGCATCAGCCCGGAGAGGATCGTCAGGACCTGCCGGTGTGAGTACTCACCGGAGTGGTCCGGGCCCGCCGCCGGCGTGGCCACCGTGTCGTCAGTCATCGGGGAAAGCGTAGGACCTCTCCGGTAGGGGCCGGTGGTTGAGGAAGGACGAAGTCCTGTCTCGAAACCACCGCAGCCCGACCGCCCTCCCTGGTCCGGCCCGTGGGCTGCTTCGGGTTGCGCGCCGACAGGCTGACAACGCCCGCCTCGCCCGCCGTTGATCGAGCAGGTCGCTCTGCGACCGTGTCGAGATCCCCGCAACCCGACCGCCCTCCCTGGCCTCGGCCCGCGAGCTGCTTCGGGTTGCGCGCCGACCGGCTGACACCGGGGCCAGGTGGGCGGGTGGTCGCGGTCGCCTCCCGGCCCGCCCGCCGTTGATCGAGCAGGTCGCTCTGCGACCGTGTCGAGATCCCCGCAACCCGACCGCCCTCCCTGACCACGGCCCGCGAGCTACTTCGGGTTGCGCGCCGACAGGCTGACAACGGGGCGGGGGGTTGTGGTCGCCTCCCGGCTCGCCCGCCGTTGATCGACCAGGTCGCTCTGCGACCGTGTCGAGATCCCCGCAACCCGACCATCCTCGGCGAGGCCCGCGGGCTGATTCGGGTTGCGGCGCCGACAGGCTGACAACGGGGCGGGGGGTTGCGGTCGCCTCCCGGCTCGACAGTGACGTACGGCAGAGTGGTGTACGGCTC
>JAOPXG010000047.1 GCA_025965275.1 Nocardioides sp.
CGATCCGGTGGGTGACCAAGCCCTCGGTGCCCGAGGATGCGGGCGCCCGGTAGGTGATCACGTCACCGACCCGCAGGTCGCCGACGGGCACCGCCCGTTCGAAGACGACCGAGCCCCGGTCGATCCCTCCGTCCATGGAGCCGCCCGACATCACGAAGCGCTCGAGCCCCAGCCCGATGGGCAGCAGGACGAGGACCGTGACCGGGCCGAGGATGACCACGAGCACCAACAAGCGTCCCCACGGCGTCGGCGCCGGGCGGTGCGGGGAGGTGCTGATCTCCATGGGCGGGTGACTTTCCGAGAGTTCCGAGAACTGGTGAGCGTGGTGACCGCTCGCCCGGTGCTCCCCCCACAGCACCGGACGAGCCGGTCATCTCCGTGTCGGCGAGCCGCTCGGCGTTCCCCCCAGATACGCCGAACGAGCCCTCCGCTCTACGCGGGTCTGGCGACCACCGACCGCGCTCCCCCCAGAGGCGCGGGCGGTGATGGTCATCCCCAGCGGGACATGGTCACGACCCGGGATCGTGCCTCATTCCCACGAACCCGTCGATCCGGTGTTCGAGTTGACCCAGGTGTAGGACACCGTCGCCGGGTCGCCCTGGTTGGCGAACGGCGCGTCGTCCGGCAGCGACACCGTGAAGGTGAACGTGCTCGACCTACCTGCGTCGAGCGTGCCCACGTCCTGGGCGATGTCACTCATCGCCGCGAAGTCACCGTCGTACAGCTTCGTGCCGTCCTGGTCGATGACCAGGTGCAGCTCTCCGTCGGCGAACGGCGACGGGTCACCCGTCTCCTGGAACGAGAGCCTCGACTGCTGACCACCCGAGTTGCGGATCGTCACGCTGCGAGACACAGACTCACCGGGCTCGACCTTGCTGATGGTCAACGTCGCGCCCTGGTTGTCGTCGGCCAGCAGCCGGATCCCGGAGGACCCTTCGCTGGCGCTGGTCCAGGGGACCCCCATGACCATCGCCAGCACGCCGGCGCCGACGACACTGCCCACCGGAAGCAGGAACTTCCTGGCGGTGCTCCTCGCGGTGCTCGCCGTGGCGGCGGTCGTCGTGATGGTCATGGCATTCCCCCAGGAACTCTTGGTGCTACGAGTTACAAGTTAGGAGCGCGGCTGCCACGCCAGACCCACACGATCTCCACGCCACGACCACCGTTTGGTAACAGATGACGGACATGTAACAGGGATCTCGTTGCTCTCCGGCTGCTCGCAGGCCCTCACGAGGGGTGCGCGAAGAGGTCGCCGTGGTCGGCGACCCGCTGCAGGACCTGCTCGAAGCGGAACTGCCCCAGCCCGAGCGGGTCCTCGGCGCCCTCTTCCACCTCGTCCCACGTCACGGGAGTCGCCGCCGTGGGCACTTCGCGACCGCGCAGGGAGTACGGCGAGATCGTGGTCTTCGAGCCGGCGTTCTGCGACCAGTCGAGGAAGACCTTCCCGGAGCGCCGGGCCTTGGTCATCGTCGCCGTGACGAGCTTCGGCTGCTCGGCCTGGAGCTCCTCGGCGACCTCCTTGGCGAGCGCGGTCGACTCGTCGGACGGCAGCCGCTTCGGCAGGTCGGAGTACAGGTGCAGGCCCTTGCTGCCGCTGGTCACCGGCTTGGCGTCGAGGCCGCGCTCGGCGAGCTTGTCGCGCACCAGCAGGGCCACCTGGCAGCACTCGTGCAGGCCCGCGGGCTCCCCGGGGTCGAGGTCGATGACCAGCCGGTCGGCGTTGCGCGGCTGCCCGTTGCGGCCGACCGTCCACTGGTGGACGTGCAGCTCGAGGGCGGCCAGGTTGACCAGCCAGGTGAGTGTCGCGAGGTCGTCGACGATCGGGAAGACCAGCGTGTCACTGGTCGACTGGGCGCGGCTGCCGGTGGTCGGGACCTTCGCCGTACGCACCCAGGACGGCGTGCCCGAGGGGGCGTTCTTCTCGAAGAAGCTCCCGTCCTGGACGCCGTGCGGCCAGCGGATCCGGGTGACGCAGCGGTCCTTCAGGTGCGGCAGCATCACGGGCGCGATCTGGGCGTAGTAGTTGAGGACCTCGCCCTTGGTGGTGCCGGTTCGCGGGTAGAGCACCTTGTGGAGGTTGCTGATCTTGAGGGTCCGGCCCTCGACGTCGACGTGGATCTCTTCCTTGCCGGCCATCAGCGGCCGATCGCGATCACGGGTCGCCGGTCCGGGTCGAGCCGGCCCATCAGCGACCTGATGAACCAGGCGGTTGCGCTCACGCACCCGGCCGTCGCGCCGGAGCCGTTGACGTGCAGGAAGATCCCGGCGCCGCGGTGCCGGACCTGCCGGCTGTTGAAGTTGGTGACGATCGACCACTCGTACTGCGTCGGGTAGTCGGTGAGGCGCTCCGAGCCGTTGGGGTCGCTCACCGGCAGCCGCCACCGGAAGCCGCCCTGGCGCTGGTTGCGGTAGCGGTTGTAGTGGGCCGAGCCGTTGTCCTCGACCCAGAAGTCGCCGCGCCGGATCTTCCGGTAGGCGATCTCCCACCCGGCGGCGCGCGGGTGGGTGCCGAACGCCGAGGGCAGGTCGTAGGTGCCGAGCGGGGTGGTGCCGGTGCCTTGGTGGCGACGACGGCCGACGACCAGGCCGCCGTACCCGATCCGGCCGTCGCCGGCCTGCATCTGCTGCTGCCAGCGACCGCCGCGCAGCACCCACCAGGTGATCCGGGCGCGGTAACCCTTCGTGTGGTTGGCGGTGACGACCTGGGTGGTGCCGTCGCGCAGCCGGACGTCGACCCCGTCGAGGCGGACGTGCGTTGCCTCGCGATGTTCGACGAGTGTGGTTGCGGTAGGCGCTGCGTTGAAGGCCGCTGCGGGCGCCGCGGGCAGGAGCACGAGCGCCGCGAGGGCGAGCGGGAGCTTCTTCACAGGTCCTCCGGAGTGAGGTCGGAGCGGACGCCCTGGTAGGACGGCTGCCTGAGCCGGGAGTACCCACGTCCGTGCGTGTCGATGTCGACGACCAGCACCGGCTCGAGCCACTGGGTGCCGGCGGCGTCGACGCGCGGAACCTCGTCGGCGAACGGGCTGTCGGCGCGGCCGAGGCTCGCGACGAGGTCGGTCAGGACCCGGCTCTGCTTCGGTCCGATGCCGCTGCCCACCCGGCCCCGGTAGAGGAGCCCCTCGGGGGTCGGCTCCCCCACGAGCAGCGCCGCGAGCCGGTCGGTCGTGCCCTCTTGCGGCCGCCAGCCGCCGACGACGTACGACAGCCGGTGCCGGTGGGCGAACTTCAGCCAGTGGGGGGTGCGCTCGCCGAAGGTGTAGCGCGACGTGCGCCGCTTGCTCACGATGCCCTCGAGGCCCTGCTGGAGGGTGGCGTCGAAGAGCATCGCCCCGTCGTCGTAGGCAGCCGGGACCTGCCAGGACCCGTCGATCTCCAGCCCGGCGAGCAGCTCGCGGCGCTTCTCGAGCGGCTCGGCGGTGAGGTCGCGCCCGTCGAGGCGGAGCAGGTCGAAGACCATGTAGATCGCGGGGACCGCCTCGGCGAGCTTGGCGACCGTCCGGGCGTTGCGCGCGTGCATCCGCTCCTGCAGGGTGCGGAAGTCGGGCAGCCCCCGCTCGTTGAGCGCGATGATCTCGCCGTCGACGAGCAGGTCCCGGTCGCCGAGCGGACTGGTCGACAGCTCCGGCCAGGCGACGGTGATGACGTTCTCGTTGCGGCTGGTCATCCGCAGGGTGCCGGACGAATCACGAGAGACGTCGGTGAGCGCGCGGACGCCGTCCCACTTCACCTCGTGCGTCCACGCGTCGCCGGGCGGCACGTGAGTGCCCCGGGTAGCCAGCATCGGTCGCATGGCGACATCATGCCTTCCGTGAACTCGACCGGTCCGCTCGACAATGCGCCGTACGCCGTGATCGGTGCCGGCCCCTCGGGCCTGGCGGCGGCCCGCAACCTGCAGCGGTTCGGCATCGCGTGGACGGGCTACGAGCTGGCTGCCGGCGTCGGTGGGCTGTGGGACATCGACGGCCCGCGGAGCACCGTCTACGAGTCGGCGCACCTGATCTCGTCGAAGCGGACCACGGAGTTCGCGGAGTTCCCGATGCGCGACGAGGTCGCGGACTACCCGTCGCACCGCGAGCTGCTCTCCTACTTCCGCGACTTCGCGTCGGCGTACGACCTCGCCGACGGCTTCTCCTTCGGCACCGAGGTGGTCGAGGCGCGTCCCGAGGACGGCGGCTGGGTGGTGGTCAGCGACGGGCCGGACGGGCGCCGCGAGGAGCGGCACGCGGGGGTGCTGGTCGCCAACGGGACGCTGAGCGAGCCGTCGGTGCCGACCTTCGAGGGCTCGTTCGACGGCGAGGTCATCCACACCAGCGCCTACAAGTCGCCCTCGGTCTTCGCCGGCAAGCGCGTCCTGATCATCGGCGCGGGCAACTCCGGCTGCGACATCGCCGTCGACGCGGTGCACCACGCGGCCTCGGTCGACATCTCGGTGCGCCGCGGCTACTACTTCGTGCCGAAGTACCTCTTCGGCAAGCCCGCCGACACGCTCAACCAGGGCAGGCCGCTGCCGCCGCGGATCAAGCAGGCGATCGACAGCCGGGTGCTGAAGATGTTCACCGGCGACCCGGTGAAGTTCGGCTTCCCGGAGCCCGACTACAAGATCTACGAGTCGCACCCGATCGTGAACACCCTGATCCTCCACCACCTCGGCCACGGCGACCTGGCCGTCAGGCCGGATGTTCTTCGGTTTGCGGGTGGGGACGTCGACTTCGTCGATGGAAGCAGCCACTCGTACGACGTGATCGTGCTGGCGACCGGCTACCACCTGCACTACCCGTTCCTCGACCCCGAGCTGCTGCGCTGGGCGGGCCGCGGGAGCGCCCCGGACCTCTACCTCAACATCTTCTCGCCGGCCGACCCGAACCTCTTCGTGCTCGGCATGATCGAGGCGTCCGGGATCGGCTGGCAGGGGCGCTACGAGCAGGCCGAGCTGGTCGCGTCGTACCTGCGGGCGCGGCGCACGAACCCGGGCGCCGCCCACGCCCTCGACGAGCGGGCGGCCGGCCCCCGGCCGGACCTGTCCGGCGGGTACCACTACCTCGGGCTGGAACGGATGTCGTACTACGTGAACAAGGACGCGTACCGCCATGCTGTGCGCTCAGAGATCGGACGGCTCGGGCAGGGACCAGGAGAGATCGCATGACGGTGCTGCTCGCGCAGGTGACGGCCCTCGTCGCCGACATCGACGACATCAAGCTGGACTTCGACTCCGGCTCGCTGACGCTGCTGAAGATCGTGATCGCGATGATCCTCTTCGGCGTCGCGCTCGACACCAAGCTCGAGGACTTCACCGCGGTGCTGCGCCGGCCGGTGCCGATCCTCATCGGTGTGGTCGCGCAGTTCGTGCTCCTCCCGGCCATCACGCTGCTGCTCACGATCGTGCTCGACGTGCGTGGGTCCGTCGCGCTCGGCATGATCCTGGTGGCCTGCTGCCCACCCGGCAACATCTCCAACATCCTCACCCACCGGGCCGGCGGCGACGTCGCGCTGTCGGTGTCGATGACCGCGGTCAGCAACGTGCTCACGATCTTCATGCTGCCGGTCAACCTGGCGTTCTGGGGCGGGCTCTCCCCCGCCGGCGACGACCTGCTGCGCTCCGTCGACCTCGACCCGCTGGAGACCTTCGGTGAGGTGGCGCTGGTGATCGGGCTGCCGTTCGTCGCCGGCATCACCATCAACCGCCTCTGGCCGCGGGTCGGGTCGCGCGCGCACCGGATCGTGGGGCCGGTGTCGTTCGTGCTGCTCTTCGCGATCATCGTCCTGGCGTTCGTGGCGAACGTCGACATCTTCCGCGACTACATCACCATCGTCCTGCTCGCGGTCGCCCTCCAGAACGCGCTCGCCCTGTCGCTGGGCTACGGCATCGCCCGGCTCACCAGGCTCCCGAGCCGGAGCCAGAAGGCGATGACGTTCGAGGTCGGCGTCCGCAACACCGGCCTCGGGCTGCTCCTGGTCTTCGCCTACTTCGACGGCCTGGGCGGGATGGCGCTGGTGGCGGCCTGGTGGGGCCTGTACGACATCCTCACCGGCCTGGTCGTCGCGACACTCTGGAAGCGCCGGACCGCCGACATCGCGGAGCCGGTGGCCGCGTGAAGGTCTGCCCATGAAGGTGTTGGTCACCGGCGGCAGCGGTTTCCTCGGCCGCTCGGTCGTCGCCGGCCTCACGGCAGCCGGTCACGAGGTCGTGAGCGCCGACCTGCGCCCGCCGGCGGTCGTCATGGACGTGACGTCGCCATCGGCCGTCGACGCGGTGATCGGTGCGGCGAAGCCGGAGGTCCTCGTGCACCTCGCCTCGATCGTGACGCCCGGCCCGGGCTCCACCCACGAGCTCGAGTACGCCGTGGACGTCGACGGCACGCGGCACGTGCTCGACGCGTGCGTCGCCCACGGCGTACGGCGCATCGTGGTGTCGTCGAGCGGCGCGGCGTACGGCTACCACCCCGACAACCCCGCGTGGATCACCGAGGACCAGCCGGTGCGCGGCAACGAGGTCTTCGCCTACAGCCACCACAAGCGGCTGGTCGAGGAGATGCTGCCGTCCTACTCCTCGCTGGAGCAGGTGGTGCTGCGGATCGGCACCATCCTGGGAGCGACCGTCGACAACCAGATCACCGCGCTGTTCGAGCGCAAGCGGCTGCTGAGGATCCGCGGCTCGGAGTCGCCGTTCGTGTTCATCTGGGACACCGACGTCGTCGCGATCATCGAGCAGGCCGTGACCGGGCCGGTGACCGGCGTCTTCAACGTCGCGGGCGACGGCGCGCTGACGATCTCGGAGATCGCGGAGCTGCTCGGCAAGCCGGTGCTGACCATCCCGGAGCCGGTGCTGCGGACCGCGCTCGCGATCGGGTCCCGGCTCGGGCTCACGCCGTACGGACCGGAGCAGACGATGTTCCTCCAGTACCGCCCGGTCCTGCTCAACGAGCGCCTCAAGACGGTCTTCGGCTACACCCCGACGCGGACGTCTCGGCAGGCCTTCGATGAATGGCGGATGCGTAGGAAGTCGTAAGACCGGATACTGCTGAGGCAGAAAGCAATCAGAGAGGCTTCCCCCATGCGTGCTATCTGGAAGGGCGCGGTGTCGTTCGGGCTGGTCAGCGTGCCCGTCAAGCTCTACTCCGCGACCGAGTCCCACGACGTGTCGTTCCGGCAGGTGCACGCCAAGGACGGGGGGCGGATCAAGTACCAGCGGGTCTGCTCGATCGACGGCGAGGAGGTCGCGTACGCCGACATCGCCAAGGGCTACGAGACCGAGGACGGCGAGATGGTCATCCTCACCGACGACGACCTGGCCCAGCTGCCGTCGACCTCGTCGCGGGAGATCTCGGTCGAGAAGTTCGTGCCGTCCGACCAGATCGACCCGATGCTCTTCGAGAAGGCCTACTACCTCGAGCCCGAGAAGACCGGCGCCAAGCCGTACGGCCTGCTCCGCCAGGCCCTGGTCGACTCCGACCGGATGGCGGTCGTGACTGTCGCGCTGCGCCAGCGCACGTCCGTCGCGGTGCTCCGCGTGCGCGACGACGTGATCGTGCTGCAGACGATGATGTGGCCCGACGAGATCCGCAAGCCCGACTTCTCCGTCGACACCGGTGACGTGAAGCCCGCCGAGGTCAAGATGGCCAACATGCTGGTCGAGACGCTCGCCGGCGATTTCGACCCGGAGGAGTTCGAGGACGACTACGCCGAGGCGGTCGAGTCGCTGGTCAAGACCAAGATCGAGGGCGACGAGGTGAAGCGCACCGCCACCTCGACCAAGTCGTCGGGTGAGGTGGTCGACCTGCTCGCCGCGCTGCAGCGCTCCGTGGACGCCGCCAAGACCGCGCGCGGCGAGGACGAGAAGCCCGCCGCGAAGAAGACGGCCAAGAAGGCCGCGAAGAAGGCACCTGCCAAGAAGGCGGCCGCCAAGAAGTCGACCACGAAGAAGGCCGCGGCGAAGAAGGCGAGCTGACCCGGTCGGAGAGCGCGCGCCCGCTCAGGTCAGCCCGACCAGGGCTGCCGAGCGCTCCCACAGACCGTCGATGACCGACTGGTCGCTGGCCTGCTTGTTCTCGCGGCCGTCGGCCTTGAAGCGGCTGAAGTACCGCCCGTTGATCTCGGTGTCGGGCCCACGCTCCGCCAGGGCGATCAGCGGCGCCGCCCCGTCGGCCACGCTGATGGTCGCGAACCGCTTGAGCGGCGAGCGGTAGAGGAGACCGACGAGCCACGAGTCGCGGCCGAACGAGCTGCCGACCGGGCCGGGGTGGACGGCGACCGAGACGACGCCGTCGTCGGACCACCGCTGGGCGATGCCGCGGGTGAAGACGATGTTCATCAGCTTGCCGGTGCCGTAGGCGGGGAACTCGATCGCCCGGCGGTGCTCGTAGTCGAGGTCGTCGAGCACGATCTTGCCCATCAGGTTGCCGATGCTGGAGGTGTTGACGACCAGGGACGTGCCCGCCGCAGCGAGCTTCGGGCGGAGCAGGCTGGTGAGCAGGAACGGCGCCAGGTGGTTGACCTGGAAGTTCGGCTCGTGGCCGTCGGGGGTCCGCTTCGACGGCGCGAACGTGCCTCCGGCGTTGTTCATCAGGAGGTCGAGCGTCTCCACGCGCTCGCCGACCTGCTCGGCGAGGCGGCGGACGTCGTCGAGGCGCGAGAAGTCGGCGATGAGAGGTTCGGTGCCCACCGCCTCGGCGACGGGTGCGAGCTTGTCGGCGGAGCGTCCGGTCACGTGCACCGTCGCACCCCGCGCGGCCAGCACCCTGGCCGCCTCGGCCCCGATGCCATCACTTGCTCCGGTCACCAGAACCGTGCGGCCCGCCATCGCCTGATCGCTCATGCCGCGAGCCTACGGTTAGGGCTCAGGAGGGATCTCCGCCTCGCGCGCACCAGCGACGTCTACCGTGGCGGCATGGGCCGGTGTCCCCGGTGCGGGCATTCAGCGAAGGTCGCCAGGTTGTCGTGGATCGACCGCCTGTGGGGTCTGCGTCCGCAGTGCCCCGAGCCGCGGCCGCCCGACGAGTCCCTCGTCCTGGACTGCGGCTGCACCGACCCGTGGCACGTGGCCGGGACGTGAGCACGGTCGACCGGGCATGGTTGTGGCCCCGCGGGCCGTGGCCGGCGGGGTCGGGTGGTCAGGTATGTCGCTGGTGGCTGAGGTCGTTGATGTAGACGTGGCCGAGTGGGCTGGTCCAGCGGAAGATGCGGGGTGCGATGCGGTCGTAGGTCCAGCCGCCGTGGGTCTTGTACCGGTGGTGGTGGCGGCACAGGGGTGCGAGGGTGCAGGAGCAGGTCGGTCCGCCCTGGTCGTAGCCGATGATGTGGTCGCCGTCGCAGGAGCGTGAGGGGCGGGTGCAGTGCATGAAGACGCAGGTCGGGTGGGTCAGGTAGACCTGCTCGCGGAGCAGTGGGGTGGGGTCGTTGCCCTGGTTCCAGCGGTGTTCGATGAGGTCGATGACCTGGCGGGTGTGCACGCTGGCGGACTGGCACCAGTCGCGGACCTGGTCGATGGAGTGGAACGACCGGGTGTTCTCCAGCGTGGCGAAGGGTCCGCCGTCGGTGTGCACGTTCATCACGACCTGACGCTTCGGGAACTCCAACGTCCCTTGGTGGCGGGCGAGGTCGCCGGCGGCCATGGACCGGCGTACGTCCAACGACTCCTCGCAGCCCAGGTCGGCGAGCCTCTGGGCGCCGGTGGTGATGGCGTCGTCGAGATCGAGCGCGTCGGCGAGGTCGAGGGTGCCGCGGACGTCGACGGTGCCGTCGTAGGAGACCTGGTGGGTGTCGACGTCGAAGCACCGGCCGTCGGCAGCCGCCTGGCGGCGGGCTTCGGCTTCGATGGGGTCGAACCGGACCCGGGCTTCTTCCACGACGCGGTCGAGCTGGGCGTAGGTCAGTCGGGCGGCGGTGGGGGCGACGTGGGTGTCCACGAACCCGGCACCCTGGAACGGCAGGGACAGGGTGGCCTTGGCGATCTGGCGGGCCTTCCACACCGGCACCCGGCCGGCCACGACGTGCGACCAGGTGTTGGGGAGCCGGTAGCGGACCTCGACGGCCTCACCCAGGTAAGCCCGCCCGGCGTCGGTGGACTTGCCGATCGCGAGGGCGAACTCGGCGAC